>JBAQBR010000001.1:0-320557 GCA_049293675.1 Patescibacteria group bacterium | reverse complement strand
TATACCATTACCAGAGTCTACACTATGTCCGCCAAGACCTCCAGCACCCCCACCCCCACCTCCAGCAGCACCACTAGTTCCACCTCCATCATATCATTGTCATGGTGTTCATGCTGCTCTTGCAAGATTCGACTCTCAGACTACACGGGCTCATCTACCACCACCAGCCCCTCAATTGCCACCATCTCATCCAATATACCATCATCCAAGACCTCATCCAATAGCAGTAAATCACATTGCCGTAGTGTTTAATCAGTTTGTTGGATAAGGTGAACAACCAGGGGAATTTACCCCAACAATCTTTTTACATCCGCCACCCCCTCATCATATAACTATTGGAAAAGTACCATCAGATAAGGTTGTTGCTCATTCTAATGCACCTCCACCTCCTCCTCCACCTCCACGTCACCCACCTCCACCTCCCCCTCAGACTAGTAGATACTCTGCTATGAGTCATGGACAGTTCACGAGAAAATTCCCGGCACCAGTGAATGTATGAATCTTCCAGACTGTTCAGCTAATCGTCTGTGTCGTCTCAGTTCAACCAACAGCACATGGACAGCCTACTGTACTCACTCAAGGAGGAGCATTGTTCTTGAAGTTGCTCCACTCATCAATATTCTTAGTAGGGACGAATACATTACCGCCTCATGAAGAAGTCACGAGCTTACACTCGCCATGTACCTTCACTGGCTCTGTAGCTCAATTATCTACCCTGTATCACTCATTCTGTATTCAGAGAGAGTACACTATACTAGCAGATATCAATATGATGGCAAGTGTTACTGCACTATACTTGTGTGAGGCGGATTTGAACATGTGAATAATTATTGCTTATTAGTTGATAAAGCCTTTTCTATAGCTTCTATGCGTCCACGGAGTTCTGCATTTTCTGTTTGGAGTTTTCGTATCTCTAATTGTTGCTCTTCAATGAGTGTATGGAGTGACTTTACTTGTGATGCGAGTTCCTTGATTGCCTCTATGATAGGGGCAATGAGATTACCATACTGTACAGTCTTGCGAATCTCACCTGACTCATCTGTAGTCTCTCCGACAAGAGCAGGGAATACCTTCTCGACCTCCTGGGCTATGACACCAATATCTGATTTTCCAGTCTTCTTCCAGTCAAATGAATATCCATTGAGTTTCTGGATTTTTTCAAGAGAAGACTCAAGTTTTTTGATGTTTTTCTTCAGGAATATATCAGAGTTATAGTAGAATGCATTGGCATAGATAGAACCTACTACAGTGAGTGTTCCAGAATTACTGAGAGTCATCGTGTTCGTCGCAGTCTTGCTACGGAAATATATATTGTTCCCTCCACCGTTCTGGAGGTAGAGATTACCAGCACTTGAGAAGAGTCTGACAGCATTGGTGTCAATTGTTCATGCATCTGACATCTTGAAATCTCCTCCAGTTGTTTCAAATTTGCTCGTTGGATTCACCGTACCAATACCGACATTACCAGTTGTTGCAAGTATTACACGACCACTCGATGTACCATCTATATTCATCCATGTCCCACTATTGCTCTCTGTTGCTGGCGAAGCTGATATCTTCATACAGTAGAGGAGTGCGACATTGCGAGGACGTATCTCGGATGTGTCGTCCCATTTTGCACCTATTGCCGCACTTGGTGATGACCAATAACCAGCAAAGATGTTTCAGACATAGGCGGTGGTAGATTTCCCCATATTTACATTTTCATGTGCATATGCTGTTCCATTCTGAACTGTATTTCGCATGTAGAATCCCTTCCAATCTTGATCCTGTGCAGATGCAAGAGTGCGTCCAGTATCTATACTACGTCCCATATCGAGACCACGCACGAACTCACCACGGAGGTCAGGGGTTCCCGGAGTACCATCTGCCATGACCCATCATGCTGGACATGATTCAGAGTTGAATGCCATGATAGAGCCGGTAGGCAGGTCACCTGGCATCTCTTGCCACGTACCCTTACCACCATTATCTGATACGAGCACTTTACCAGCTCACTGGTAGCCATCTATTATCTCCACATTTCCTATTATTTTCACATTTCCTGCTACTTCGAGCTTCTCCGTTGGGGTGGCAGTACCAATACCAACATTGCCAGTTGTGGCGAGTGATACACGTCCACTCGATGTACCATCAACATTCATCCAGGTGACGTTATTCGAGAGTTCTGGTGCTGCCACTGTAACCTTCATACAGTAGAGGAGTGCGACGTTGCGAGAACGTACCATTGCAGCATTAGCTCCAGTTAATGTATAAGATGTATTTGCTGTTGCTGTTCCAGTGTTTCTATATGTAATAGCCTTAGATCAAGTAATAGGTTCCCATCATAGAGTTGTAAGAGAATTTCTACTAAGTTCTGTCATACTCCAAGCTGGTGTAGCATCAGGGAATCCGTAATAAATACTTCATTCTTGAGCAGTTCCGAGTACACGCCCAGTATCTACTCATCTACCCATATCAAGACCACGTACGAATTCACCACGGAGATCAGGAGTTCCTGATGTACCATCTGCTATGACCCATCATGATGGACATGCTACATCGTTAAATGCCATCACTGTACCAATAGGGAGATCACCTGGCATATCTTGCCATGTGCCTTTACCAACACTATCAGATACGAGTACCTTGCCTGATCATTGGTTACCATCTACTATCTTGATACTTCCTGCTACTTCGAGCTTCTCTGTTGGAGTATTGGTACCGACACCGACATTACCTGTTGTTGCAAGGCTTACATTACCACTTGATGTACCAGAGAGATTCTGCCATGTAGTTGGGTCTCCTGGAGAAGCATTGGTCGTCATCTTCATACAATAGAGGAGTGCGACGTTGCGAGGACGGTAACTAATCCAACGACCGTTTATTTCCCCACTTGCATGAGTACTATAGAATCATCATAATGCAATATTATTTGACTGTCACACAGTATATGTACCACCATTTGGTACCTTTGCTCCGATAGGAGTATTTATTCATGATGCAGTAGCCTCAGTGTCTGCTGATGCATATGCTAATCATAAACCATATTGTACTGCTGTTGTTTGGGCGACATCGTTTCCAGCCCATTCAATTACTTTTTGTAATGTATATGTACCACTCTGACTACTTCCCAATATACGGCCAGTATCTATACCACGTCCCATATCGAGACCACGGACGAACTCACCACGGAGGTCTGGAGTACCAGATGTACCATCAGCAACTGCCCATCATGCAGGACACGCTACATCGTTGAATGCCATTACTGTACCGATAGGGAGGTCTGCAGGTGCTTCTGACCATGATGCGAGACCATCGGCATCCGATGTGAGTATCTTACCACCTCACTGTGTCCCATCGACAATCTTCATCTTACCCTCAACAGTGAGCTTGGCTGTGAGGTTGGTTCCAGTACCGATACCGATATTGCCACCAGTACCATATATCCAGTTACCGATGTTGAGTTGATTAGACGAAGTTAGACTCGGTAGGCTTACATTGTATCCTATTGCTATATTATTGTCTCATGCGCTCTGGTTCCATGCTGCTCTATAACCGAGAGCAGTGTTCTGAGTTCAGACTGTATGTGTAGTGAGTGATTGAGTTCATAGTGCCACATTAGATTCTCCTGTGATATTATTCCCAAGGGCGCCAACACCAATACCAACATTGTTATTACCTATCGTGTTGTCTGTCAGTGAGTTTGCACCTATGGCAATATTGCTGATTCCCGTTGTATTGGCATCGAGCGCCGTATTACCGATTCCTGTATTGGCGATTCCCGTCGTATTGGCAGCCAGTACGAGGCGACCTATGGCAGTATTGGATATGATACTACCACTTCACTTACCGATAGTGAGTCAATCAACTCTGATATCTCAGAGTACATCGAGTCTTGTCAATGGATTGACTACCCCGATACCAACATTACCATCTTCTCGTATGCGCATCGCCTCAACTGCTCCTGTTCATGACGTTGTGTTGAACACGAGTTCTGTTGAGAGATTCGCTGCAGAGTGTCCTATTGCTGCTACTGCCTTGATTGACGCTACTTCGAGTCCTGGTGCGGTGAGGTTAGTGTCGTTCGAAGTGAAGACTATCCCACCAATAGTATTGCCTAAAAGGATGGCACTACGACTACTTCGGAGATTGAGTTGACTCCCGGTCACACTTGGAGCAGTGAGTGTGAGTCTATAATCAGGATTGTTCTCACCGATACCAACATTGGTTCCATTATCAAATATTCCTGATGTCACAAGAGCACTTCCATTCCACTTTGATAGATAATTCGTTGTATTGGTTCCTACTTGTGGATCAACTTCTCCAGAGAGGTATCCCTGACTTTTGACGAATGCTGTAGTTGCAATCTGAGTTGTATTGGTTCCACTTGCTGCAGTTGGTGCTGTTGGAGTACCAGTAAGCGCAGGAGATGCTATAGGTGCATAGTATGATCCCTGTTGACCATCGAGGAGGTCAGCATCGAGTGTAGAACCAGCACCATCATTTCCTGTATGGAATATTTTCTTCCAATCCCACCAATTATCTGTCGTATCACGGAGACTACGGAAATAGAGCTCATTACCACTACTCGTCCAGTTCGCAGCAAGTTCTGCAGATCAGAGAGTCCCCCTTCACCATCCTATAGTACTCCAGTAACTTCCCGGGGTAGGTGTTCATAGACTTGCCCCATTTGTATTGTATGTGTAGATGCCAGTATCAGGAACGGTACGTCCAGTACTTGCTGCTATTGTTCACTTAGATCCGATACGAGTAAGTTCTATATTCGCTGTACCATTGAAGCTTGTACCATTGATAGTGCGCGCTGTCTGGAGTGCTGTTGCTGTCGATGCATTGCCAGTGAGATTCCCTACAAATGTAGGAGCAGTAACAGTTCCTCAGATAGTGGCATTACCAGAGAGCCAGAGATTAGCCCAACGATTACCCGTCGCACCTATATCCTTGGCACTCGATGTAGCATAAGGAAAGAGACTACCAGATACTGTGAGATTCTGAACTGTACGATTAACAAGCGTATCTGTGATGATGCGTCACTCTACTATGATATCTCCAGTAAATGTCTTATTGCCTCCAATTGTCTGATCACCATTTGTATTGACTGTTGGAAGTGTGATATTTGCTGTACCATTGAAGCTTGTACCATTGATAGTGCGCGCTGTCTGGAGTGCTGTTGCTGTCGATGCATTGCCATTCAGAGTACCATTGAATTGTGTTGCAGTCATCTGTCCAGCTATCTGCATATTTCCTGTCATATTGATTGCTGCAACAGGTGTGGATCAGTTTGTTCACCATGTCCATCCACGAGTTGTGGCTCCACTCATAGTATTCTTGATAGAATAGTCTGTTACTGGTCCATAGTGATACTCTGCTGTATTACCCATACTTATTTTATAGAGAGTACAGTTTCACCAAAAACACACACCTCTACCATCACCACTACTTATGAGTAAATTGGCAAATGTAGGACCACTCGTAATAAGAAGTGCCTGATTAAAGCTATAACCATCTACCATATCAGCATTGAGGTTGGTATTGAGAGTGGTAGATGTTACTGCAAGAGGTGCAGTACCGTTGGCAAGTGTTGAGATGAGCTGATTCGTAGTACGGATAGATCCACCAGATACGTCGAGCTTGACCCCTGGTGTAACCGTTCCAATACCTACATTACCTCATACAGGTTGTAATATTAGTTCTGAAGTACTTGCCGCACTTGCCCAGGCAGGATTGCGATGTCATACCTGCATCCATGCTGTCATTGAATTTGCTACATCACTTGTACCCATGTATAGAGCATTTCATCCGCCATCAAATGCTGTGGCAATCCTTAGTCCTGCAGTATTTATATAGTTTGACGCATCACTATTGATAGCATTCGGCATAGCCGCAGTTCTGTTGATATCCAGTTTTGTCTGAGGTGCACTTACTCCAATACCAATATTTCCATTATTCCCATATATCCAATTACCAATATTGAGCTGATTAGAACCTGTTGATGATGTAAAATTAGTATTTGCACCTAGAGCAATATTGTTGTCTCATGATGTGAGATTCTCTCCTGCTTGTTTTCCGATAGCAGTATTAGAACTTCCTGTGTTGTTATTTCGAAGCGACCACATTCCAACTGCAGTATTGGCGAGTCCAGTAGTGTTCAAGTAGATCGCACGATATCCAACTGCAGTATTGGTAACTCCTGTAATATTTGACAGAAGGGCATCGGTACCAACTGCAGTATTGCCTACCATATTTCCACCTCCTTTTCATATTAGTACCCCATTGATTAGTGCATCTCAACCTACCACATCAAGCTTTTGAGTAGGGGTTGATGTACCGATACCTACATTGCCAGCCATGTTTACTATAAATTGTGGCTTATAGGTTACAGAACTACTATCGAATGCAAGGGTACCAGTAGGTATTGCATTTGTTGGTGATGGATATGTTATAGCCTGAAGAGATTCTGTTATATTGAGTGACATACTTGAGTATGTTGATCCTGTCAACGTTGCCCAAATTGATACAGATCCGTCAGCTTCTTGATATGCAAGTATTTTTGTATTATTTTTTACGTCCCCCATCACATCCCACTTATATGAAAACCCATTTCGGTTGCTCATGAGTATCTTATAATATGATTTATTAGTAGATCCCCAGTTATCATCAAAAACTCCTTCTAAGACTATGTGATCATATGTTGATGCAGTTGAGATTGGAAGTGTGGCAATTTTATATTGTTGTATTGTTCCATTAGATTGAGTCCAATTATATCAGAATACTGTTGTATTTAATCTAGTTGTTCCATTGACATCGAGCATTGCTCATGGTGCACTTGTTCCAATACCAACATTGGTTCCATTATCAAATATCTGAGAGTTGCCAATGGTATCTCCATCTGGAGTCCACTTAGGTATATAGTTTACTGTTCCTGTGCTTCTATCTACAAGAGAGAGTACAGTCTTGAAGTTAGTGGGTGTATAGTAGCGGATATAACTATCATAGGATCCATAGATACGAGTAGGTGCCGTTGTACCAGCATCCCCACTTGTGGTATTGATCCATCCGAAGTTTGTAAATCCACTTGAGTCAGTTCGAACAATCTTATTGACCTCATTGTTGGTTGTTGTTGAGTTGAGGTGCAGTCCATCGAGGAGATCTGCATTGAGATTCGTATTGAGTGTAGTTGAAGTTACTGCAAGAGGTGCAGTACCGTTGGCAAGTGTTGAGATGAGCTGATTCGTAGTACGGATAGAGCCTCCTGACACATCGAGTTTCTGTCATGGAGTGGCAGTACCTATACCAATATTTCCATCATTTCTTGCGGTAATAAGTGTTGTTCATGATGTATTAGCCGCCGTAAAAGCAGCAGCCGTACTATCAGATGTTGCTCATATTACTGCAAGACGTGCTGCGGGTGCCGCCGTACCAATTCCTACGTTTCATGTTGAATGGAGTCTAAATCTCTCTGTTCCTCCAACCCTGAATGAGATATGTCATCCAGTTATGGTATTAAGTCAGAGAATTTCATTTGATCAACCATTATTCACGATATATGCTCATTGTGAATTGAGATCAATTTGAGATCAGATTGATCCAGAATTTCTAATTCATAGATATCATCCATTACCTACATTGACTGTGAGTTTTGCTGTACCAGTACTTGTTCCGATACCAATATTGGTTCCATTATCAAATATCTGAGAGTTTCCCAGTGTACTCCCAGTCCATTTTGGAAGGTAATTGGTTGTAAGAGTCCCAATTTTTGGATCTGTTTCACCAAAACTAGATGACCAACTTGCTAGACCGGTCGCATCTGATACGAGCATTTTTCCCGCTCATGGAGATCCACCAGTTATCTTTATTTGACCATCTATAGTTAGACGCGCAGCAGTTGTTACACCAGTTCAGATTCCTACATTTCCATTATTTGCAATTCTTATTCGTTCCGTATTGTTCGTTGCAAATACAAGTGTCCCATCAGCAGGAGAGAACATACCACCATCCGTATCACCAGGAGATGAGAATGTGTAACCATTGGCTCATGCAAATGTACCACCTCAGAGTGTACGTATACCACCAACAACCTGTAACTTGGTTGTTGGACTTGTGATACCAACTCAGACACTTCATGACACAGTTAGGTTACTAAAATATTCATAATTTGTAGCAACTGGAGTATAGATTGTTCCTGTAGTATTTCCATCCGCAGGACTTGTAGCGTATGTCACAATACTATCCATGCTTGATATTACTTGAGCGTTTACTTGCACATTTCGATAATTTACTATGGTACGTGCCTGTACTTCGTAAGCTCCCGTTCCTGTCTTTACGAGTCTCACATAATCACTTATTGGTCAGGCAACTAATCCATCGTTTAATCCATTTACAACTCATCAGCTTCTTCTTGCAGAAAGGTAAAAGTTTAATGGCGCCATGTTCTGTGAATGACCATAATTGCTCATAGCATCAATTATGGATACCCTCATACTCGTGGCTGCATATGCAGATCCACCCATTGTTATATCGGCTATTTTTTTCCAATTGAGATCAGTTCACCCTCAGAAAGTCCAGTTATATTCAGGATATAAGTTAGATACTTTAAATGTTCGACCAGTTATATCAAGTGAGGCACCAGGAGTAATTGTTCCGATACCTACATTTATCCCATTGTCGAATATCTGAGAGTTGATAATTCCAGTATTACTGAGTCCGTATTTTGGTACATAGTTGGTTGTCCCACGTAGAGCTCCTGTGAGGGATGATGCTGAACCATCAGCGGATGAGGGGTAACTACATATTGGGAGACCATAGGTTCCAGGTGCAGTAGAAAAACCAGAGATAACCCTTCAGACTGGACATACTCCACCACTCGTAGTTCCAACAGTACCGTTTCACTCTATTATGTTTTTGAAGTAGTATGAAAATATACCACCAGTATATCCACCAGGAGGTGGAGCAATCGGTGCAGCAATAACGCTTGTTCCTAGTATGGATAGTACTATGACGAGACTAGCAGGGAGGAGGAAGTGAGAGAGAGGAGTACGCATATATATAAAAAATGAAAAGTATGTGGATAACTGCTACTGTATAGGTTCTAGTCCAGGAGGAGGAGATGAGAGGATGCGGGGATCATGCTCGATAATCATTGAGTAGTCATCATATATATCACTTGGTGCCCCTTGTCATGGTGGCTGATATCATCGTAAGAGTGTGACATCAAGGGCGTCTTTCTGAAAATCACGAAAGTGGTTGAAGTCATAGAGGAGTGCTAGATTATCTGTACATGGCTGTATGTTGTATGGACAGGTATTACTTATGCCGTTGTCTACACCGTATCCACCAATCGTATTGTTGGATATGAGGGATCCATATACATAGAGTTGCCGATTCGGTATCTTAAAAAGACTACTTGCATCATTGTTGTAGTATATTGGTGTGTTTCATGAAAATCGTCCTGAGTAGAGACTTCCTTCTGCTATGAGGCTTGAGTATATCTGCGTGATAGATCCATCAATATATATATTCCCTCAGAATCACTTATCATTTTTTAGGGCTATAATAACTCTCGGTCTCTTGTCTTGTTGCACATAGACAGAATCATCAATATAGACATCAGCTCCAAGAGCTATAACGGAGTATACAGGAGTTGTGGCTGATATATTCTCGAATCGTGTCTGTATACTGTCAGTGTAGTTGACGCGAGCGCCAGTATTGGAATTATTTTTGAATATGAGCATTCCATTAATTGCTTGAGTATCAGCATTATCAAATACATTGTTCGATATTAGGTCTGAATTGATTGATATATCCGGTATGTTGCGTGTTATAGTAGCTACATTTCTACGTACTTCGTTGATGATTTTAGTTGTTGTTGCTGGAGATATTGCACCATCAAGTGCATATATAGTATCAAATATCCTATTTCCTCAGAGGCTTCATATGATTTTTACCTTTCCTATTGCACCAGAACTCGTCATCTCGATATATGCTTCAGTCATATCGAGCCATCAGAAGGCATCATTCCATGCATATCCAGAAAAACTCGTATTCGATAAATGATACGTTACTCATGCAAAGTCTACCCATCATGCACCTTCTGACCATGCATATCCAGAGAGAGACCATATATTCTCATCTGTTGAGCTAAGGTTCATCTCTACATCATTGAATCATATCCAGCCAACCGTCTCTGACCAAAAGCTCCCTGTGAGCACCAGTGGTCCACTAGTATCTGGGATATAGACATGAGCTCCACTATAACCATCTGTGGGTTTTGCATCGAAAACCAGTGTTCCAGCATTGCTCCCAGAAGAAAATGTTCAGGTTACATGCGCCTCTCCGCCAATTCACATAAGATAGCGTATCTGGTTATAGACGCTTGCACTATTGAGTATTTGATAGAATCAAGTGAATAAAACAAAAAACCCAATAAGGATGAGATATCCAGTTCTTGGATTTTTTTTATTTTTTTGCGATACGGACATAGATAAAATTTGGTGATGTTCTCATTATATCAGATGAGAAGAGGAACCGCAAATACTTGATGTTGAAAGTATATACTTTTTTAGGTATATGCAAAAAAAATTCCTTTACAAAAAAGGAGTTTTACGAAAAACTCCTTTTTTGTAGCTTGGAACAAGGTTTTAGATATCTTGACAATATAGTTGATGCTTATTTTTGGTAACATCATCCAGTCACTCCTGGACTTCATTTCATACAGTTATTTTGCATTTTTGGTATTCGCTTTTCGAGAAGTCAGTTCATTCCTACAAGACTCGTATGGATATTGATGAGATTCGTGATTATAGTATTGGTTGTAGACTCTTCACCTCACAGAGTGATAGCAGCAGCTTGCATCTGAGAATATATTACGAGTATATCCTTTTCTTCGTCAACTGTCTTATCTATCTTGGTAGTGAGCGTGATGAATCCATCTGTAGTAGTAGGATTGCCACCAAAGAACTTTTTTACTCCATTCTTAAGCGAATTGATTCACCACTTGAGCTCTTCGTATGCTGCTTCGAGTTTTTGGTACCCAACGAGGGGATTGCCAACACACTTGGCTCGAGCACGAGTCCAATCAGCAATACTCTCTATACCAGCAGATTCTTTTTGCATACAATCGAGGTTGGTCATGATCTGTTGCATGGCTCACTGTGAGAGTCATTGTCTCTGGAGCTCTTTTCGGAGGAGTTCCTTTTGGAGTTGTACATAGTCTTTTTTGGAATCTGTAGACTCACCTCGCAGGAGTGCCATGGATGCTTTCCAGTTTTCCATTGCCTCTGTGATGTCAGTGCCAAATCCCTCTATTGCCTTGGATCACTTCTCTATGACTGTGGATATATCTGTATCTTCTGTACAACTCATAGTTGCCTCTTTTCTGTAGTTATCGAGTATTGCTTGTTCGAGGGTATCAGTTCCTTCTCCTATAGTTCAGATGACAACCCCACGAAAATAATCTTGTATATGATTGTTTCTCTGTATGAGGGCAATAATCTCTTTTTCTGCTTCTCCATCGAGCTGACAGCGTGAAGCGAGAGTATCGAGTGTGGGTATGATAGTATTTTTCTCTAGTGCATAGAGGAGTTGTCCATGTGTGAGTACTATAGGGGGCATATCGACGCGATAAAGACTGACAACGTTATATGTGAAGTCAGTGACAATATTGTTCATGATTGGAACTTGATTTCCAGCCTTATCGAGTGTTGAGAGTGAACGATTCAGACTCGTTATCGGAGAAGTTGAGCTACTACATATGTTTTGTGAATATTTTTGATTGATTGCTTGGGCCGCCTTGGTCGTCTCTCTGATATAGTCTGCAAGCGCTGCTGGTGGTCCACTCTGTATAGTACATGTCGCAGCAAATCCCTCACTCGATATCATGAGTGAAGCAACCAAAATAAGTATGTGACGAATGCGTAGTTGCATAGAGGTTTTTTAGTTTTTCTTTTTCTTATCGAGTTCCTTGTGTTCTATGGTTCCTGAATTCAAGATATTGACGAGCGCAGTGGTGAATGATTCGAGTTCAGTGAGATCAGTAGCAAATGATTCATAGTACTTACCACGAGACATCCCCATGGCTATATCCATACAACCAGCGAGTACACTATCCTCAGGATCTATGACTGAGAGACTTTTTGTTGTGAGATCGATATTCTCAGTATTGGTATTGGTCCATAACTGAAAGCCTTCGCCTCAGAGTATATTCGCTCGATTCTTGTCCGATGGGAGTCATGCTGCAACATAGGCACATCTGCGCATCTCTTCGAATTCTTTTTCTTGGATTTCTTTTGTATATTCTACTTTATACTGTTTTACTTGTTGAGGACGTTCTTCGATATGGAGAAGCAATGGGATAAGTTCCTTGAACTGAAGATTGAGGTTGAGTTGCTCATAATAATTCTTGCTCATCTTCTGTGTTGCGAGATTGCTATTGGCTATCGGCATGAGTATCGCAGTATGCTTATCGATGAGACTTTCGATTGAGTATGATTTCCCTCATACGAGCTTGATCTCTCATGGTATGGACTTCACACGGATACAGAAATTATCAGTACATGGGGGAGTATCAAAAAAATCAATATTGGTAGGTGTGAGTGTATTGATTGGCTGTGCTGGTCCATATGATGCTCATCAGAGTGGGGGAGTTCATCCAGCGAGTACAGACTCAAGCTCATCTAGGAAGTCAGAATTGGCTATATTGGATACAGATGTAGGACTATCACTCACAGTGCACATATCACTTATTCCGAGTGCTTGAAGGGAGGGTGTGTTGCTGGTTCAAGAAGTATCTGAATTATTTGTTGTATTGTTCTCAGCACTTCCTCATGCTGAGGTGACTGATGGTATAGGGGTGCCTTCTGCCAAGGCAGAGAAAGACTCTTTTGATACATTGACCTTACCTATATAGTCGAGCTTTTCTGTAAATATTATAGCATTGAGTTTCTCAATATCTGCTACTATGTCATAGTCGCTATTTTTTGTGTCACCATCTGTATATATTCAGAGGATTCACATAGACGAGAGTGCCTCTTCGTCTTTTGCAGCGATATCACCGAGTTGATTATAGGTCTCTGCGAGACACGATACGAGATTGGCAAATCCATCACTATCCGATGTACCCAGTATTTTATTTTTTTGCATGATGTCTGAGAGTCGACTCAAGTCTCACTCTACTATATCTATCAATATCTGTTCATTCATCGGCTCTCTATCGAGCCACGCAATCGCTGGTCTACAAGTTCAAAATCCCGAGAAAGTCTTGAACTTACTTACTTCTTTCTTACGTAGGGTATCTATCGTGTTATCGATATTGTCATGGATACGACTATAAAACCCTAATTCGAGCGGTTCTCAGACAGTGCTATCTGCTGCAATAACCGTAAATATAGGGAAGAGTAGGGCAACGATGGACAGTACTATTCGCAACATAGTTCTATTGTATCGAAAATCTATAAAAAAAGCAATTTTTCCAAAAATTTGCAAAAATGAAAAATACCGTATACTCGATTATACATTTTACAATTCAAAAATAACTTTTCCTATGCGTATTCTCATCCTTACATGCTCGCTCATATTCCTCGCTTCTTGTACTATTGGTTCCAAGACAACTCCATCTTCTGTGAGTGGTGAGTCTGTGAAGTCCCTCATCTCTAGTGACAAGTATAGTCCGGCACTTCAGAAGACGATTCCATCACCTACTTTCGGAAGTGGTAAGCGCAATCTCACTATCTATGCTGATTTTCAGTGTCCTGCCTGTATAGCTTTTTCTGATGCACTTGGTGGAGCATTCGAGGCGTATGCAGCAAGCGGTAAGACAACGATTACGTATAAGCAATTCCCACTTACTAGCATCCACCCTAATGCTTACCGTGATGCTATCGCTGGTCTCTGTGTAGCAGAGCAAGGGAAGTACATGGACGGCAAGAAGGCGCTCTACAATCTTGAGAGAGCCAAAGCAGGGGCCAAGGTTACTGATGCTGAGCGTGTCAGTGCCCTCGCTGCTATAGGTGCTGATGCTACCGAACTGACACAGTGTCTCTCGGAGAATCGCTATGCAAAACAGGTAGATGATGAGGTTGTTGCGGGTGATGCAGTAGGTGTCAGTGGTACTCCAACAGTATTTCTTGATGGCACCAAGATGGAGCTCGGTATTATATTCGCCGATCCAGTCAAGGGACAGGCATTTCTCGATAGAGTCTTCTCAGAATAATACATTCTTAAAAAATCCCTCAATGTGAATTGAGGGATTTTTTTATTCGATTACCTTAAAGAGTTCGTCGAGGCTGGTTTTTCCTTGCATGGCCTTGAGTATACCATCTTCGCGCATGAGCATGAGATCTCACTTGCGAGCAGTTTCTATGATCTCCTTGGGACTGGCACCATTGCGTATGAGTGTACGTATCTCTTCAGAGAAGTTCATCACTTCATAGACACCGATACGTCACTTGTATCCAGTCATACCACACTCTTTGCATCACTTACTTCTGTGGAGCGTATATGTTTCTTTTTTGGCTGTGAGTCACTCGATTCAGATATCCTTGAGCATATACTTGATGATATCTATCTCGCTTGGATCCGCCTCATATTGCTCAGAACAATGAGGGCATATACGTCTTACAAGTCGTTGCGCGATGATGACATCGAGACCAGATGCGAGGATATAGTTCGGTACTCCCATATTCATGAGGCGTTCGATAGTCTCTCAGGCGCTCTTGGTATGGAGCGTGGACAGGACGAGGTGTCCAGTCATGGCCGCTTGCATGGCGATAGTAGCACTCTCGAGGTCACGTATCTCACCAATCATGATGACATCAGGATCCTGACGCATGAGGGCTTTGAGTCCTGTAGAGTAGCTATAGTTTTTTTTCTCATCGACTTCACTCTGTATGACACCAGGGAGTTCGTATTCGATAGGGTCTTCGAGAGTGATGATCTTCCTCTCTGGAGTATTGAGGTTCGTGAGGAGTGAGTAGAGCGTTGTTGTCTTACCACTTCCTGTCGGACCTGTGACGAGGATGGTACCATTTTTCTTATGGAGACTCTTGTCTATCTGACGCTTCGACGTCCACATGAATCCGAGCTCATCCACAGTGGGGATAGACTTGGTTGAGTCGAGTATACGACAGACAACGTTTTCTCCATAGCGTACAGGAAGAGTTGATACACGGACATCGATACGATCTCAGTCGGTAGTGATTCGATACTTCCCATCTTGTGGGACATCTGTGATATTGAGCTTGAGATCTGACTTGTACTTGAGGCGTTCGAGGAGGAGCTTGTACTCTCACTTGGAGAGCTTGGTGATATTCTGGAGCTCACCGTCGATGCGCAGTCGTATAGCAACACCATCCTCTGCAGTGTCATAGTGTATATCTGATGAACCGAGACCAAGAGATCCCTTGGTTATGAGGGCAAGGGCTGATTCACTGTCTTGTCTTCAGAGAGTAGCATGTATCGATTCCGCTAGAGCATCAAAAGCAGAGACATTTTTCTTACTCGCTCTTTTTGCTCGTTCTGTGGCTATGATATCATGGAAAGCATCTTCATTTTTAATGCTGGATGTGAGAGTTTTTTCAGTCATGAGTACACTATAGCGTTTTTTCTTCTTTTTTGCAAAAAACAGAGCTTTATTTTTGTAGTATTTTGAGTATAGTTCTGTGTATGTCTTTTATCATGCGCAATGAGTCATTCTCGTGTCAAAAATGTGGGAAAGAAGTAACACTTCATCCGACGGGTTCAGCGCGCAATCACTGTCCGTATTGTCTCTGCTCGCTCCATGTAGATGCTGAGTTCCCAGGTGATCGTGCAAGCGAGTGTCACGGAATCATGGAGCCTATCGGAATCGACTACAAGAAAAATAAAGGCGATATGATACGACATCGGTGTATCAAATGTGGCAAAGAGATACTCAATCAAGTTGCTCCAGATGATGAATTCCTCGAATTTGTGAGAAAGTTGAATAAAAGAATAGGAACATAATATCCCAAAAAATATTTGATTATGTACTTTTATGACTAAAAGTACCAAAAGTCCTTCTTTGGTGGATTCGATTTGGATTCTGTTCCCGACTCATTTTCTAAAAATACAAAATTCAGATACGTTGTATTTTTTACGAAAATTTCGTCGACAGAATCAAAAACCTCATCCAAAAAGAAGCAAAAGAAGCGGGAAAATCAAAAAATAATTTGTATGAAAAGTTTTACCACTACATTCTCAGAATACGTCCAACCTACTGATATGCTCATCCTCGCCGTGAGTGGGGGGGTAGATAGTATGGTTTTGCTTAATTTGGTTTCTAGTATGCATCCTAGAGAGAAGATTATAGTAGCACACTTCGACCACGCACTTCGTGGTGTAGAGTCAGATGGAGATAGAGAACTCGTGAGAGATACTGCATCAGAGATGGGAGTGGTTTTTGAATATGAGAAAAAAGATATCGGAAGCATTGCCCGAGATGAGAAGTCTTCACTCGAGGCGGTTGCACGACGAGAACGATATAGCTTCCTCGAGAGGATGCGCAGTCAATATGGAGCTCGATATATCCTCACAGCACATCATAGTGACGATCAGGCAGAGACGATACTCATGAATCTCATCAAGTGAGGGAAGCTCTATGGACTCTCATGAATGAGCCTTGTATCGGGAAATATTTTTCGTCCGCTCCTCTCGACATCCAAGCAGGATATCAGGCAGTATGCACAGGAATATACTATCAGATACAGAGAAGACTCAAGCAATCAGGATACAGACTATGAGCGCAATAAGGTACGTCAGGATATCATGCCACGTATTCGCATGATGAATTCATCTATCGAAGAGACCCTGAGTGAACTCGGAAGTTACATGCAGGATGTAGCTCTCTACATGAATATGCAGGTGGAGAATTGGCTCAGTCTTGCATCAGAGAATTCATGAAAGCCAGAAAGTTTTATGATTCCAGAGTTCGAATCACAATCAGAGTATTTTCAAAAAGAGATCCTCACATACCTCTATCGCAAGGCACATACAGGGAGCACTCAGTGACTCTCTCGTGGACTCCTTGATGAGCTCAGGAGATTCATCCTCGAGTGATCTAATTCTCACGGAACCAAGGAAGTGAGAAAGTTGAGACTGGAGAGGAGGGGTGAAAGAATCTACTACAGTATCTAAATCCATATATTCGTGGATTTTTTATTTTTTTCTTGATTTTATAATTAGCACGTATATAATACAAGTGCTAATTTATTTTTTAATCAATGAAAAGTATGCAAGCACAATTCCAAGAATCAGACAACAGAAGCCCTCTTGATAAATACACTATCAATCTTACGGCTCTCGCTCGTGAAGGTAAGATAGACCCTGTCATCGGTCGCGAGGATGAGATATATCGTACTATTCAGATACTCTCCCGTAGATCCAAGAATAACCCAGTACTCGTCTGAGATCCTGGGGTAGGGAAGACTGCTATCGTCGAGGGTATTGCTCGCAAGATCGTTGCCCGTGAGGTCCCAGAGATGCTCTATGATCGAGAGATACGGACGCTTGATCTCACATCACTTATTGCTGGCGCGAGCTATCGTGGACAGTTTGAAGAGCGACTCAAGTGAGTCATAGATGAGGTAGAAAAATCCGAAGGGAAAATCATCCTCTTTATCGACGAACTCCATACCATCGTCGGTGCTGGTGCCACGGAAGGATCGAGTGATGCTGGTAATCTCCTGAAGCCGTCTCTCGCACGTGGTCGAGTGAAGGTGATAGGTGCAACGACACTCGCTGAGTACCGTAAATATATAGAAAAAGATGGCGCTCTGGAACGTAGGTTCCAACCTGTGCCAGTCGAGGAACCAACACGTGATGATACGCTCGCGATACTCAGAGGACTCAAGGAGCGATATGAGACATTCCATGGTGTGCGTATCTCTGATGATGCTATCACAAGTGCTGTAGACCTCTCTATCCGCTATATTGGCGATAGACGACTCCCAGACAAGGCCATAGATCTCATCGATGAGGCAACGTCGAGCGTGAAGATGCGTACACATTCGCGTCCTGTAGCACTCGACAAGCTCGAGAAGGAGATACGTTCACTTGAGATAGAGAAGGCATCTATCAAGTGAGAAAAAGAAAAAGCTAGCCGACTCTCTGAAATCGAGACTGAAATAACTACTAAAAAATCATCTCTCGATACACTCAAATCTTCATGGGAGTCATCAAAAAAATCTCATGAAAAGATAGTATCCCTCCGTGATGAGATACTCGAACTCGAGAAAAAAGCAGAAAATCTAACATACTCATGAGAGTATACAAAAGTTGCTGAGATACGCTACGGAAAGATACCTGAAAAAAAGAAGGAACTCGAGAAAATCGAAGATGAAAGTCAGGTAGATGAAGTTGTAAGAGAAGAAGATGTTGCAGGCATAGTTGCCAAGTGGACAGGTGTACCTGTGGGGAAGCTTCTCGCATCTGAGATGGAGGTATACAACCGTCTCGAGGCAGAACTCGGAAAATATATCATCGGTCAGGATAATGCACTAAAGAAGGTTTCCGAAGCACTCAGACGCTCAAAAGCATGACTCTCAGATGCAGATCGCCCCATCGGATCGTTCCTCTTCCTTGGTCCAACATGAGTTGGGAAGACTGAAACTGCTAAGGCACTCTGTAAGGTTCTCTGGAATGATGCCAATGCCTATATCCGACTCGATATGAGTGAGTATATGGAGTCACACAGTGTTGCGAGGCTCATCGGATCTCCACCAGGATATATCGGTCATGATGAAGGAGGACAGCTTACGGAGGCAGTACGCCGTCATCCATACTCCGTCATCCTCCTCGATGAAGTGGAGAAGGCTCATCCTGACGTGTGGAATATATTCCTCCAGATACTCGATGAGTGAAGCATCACTGACAGCAAGGGTCGTCGTGTCAACATGAAAAATACTATCATCATCATGACATCCAACCTCATCACAGATACGACTATTGCTGAGGCATCGATTCGTAAAGAACTCACTAAGTATTTCCGTATAGAGTTCCTGAATCGTATCGATGATATCGTACTCTATCGTCCTCTCGGGGAAACTGAGATATCACATATTGTAGGACTCCTCCTCACGGATGTAGCAAAAAAACTCTCTGAAAAGAGTATTACCGTCAATTGGGATAAGAGTGTGACAGACAGGATATCGCTACTCGGATACGACAGTGAGCTCGGTGCTCGACCACTAAAACGGGCTATCACTGAATACATCATCAATCCTCTTTCGAGAAAAATCCTCGCAGGTGAGGTAAGTGATGGAGATAATCTCAGTATCAGTCTTGGTAACGAGAATCAGATCATTATCGGGAAAAGATAATACACTAAGAAGTTCTTTCTATAAGGGCTTCTTTTTGTTTTCTATTGAGTTGTTTTATCGCATACTCTCGGCTCTTGGCATCTCAAGGAGAATCATATTCCTCAGAGTATACCATAGTCACTGGAAGGCGTCATCTCGTATATTTAGCTCATGTTCATGTATTGTGTTTTTCGATTCTTTTTTCCAGATTATTGGTATACCCTGTATAGTATGTATTATCAGAGCAGAGAAGGATGTATATATAGTGTTTTTGCATAGGTTATCTGCGTTCTTCTGGTGTATGGATGAGTGATACGAGGACAAAACTAATAATCATGAGGAGGAACCATGCAAGTATCTTCTCTATCCCTACAGGATGCCAGATGAGTTCTTGCCCAGGGTATATCCAAACTCGAGTGTATGTTGCTATATTCTCTGCTATCCAGATAAAAAATGCTACCAGTGAGAATCAAAATGCCAGATTCATAGAGTAGGTACACTCTCTCGGTGTATAGTATATCCGAGTCCTACCGAATGTGATGAGTATGAGTAAGAGGAGGATGTACCGTATATCATAGATGAAGTGATGTGTGAAAAAGTTCACATATATACCAATCGCGATGAGTATCGTGTATATCTTCTTCGGGTATCATCTGAATTGGAAGTGAAAAATCCTCCACACTCGTGCGATATAACTCCCGACTGCAGAATACATGAATCCCGCGAAGAGGGGGACTGCCATGATACCTATAGAGAATCCTTCTGGATAGCTCCATGAGCCGATGGATGGATGTGTCTTGAATGCTTCCATAAGAGTCGCGACTAGGTGGAATATGAGTATCACACTTGCTTCTCTCCATGACTCGAGACGTGTCATGAGGAGGAATATCTGGAATACGAGGGCAGATAAGAAGAGAAAATCATATCTATAGACGACTCACTCAAGAGGATAGTAATACCCAGTGAGGACAATCATGAAGAGGAGAAATCCTCAAAATATACAGGCATATGCCTGTTTGTATGTGAATGCGATGAGGTCCTGAATGTATCTCTGCATGTCGATTACTATAGAAAAATCAGAAAAAATTGCAAAAAAGTTATGATGTTCAAAAAATAATCTCCAATTTGGAGATTATTTTTTCTTATTCTAACTCGAGATACTCATCTATCCTCACTTGCCATACGAACTCATCGATATGTGAGACGAGGATCATAGTTCCTTCGTACTCGTCGAGTGCCTTGGCTATAACTGGTAAGTGACGGAAGTTGATATGGTTGGTTGGCTCATCGAGGATGAGGAGTCCTGGCTTCTCGAGTGCGAGTTTCGCGAACATGACGAGACCCTTCTGTCCCTCAGAGAGTGCACCGATAGGAGTTGCCATGAGTTCACCCGTGATGAGGAATCCAGAGGCGAATGATCTAAGATCCTTGTCGAGGGCTTTTCGGTCACTTGCCTCGAAGAGACAATCATAGACCTTCTGAGAGAAGTCAAGCGTAGAGAAATCCTGGCGGTAGTATCCAACCTTCACATTGTCGCCGATTTTTACTCACTTCGCAGTTCATTTTGCTATCGACTCAAGAAGAGTAGATTTACCGATACCATTCGGTCCTGAGAGGAGGAGATGACGATTCTTTCCGAGAGAGACTTCGACCTCTTTTTCAACTGGTTGGTGGTTACGGATGATCTGGAGGCTTTTGATCTCGATAATCTGTCCTCCGATACCTTCTTGGTTCGGGATGGTGAACTCACGAATTGTTTTATCTTCACGACGGACTTCACCTTTCATGCTCTCGAGTTCTTCAGCTTTTTCTACCATCTTCTTTGCAACGGCACGGAGTTTTCCTCCCTTGTGTGCAAATACATTGGCTTGGTCTTTGTTCGCTTGGATTTCTTTTGCTATTCGAGCATTTTCACGATTCTGGTTTTCGATACGCTTCTCTACTTGCTCAACCGCATCATGGTAGTCACCGACGAACTGCTCAACCTTGCGAGTATAGACATCGAGGTAGAGGATACCGTCAGAGAAACTATTGAGAAAGTCAGCATCATGTGAGATCACGAGTACTGTCCCATGATAGTTCTGGAGGAATTGGGTCATATGCCAGATACCCTCTGTATCGAGATTGTTCGTCGGTTCATCAAGGAGGAGTATATCTGGATCCTGGATGAGTGCTGATGCAAGGAGGAGACGAGCCTGTTGTCCACCAGAAAAACTCGAAACAATACGATTCAAGAAGTCTGCAAAGTTGATCTCTTTCGGTGGGAGAAAGTTCACTGCCTCAAGAGCATCCTGAATATCGCGATCGATATTGTGTGCATCACTGCGAGAGTACTTGCGGAAAAACGCTGCAAGTGTCAGAGTCTTGTCATCGACAGGCATCACTTGTTTTGCGATAGCAATATGCTTACCAGCTGTTATAAGGATACGTCCTTCGTGTGGCTTGTAATCTCCAGTAATCATCTTGAAGATAGTTGATTTACCAGCTCCGTTCTGACCCATGAGGGTAATCTTGGAACCTTCACGGACAGAGAAACTTGCATCTTCGAGGAGCCACTTTGGTGCTACATAACCAAAAGTGAGTTCGTCGAATCGGATAATAACGTCTCATTTTGCCATAGTATAGGGGATTAAGGAAGTAGGTGAGTTGATTTTCGCGCGAATTGTATCGAAAAGATGTAAAAAAGCAAAAAATCTTCTAGAATTCTAGAAGATTTTGATACCTTTATGGTGGGAATGCCGGGGCTCGAACCCGGGACCTTGGCCTTAAAAGGGCCCTGCTCTACCAACTGAGCTACATTCCCGTAATTTAAGAGGTGGCGAGATAATATACAAAAATCAATCTTTGTCGAATTTTTTTTCATTTTTCTCATGCTTTTCCTTTGCAATAGAGAGAAAAAAGCATATATTTTATCAAAATATATTTTATGCCTCGTTTTCTCAAATTCTGGCGTCAGTACATTGCCATACTTCTTGTATTCACACTCCTCATCTCTCAGACGATTCGTGTAGATTTTTTTGGTCGTGTAGAGGCAAGTCAAGAGACGTATCGCGATATTGTCTCTATCTTCGTCGATACCGATACTTATAAGGAAAATCGCTCAAAAATCAATCGTTATGCTGAGGATATACAGGGGACACTCTGATCTACACGGACATCGATATTTGTTGTTGAAAAAGATATATCTCCCGCTATCATCGCCGCACAGAACGAAAAGCTCTACTATGAGGGTGATGGGGAAGAATGAATTGTTTCTCGTCTTGTTGGAACTATACTTATTGGAGATATAGCTATCCCAGTGGTGGATATATGAACAGATCAGTTTCCAAGTGTCTATCCATATGTAGACTTTGTTGATAAGAAGTTCCTCTATGACGAAGAGGCATGAAGATACAGAGTCGCAGCCAATGATAATCAAAAAATCGTAGAGCCAGAAATATGGCATGGCGTTATCAATCCTGCTGTTGGTAGGGAATTTGAAGTAGAATCCAAAGAGGCAGATCCATCTCTTTCTGGTTCTGTTGATATCATCTCTGATGTTGTGAAGATAGGAACATTTCTTGATAAAACTCATGACTTCTACACTCAATCATGAGTCTTTGCCCCAACAACAGTACCCCCACGGGTATTTTACTATGATTGATTTCTTGAGGCAAAGTCTTTTGCTATAGAGGACCTCTGAGCATATAGCGTCTATATGGATAGTGCGGAGCCTGTTATATACAATCGATTTAGCAAGTATTTTCTGAAGTATGTAATTGCAAAAGTAGAACAAGAAAAGAAAAAATTCAACAAAGAAGAGCTTGAGTATATTGACTCATTGGGATTCTCTGGTACAACAAATAGCATGTTCCAAGATGCCGAAGTAGATAAAACGCCTGATATCCAGACAAAACCTATGATCATGGAGCTTTTTAAGAAGTTCTATCAGCTTATCAACGCAAAATCTCTTGGAGATATCAGAGGATTCGTCCGCAATGCTGGTAGGTACAATGATGGTACAAATGTTCGCATGGATCAGCCAGCTATCAGCATATCACTGATGGACTATGCAGCAATGAATAACCTCCGAAAGCTCAATGATAAGTTAGAACAATGGGTTGATTATGTTGAGATCGTGAATCCATTTTCTACTTTTATAATGGACTACCTTACAATCAAGGAACCATTTACACCTCTGGGGCAGGGAATTACTCGACACTATGATAACTTCCTTTTTGGTAGAAAGGGCTCTACTATATTCGATCCGCACTTCTGTACTATTGCTCGAGGTTCTGATTTTGAAAGTGGGCCATATAAACAATGAATTCTAGTTGAGGCGAATTCCGCATTTGATGTATATACTACTCCTGAGAGTATGAAACTCTATGAAAAGGATGGTAATAAAAAAATCGATTGTTGAACAGATGATAATAATCCTGAAACATATTTTACTGATGCGTATTGGGGAAACAATATCATCACCAACGTAAATACGAGTAATTGGACCTTCAAGGAACCATCGAAAACAGAGGATTTTTATATGCCAATTTTTTCTCTCTCTTGAATGAAGGAGATCAACCAACGCACCGCACCAATAGTCCATATATGACCAAGAATAGTCGATGCTAATCCAACTGCATGTAATGCTGCCTATGCACCATATCCGTACATGCTACAGTCATGAGCTATACGTGAGGATGGACCATGGCCTAATGATGATGGGAAGTCTATCAATGATATCAGCTGTAAAACAGTTCCAGAAGAGTATTCTCAACCAACATGGGGTGGAGAATGAGATCCTGAAACTCGTCTTCTTGGTATGGAGTGGGAATCTCACTATCTTGTTGGATGAGATTGACAATGTGCAAATGGAATGGTAGCAATAAGCATCGTATGAAGTTCTGTTTCACCAACCGTTCCACCGTATCTTTGGGCATGTCTCCCTCCCGAAGTGGTATGTCCTGAAATACCAGAAAAAGGCAAGACACACTATCAGTGCATTGCGCCACTTATCACAGGATATATAACTACCCTTATACCCATGGAGAGTGAGGCACCACCTCTCATCTATTGAGCTTGTGACGGTACTCCATGAAAGTTATTTAATAGACCTTGCCCATATAATGCTTGAAATAATCAAGAGAGATATCCAGAAAAACTTCCTGGTGGAGGTGCCTATATGTCGCCCTGTATGGTTGGAATGTTTGTATTTAACTCTGCTATTGCTCCCAATAAAAACCTGAATTACCCATGCTTCAATCTTGCCATGGCTGTTGGGAGTGGTGCTACAGATGAAAATGGGAATGCAACAAACAATCAGAATAACCAAAATGTAAGTGAAGAGTCTGCAATATACTCTATTCAAGCCATAACTGATCATACTACATATGAAACACAGAGTTTTCATAGTATTTTCAATTCTCGTGTTTTTCATAAGTCCCCAACAGATGAGGAGATACAGGCAGCAGAAAGTAGCAATATCACACCCTCGATGGCCATAGACCATGATAGACATGTTATATTTATGGAAGAGTCTCCAGCCAATAAGGATAAAAAAATCATATATGCGAACTTGTTTCGATTCGATGAGAAGGATATATTAGAACGGCATAGAACAAGAATAGCAGTCAATCTCACAGATGCAAAGTGACAAGAAAGACTCAGAAAATATGGATCATGAGCCATGTTGATTACTGCGTATCGACTTGAGCTTGATCGTCTCTGAAAAGAACAATGGGAATGATCTCTTCCTTCTACTGAACCGAAATTCTTTCCTCCTGCGCCTTCATGTTGGGGCGGGCAGCTTGTGGATAGTCCAGCATGTATGCCTGCAACAGTGGATGGACCACTCTCAGATGATGATATAGTTACAGCTATACGCGCCAATAGATGGCTCCACCCAGATGTTACTGTGAAGATGCGACAAGCTATCGAAACAGGATTGGCATACTCACGTGAATACGGATCAGGCGGAGTAACTGATATCGAGACCATTACTCAGGCGCTCGCGAATCCACTGAACTTCCCGATGACTATAACAGGTGTACTCTCAAGTCCACCCAAGATACTGACCCTGACTTGATGATACGAGATTGCCTACCTTGGACTCACTGATTTTATCCCTCAATGAGACGACGACTCTAGTAAGACGATTACACTCGACTGAGGACTCTTGTCAGATACACAGGACCAGTATAATCAGGGGAGGAGTCAGATTGCTGCACTCAATATATCCGAACAAGATGCCCAAGAAGAAGCTGGCATTGCAGCAGCCCCATCAGATAGTTGTGGTCCTCCAGAATGAGTAGATCTCTTTGAGTGGCCAAGTGCCATCATGTGTTGGATCAAGTCACTGACACCAGTTCGTATTATCTGACAAGCTTGTGGAGTCAACACTATCGGACTCGATCCATCACTGATGTCAAATTCAGTATTTCAAGGTGGAGGAAGCTCTATCTCTTCTGGTATCCCAGTGGTGTATGCACCAACAGATGTAGCAGCGACAGTAGCAACACTCAATAATTTTTATACCTGAGCCAAGCTCACATATCACCTCTCTCGTGATGTGATGCTTCCTACTGAGATGAGTCAGGTTCGGTTTTTCTACCAGAAAAATAACAGCCTCCTCTCAGTTCCGAAAGACTCTAAAATCCGATTAGATGTTGTCTCTATCACTGATAAGGCAGGGAAGAGTGTGGATATACGAAATGCCAATGACTATATCAGATTTACTCCAGATACTCAGAATTTTTCGGAGGGAGGAACGGTTTTTCTCCTGCAATCTCAGGAAAAAACGGGAACTATCACTCTGCGCGCCACCCTCGATATACAGGCAAGAGCGTGAGGAAAGATGCAGGTACAATCAGATATTATAACACTCCATATCAATAGTGAGTATCTTCTTGCTGTTCCTTCTGTTGGTGGGATAGTCGGATCTCAGATATCTGTAGC
This sequence comes from Patescibacteria group bacterium, assembly GCA_049293675.1. Taxonomy (GTDB): domain Bacteria; phylum Patescibacteriota; class Gracilibacteria; order BD1-5; family UBA2023; genus JABFSX01. The sequence goes on along the minus strand of JBAQBR010000001.1, from coordinate 294,317 downwards.
ATCTGCTACAGGGATGGCTTGGGAATTTGGCGTACGCAATCTCAGTGGTGCTACACTTGAAACTCGTTATCCGATAACACTCGATATATATGACGATATTAGTGGTAGTATAACGCAAACATGAATCACAATACAATGATCGTGATACATCCTCCCCACACGATACACAAAAACAGTATGAGTCTACAGACTCGAATTCCGCGATGCAGCATGACGTCATGCAACCAATACTATCGCAGTTACTGCCTGACCTATCGCCAAGGCTTCACTCTCGCCAATATCATCAGCTCTTCTCAAGTGATCCAATACGCTCATCACACTTCGCCTTAGAGATGCGCTCGGGAATCCAGTATCACCAGACCTCTATAGTATTGATGTCACCGCAGTAGGATGATATTTTATCCTTGAAAATGGAGAAAAGAAAACCACCATGCATATAGATGCAATAGAATCAGAAATACCACTGACTGTTGGATCTGATGTTCCTGGGGAGATAGTTGTGCAAGCACAAGTAGAAGATACTATCTATTCTGAAATTGCGTTGAAGGTATTTGACAGTGCTCGTGTAATCGTCTCTCGAGTTGGTACACCTGAAGTTGGAGGATCATCGATTCCAGTTACTGTCCGTGTAGAGGACAATGCAGGACGTCCACTCGAATGATTCCGATCCGTGGTACACCTGAGTACTTGAGTCGGGGGAGGAGTATTTGCTCCTGAAGTAGTCATGTTGGATAATGGTGTCTCAGAACCAATAACGTATACTCCTGGACGACTTGCTGGAGAACATAGAGTTACTGCATCGATTCCATGATTGGGATCAGTACCAGATATCATATTCTCTGTGAATCCTGGAAAACCAATGTATATCTCACATGTAGAAGATGAGATAAATATGGTATTCTCCCTCAGAGATAGGTACAATAATATTGTTCCTGTAACACTCCCATGAACACTCGAGGTAGGATGAAAACCACTTGCTGATATAGTCTTCTCTGGATGAATTCTCAAGGTAGAGAAAGATGTGGGGTATATGATAGTGCATGTTCCAGCACTTCGAGATAATAGTATCAGCTTTACTGATAGTGCATGAACACATACTGTGCAGGGTATATCTCGATATGTGGCACGAGTATCATCACTGGCTCAGAGATTCAACTTTCTCGAGGATTACAATGCTCGATATACGGTTCTTGCTGGAGGTACCTTTTTGCGGGAGAGTGAGGATATCCTCTACAATACCACTCCTGGTTCTGGACAGAGCCTTGCAGTGACTACCCTTATGGATACTCCATACAAGAGAGATACGATATTTTCTATCCTTCCTGGTGGAGGATTTATACTCGGAGATATCGCTGATGCTATTGCTGAGCCATACCTCTCGATTGATTCTGGCTATCCTCTTGTTACCGTACGAGATGTTGTGACCAACTCTCTCATCACTCAGGCAAGATATCGCCCCAAAAATCCAGTACTTGATACGTGTAATGGAGCTGATTGTACTGATTCATTGGAGCAGGGTGCACATATCCGACTCGAGTCTACCATGACAGGGATATCAGTCAAAAATCAGTGAGGTGAACTTGTCCTAATGAAGGGTACAGAAGCACTTGTGACTATCATGGAAAATGGAATGATATCTCATCTGCCAGGTGTAGTACTCAAGGTGGATCAAGATCGTTCAGAAAAACTTCTTTTCATCAAGGTTGTCTCATGAGTTGACACTCTTGGACATATTTTCTACAAAACAGATTCCAATGCTTCTCTTGAGTATGCGACAGACGAATCTTATTTTACATGAAGTACCGTCTATCTCGACGATGTATGAGACTTTACTCAGGAGCAATTTTCTCAGAATCGTCTCATGGATACGGTATATGGATTCCGTTATACCAAGAACAATACAGTTCCTGTCTATGACGACGTCAAAAATGCACCTGAAGCAGTAGATTCTTTTGGATTGACTGTTGAGTCTCCAGGTATTGGATGGAAGTGAAGTAATCGAACGCTCCTCTCATATGCTGGATGAGATACAGTTGGTGAAGCAACAAAGTGGTTCCATACATATACGATGGTCAATCTCGGTGATCCAGTTGCTCACAATGACAAAAAAGCACCAGGTACAGAGCTCGATGGTATCGATCGATCTATAGGAACCCAACTCACTTCGCCACAAGCATCTCCTATACACTCCTACACTCAACGAGATATGGACAATGATGGGTATGAGGATATTGTCGTGCTCCATACTGATGGATATGTTGAACTCCTCCTCAATCTCTGAGATCGTATACGTTCGCGAGGCAATATTGCGTATATTCCAGATATTATTGAGCGTTGATTCTCTCTTGGTGACTTCAGAAAAGATGGGTTTGCAGATATCATTGGAGTTGATACGGAATGAAATTTTATCATTCTCTCTAACGATAAGCGACAATTCACTCGTTCCAAACTCACGGTCAACACTGGTGCAATAGCTCCTATGGGGGTTACACAGTTCCGTATCCGTGACATGGACAACGATACGCGTGACGATATCGTCTATCTCACAGAATCGGGTGAACTCGGTATCCTCTATGGAACCGAGACGGCTGGATACTTCGACAAAAAAATCCTCGATGCCACCCTCTGACTCACTCTCTCAGACACACCAATCAAGACAGGATGAGCAATCTATGCAAGCGTTGTACCACAAGTATCTCTCGATAGTTTACTCTGATGAGAGGGGCTCGATGAGTCTCTCGTCTGGAATGAGGTATACATGCCTTATAGGTACACTCCTACTCAAGCTGCTGTTGATGTAGATGCTGCTGTTCCTGAGGAATTTGCTACATTTGCAGCGCTCTATGCATCATGAACGAGTTCACCAGAAGCTAGTGAGACAAGTATAGTAAAAAACTTCGTGCGAAGTGAATATGCACAAGCATTCAATATAGACATATCAAAGAAATACTCGCTCGGTTCTGGATCAGTTCTGAAGTCAGGGGAGCGCATCACGGTCGACATCACGATACGCAACACAGGAACTGCACCTCTCCGATGAGTGGAATACCTTGATACAATACCAACAATATTCAGTACAGAGAACACTTACAAGTATCGTGTAAAAAGTGGGGATACTTCGACATCAGGGGATTTTGTACTGACCTCGAGCTCTGATTATGATACATACTTCACTATACCAGATATCCCTGCAGGACAGAGCATGGTCCTCTCGTATGAGCTTACAGCACTCCCAACAAGCTATGGAGAGCTCCTTGTAGGAGACTATGAACAAGGTGAGACGGGCGCAGATGTATTCTGAGATGTTGGATTCTCTACAGCAACAACGTGCGGTGCAGATATGATACTCTGGCGTTCAGAGCTTGTACCACGTACATATATCAAGTGAACTCGATCTTTTGCTGACATGGAGGTGCCACCCGAGATAGCCACCAAGATAAAAGACTCTGATGGTGATGGTATCCCTGATTCACTTGGCGATATCACTCCAGATAGTCAACAAGAGATACTCGACTCTATAGAAGATAGAAAATGAATACTCGACTCAATAAGAGGGAAGCCAGGGAACAATGCTACGGACTCTGAGACACCAGCAGATACTACGGTCTGAACTGACTCTATCACTACAGAAGAGATTGCGGATATGGCACAGGAGATCGCTGATGGGCTCTCATGTGGATTCGGTGGAGGCGGATGTATGAATTTTCCTATCAACTGGGCACCACTTGCACCAGGGAATGATCCGGTAATATTTGGATATCCGATGGGTGATGGATTCCGTACCGATGAGGGTATACCGATTTTTGCAGGAATGACTCGATTTGATTGGGGATTTTCTCCTTATTGTGTTACAACACCAATGATATGGCCAGTATCTCCACTCAAGATGGAGGCAGCAAGGGCATGTAGTTTTTCAAATGTCTGAGAAGCCTGGGTTGAGGCAGGTCAAGCAATACTTGCATGATGAGAACGTCTTGCAGAATGAATGGCAACATCATGACAACGAGTTCTCTCTCAGGGGATGACAGACTTGTGAAATAATTATCAAACAGCAGATCCAGCAAATCCAGCATCTATCATTGGTGCAGGATGATACCTTGGTATTGATTCAAGTGCGAATTTCCTACGTATATATGCAACTCCAACACTCACACTTGGAGTCGGTGTTGCTATATGTATGGGTACTACTGCAAGGGCTGTCTGAGGGAATCCATCTCCATGAATCTGGCCACTTGCACAAGTATGAAACTGTATCGTAGTGACTGACTCACTCAATATGTGTAAGGATGATGGCTCTATCGCTGATGGAGATATTCGTGATGTTGTATGACTTGGATCAGTGAATGATACATGGAATGCAGGGAATGGTAGCAACGCTCCTGGTGTCACATCTGACGGGGGTTCATGTAATATTGTTGCAAAAACCCAAGAAGACATACAAAATCAGGCACTTACTCAGGACATTATCTCTTATGCAAGATCTCCTGACAAGACACGACTCACATCGCTCTATACGAGTCTCTCAAAGAAGCCACCTCGCAGTAGAACCAATGCATGACCACTCCTCTCACTCCGTGGTGCGAGTGCTGATGGTGCACTCTCAAGTGTCGATATCGAGATAGATCTTGCAAAACCACTTACAGCAGACAATATTGTCAAACTTGATAATAAGCGAATTGCTGGATTTCCTGAATTTATCATGGATTGGGTATCTCGTCAGACAGATGAGCTTGTAACAGCATTTTTTACTCCACCAGCATTGGTCATCATACCTCCGACTACTCTCGGACAGAATAGTCAATATGATGGGACTATGTCTGGATTGACGGATTCGTTCAAGAGTTCCTTCGAAGAGAACTCAGTTACGACTATATCAACCAAGGCATGAAGGGCATATGATGATGAGGTAACTACTCGATCTGCCTCTACAGGACTCCAAGCACGCACAAGGACATCTAATACGAGCGCACAGACTGATCTCGGAAAGTGGATACAAGAAGAACAGCGTTCTTTTGACTCGGTTCAAGATAGTGCGTTCAAGTGAGAGTTAGGGAAACTTGCCGACAAGTGAAAGTGAGGCATATCTGCCATCCGTGCAGCATACAAGCTCATCTGAAAACTCCCCCTTATCTCGATCTCTGAACGTACAGTACCTGTAGATGTCCCATGGATACTCCCTCAGGAACTTGATCGATACGCTCGTTCCCTCGATGCATATGCAAAAGAAGTCAACTATACACTCAATAATAACTGTATTGGTGTAGAGGATCAATCAACATGTCTCAGTCAGAAGGCGAATGCCTGACCACTTCTCACGTCCATCAACCAGAACCTCAAGCGAATAGAAGAATACAAAAATTTCCCTATAAAACTCCAAAAATATATCACCTGGAAGCAACGATATCTCTCTCAGGTTCTCTGTTATATCACTGAAGTTCAGCAGATGACAACGGGTTGGGCAAAAGATAACTCTATCCGATTCCGTAAGTGGGCAGAACTCTGGGTTCTCATACGGACTATTGCTGATAGTTGGCAACCAATCCTCGACATCATAGCGAAGAAGGATGCCTATTGCGCTGTCTGTCACAATGAGCGATACAATGCAAAGTACTGGAAATACAAGCTCATCTCTCTCTTGATACCATCATTGCCGATTATCCAGATGCCACGTTGGCCAGATATCATCCTCGATCTCAGTGATGTACGACTTGGTATACTTATTGCGGTTCCGAATTTTCAATTCAATCTCAAGCCAATACGACTGCCAAGTATTCCGAGATTCTCACTCCCTACAGGGCCAGGTGTAACTCTTGCTTGACTGGATCTCATCCCACCGATACCAACCCTTCCTGATCTCCCGGATCTCCCACCGATTCCTACTATCAAGCTTCCCAATCTCCCTCCACCACCCAAGCTTCCCAAGATTCTCTCAGAGCTCAAGGGAGTTATCGATATCCTCAAGCTCTGGAAACTTCTTGAGTGTTATCTCAATAAGACACCATTTGTTCCTGAGTGGTCAGTGGGTGACGTGATTGCGCAGAGAACGGAGCGCCAAGGAACCAATCCACTCGATTTTATCGATATCAATCTTCCACAGATATCTATCCCTACCATTCGTGAGATTCGTGTATCATCTCATGTCAATTTTGAGATACGTTCCGAATTTATCACGGAGTTTGCTCGTAGTGCGGTTGCTCCACTCAATAAGTTCAACGCAGATCTCGGAAGGGGCATACCGAAAAAAGTCGGAGAAGATGTCAATATTAGCGCCCCTGAAAACGTCACTATTGACCTCCAATCTGCAATACCATCTGGATTGACAGGTTCTATCATGGCATATATCGATCGTCTCGAGAGAGACAAGGATATCACGTTGGATACTGACGGATTCAAGGATGCGCTCCTTGCAGAGTTCGATGCTACACCAGAACTTGCATACCTCTCACAAGAGCTCCAAGATGCTATGCGTGCAGTAGAGATTGATGCAGATCGTGAAGAAAAGGAACTCCTCGCATACAATGAACACAAGTATGATCTCTTGAAGCAGTATATAGAGCTTCAGTACGATGAGACAGCGAATATGCAACATGTTATCGATCTCCTCACAGAGCAAGACACAACGCTCGCATCTCTCGATATCGAACGAGCACTCATGGTTTCAGAAGATATCCAGACTCGATCAAGCGCTCTCGCAGCAAGATGGAATAAAGAATCTCTCGCATCTATCCGTACGGATGATACAGTTCGCGCATCTGACACAATCAGCAACGAGACACATGCACTCACTCGTCGAGTTCAACGACTTGCTGCAGATGTATCTGGATCTCCGAGTGCTGTCGAAGAAGAGATTGCTCTCGCAGCAGGATACAGTCTCAACTTCCGTGGTATCTATATTGTCACAGCCAATGGTACACAGACACGCTTGTTTGACTATACAGACTCCCTTCAGAAAGATGATATATCGACCAAGGTAGATATCGATCGTGATGGGGATATGGACTATCTATTCCTCCTTGATGGTGCACTCTTTTTGAAGCGTACTTCGACGTATGCTCCGAAAAAAATCGTAGACACTGAGCGTGTACTCCTTGAGCTCACAGATGAGAGTTCTTATCCGACGGCTCCAGACTTTTTCTCAGAGTATGTCTCACTTCCGAACAATATCAATCTCGCATACGAGCCATCTCGAGAGTCTGAATCTATCTGGAGAACAGAGTTCTATGACCGCTACCTTGAGTGGGATATGGTTGATCGTGGCGAACATGATAACTCACTCTCAGCACGTCACACTCTAGAGATATTCCGACATGATCCAGAGGCAGATCCATCTGAGAAAAAAGTACTCAGATCTCTAGAACGTGTAGACAATCCAGATGCTGTTATCTTTGAGTGACCTCGGATGGAGGTGTTGACTGGTTCAATGGAATTCATCCTCTCACCTGGACGAACACTCTATACAGGAGATAGGCCAGTCACTATACTCTATGGAACTGGTACAGCCACACCTACGATAGAAAAAAGACTCGAAGCCCATCGTGGTTACTCGATTCCAGAGATTGCAAATGTCTCGTTCGAAAAGGGAACACTCTATATCGTCTATCCAAGTATCGTCCCAGAGAGATATACATATTCTGATACACTTATTGGGATGCCGATACTTCCAGGTATGCGTATAGCAGTAGGAGACGCAGAAGTGACTCTCGTGGATCTTGTCCACGATGACGATCTCGTACTCACACAGAACTCTCTCTATCATGTTGAGTCGACTATCAAGCTCTGAGAGGAGTATTCTCTCCAACTGGAGTATCCGAATGGATTCTACCATGCACGACTCCAGAATCTGGATACCAAGTGAACTCATAGTGCTGGTGAAGTACTCTTTACACCACAGGCATCGAGCGACACGAGTCCACCAGAGCTCGATATCCGAGACACCATCAGAGTCCCAGTCTACCAAGAATACGAACTCCTCCTCAAGGATATCGTCACAGATACCAATACATATACACTCCTTATTGATACTGATATATCACAAGATAGTGATAGTAATTGAGTCTATGATGATGACTTTGTAGCCCAGACCACGGGTATCTCTGTTACTGATACAACGTTGACGTTCGGTCCGTATGATACTATTGGGAACAAGAACATGATGTTCAAGCTCACAGATGAGTACTACAACACTGTATATGTTCCTTTAACTATCCAGATATACTCACCAATACCACTGATACAAGAGTCTCTCTGAAGTGGTGCAGTTCGCGGATGACTTCAGGAAGTTCTCGAAGATCAGCCTGTTCATATCTTCCGTGTCCGTACTGGAACCGATATCCTCAGACTCTCATCTGGAGCTATCATGACCAATAGTGGTTGAGTATTTGAGAGTCCAGCATTCTTTGCTGGTAGTGGAGTACAGCTCTCGAGCTCATGACAGAGACTCAGACTCTCTGAACAATGAGTTGTCTCATCTCTCCCTCCAGGATATATGACGCGTGTTGTCCTTGCAAGCGAGACCAATCCGCTCTCTATTGTCATCCTCGATCCTCAGGGTAATCCACTCTATCGACAGATACTCACTCTCCCTGATGATGCAATACTCATCGACAATCAGAGTGCTTCTGGAGTAACTGAGTGAGTAGTGATTGCTCCAGCTGATGGATACAGGGTGGTGTCTGCGAGTGTGAGTGATCCGAGTATTCCTGGTTGAGTCTACATAGTAGATAGCGCTCGTCGTCCACTCCTTGCTATCGCTCGAGATGGTAACATCTATCCTATTACATCTGGTGTCACTGCTGCATTCACACAGAAAGACTGACATCCTCAGATATCACTCAAGGTATGAGGAATATCCTTTGCAGATGTACTTTACAAGTTTGATTTTTTCTACACGCTTAAGTAAATTTGCTTTTTGAAGAATTCCCATATACTCTCCATTCTCACAAATATATAAAATCGCCTTATAATACTCTGTAACTTTTTCCCATGCTTCCTCGTATCACCATCGTCGGTCGTCCCAATGTATGAAAATCTAGTATCTTCAATGCAATCTCTGGGCATCGTATCGCCATCGTCTCAGACATCGAGAATACTACTCGAGATATTATCGAGTACCATATCGATGATGCAGAGGGTGAGATATCCTATATCATGGCAGATAGTGGTGGTATCGTACAAGCAGACAACGAGACACTCCTTGCCGATGTACGTGCTCGTGCTGACGATGCCATTGCTTCATCTGACCTCATCCTCTTTGTTCTCGAGTATGATCGTATGACAGAGTTCGATGAGTTCATAGTAAAAAAACTCCGTCGTGCCAATAAGCCCATCCTTATCGTTGCCAACAAGGCTGATAACCCAAAACGTGCAGTGGAGGCATTCCAACATATGAGTCTCGGACTCGGAGACGTCATCCCTGTGAGCGCAGTACAGAATCGTGGATTCGGTGAACTCAAGGCTCGTGTTGCAATAGAACTCAAGAAAAAATGATTCGGTTACGCACCAGATGCAACCTACGAAGGTATGCTCAAGCTCGCTATCATCGGACGTCCGAATGTAGGGAAGTCATCACTCGTGAATGCTATCTCAGGCGAGACTCGTTCGATTGTGAAGGACTTTGCTGGGACAACTCGCGATGCTATCGATACAGTTATAACGTTCCAAGAGCAGGAGATATGTCTTATCGATACTGCTGGTATCCGCCGAGCCGGGAAGATAGGGTCTGCCAATATCGAGCAGTGGTCAGTGATGCGTGCAGAGCGCTCTATCGAACGTGCTGATGTCGTAGCAGTTGTCATCGATGCTTACGAAGGTATCGCTCACCAGGACGAGCATATCGTCGGTGAAGCCATGAAGGCGAAGAAGGGTATCATATTGGTGGTGAATAAGTGGGATAAGGTCCTCGCGAAGCCAGGAATTGATGTCAATACCATCCTTGATAGATATATGGTCTATCTTTCGAAGAAGTTTGATTTTCTCTCATATGCACCAGTGGTATTTACCTCTGCTATCGAGAACCGTCGTATCGACCTCGTCCTTGAACATGCTCTCCAGATTCGCAAGGAACGTGAGAAGCGTGTGAAGACAGGTGTATTCAACAAGTTCCTCGAACAGATCACCTACGATCATGCACCGACAGGGAATCGCAAGTCTCACAAGCCAAAAGTATATTACGGTTCTCAGGTAGATATCAATCCACCGAAGTTCCTCATCTCAGTCAACAATGCAGATCACTTCCACTTCTCATATATTCGCTATATCGAGAACAAGATCCGTGAGATATTTGGATTCGAGGGGACACCTATCGAGATAGAGATGCGTTCTCGCAAGAGTATGTTCAAGCCGAAGGAAAAGGGTGGAGTCAAGGAAGAATACTTCGGAGAAGAAGTAGTCGAACAGGAACTCAAGGAAAAAGATGAACAGAAAAAGGATCTCTATGGAGTGAGATCATACAAAAATCGTAAGAAATCACGATCAGGAAAGTAGGAATTAGGCATAGACATAGTGTACAGACATAGAGTGGAATCTTGTTTCCGTTATTCCCGAGTTCCATAGTCGGCGTGAGTACCCCTTGAGGGTGGAATCTCTCGCCCGAAATGATAGTTTATACGTCAGTGAGCATTTCTATATATATCTTCTGAATACTTATGAAAATATCTCAGATCATCCTTAGTTTTTTTGCACTTGTTGCAATTATATTTGAGTGATATCTTGGGATATTTTCTCTAGTAGGATTCTTCATACAAGTCATACTCATGGCATCAGTAGTATGATTACTCGTATACTCAGTCAGCTCATCACCTACCAAGACGTACAAGGCTATATTTCTCCGTAGTGCACTCATCCTGATGTCGCTGGTGGGGATTTTGGTGAGTATCTTCTCAGGATTTGTCACGTATCACAATCTCTATCCAGCAACTCTCTCTGACATTACACTCTCTGATGGGAGTGGTACTGTAGTTTTTGTACAGATGTCGCATATTGCGAGCCAAGGATTTTTTGAGGACAAAAATACACAACTCAAACTCCTCGAGGAGGAGGGATACACCTTCTTGGTTGAGTGAGTGCAAGGGGGAACACCTGACAATCATGACAAGTTCGATGCCTATATGGGATTCCGATTCACAGAGACCCTCTATGATTCACTCGCAGTATTGACAGGACTCGCTTCCCAAGATAATGAGAGTCTCTATGCTGGTATAGCATCAGGGTCTCTCGCTTCTGTGGATCTTTCCCTCGATCAAGTTGTTGGGCTCATCTGAGATACTCCACCAATAGTATCCTGAGAGCTCCCAGATATAGAAAAAGAACTCTCAGGAGCACTCAGTACTCTCTCACCGAGAGATCAAAAACTCTTGAATTTTACTGTTCGTGCTCTTCTCAATTGGTCCCTGAAGAATTCTGAAAATATAGAAGTATCACTCATGGAGTGAGAGAAGGCTGGAGTATTCCGTGCTATCATCGAGAAGCGCAACGACCCAATCGTCGAGTATATCCGTACACATCCAGGGGACAAGATCGCTGTTGTCTACGGAGCGCTCCACTTCAACTGAGTCTACGCATGACTGCAACGACTCTCACCGAACTGGAAAATTATCAAGATAGAGCAGACACATCCATATAGATAAGTACAGGTTTCTCTCGTATTTTATTTTGCTTTTCGCCCCCTTTTCTCTATAATTGGAGGGCTTATTTGTATATATTCTCCTATCCACATGAAACCAAAAAATACTAAAAAATCTCCTCAAAAAAAACCACTTCCGAAGATTCCATGACTTCCGAAGAATGCAGATGTAAAAGTTATCGAAGTCAATCCACTCCGTATTGTTGGGTATATCCTCTTTGCCGTACTCCTTGGTTGGACTCTTTTCACGACATGGACTCAGTACACTGCAACCGAAGAGATCACGTACGTCGATGATAAGTGACTCAATCAGATTATTGCTGCATATCAGTCTGGATCATACGAAGAGATAGTTATCTCTGGACACAAGCTCGAGGCCAAGAATCCCGCTATCAAACAACTCGTTGATGGTAAGGAGATTAGCAAGCGTACCATCGAACGTACCAATATCCCTGACAATCTTGAGATCTCAAGTATTGGACTCCCAGACCCCAAGAATCCTACGAAGGTAACAATCGAGAACAATGATTTTTCGACTGCATTCTGGGATATTGCAGGGACAATCCTCACAACGATACTCTTTATCGGAGTGATACTTTTCTTCATGTCTCGTATGAGCGGAGGTGGTATGGGTGGGCCTATGGCCTTTATCAAGAGTCGTGCCAAGGTCTATGACCCTGAGACGGATGAACAAGTGACATTTGCTGACGTGGCTGGTTCCGAAGAAGAGAAGGCAGATCTCGAAGAAGTCGTCGACTTCCTGAAGAATCCAGCCAAGTACAAGGAACTTGGTGCCAAGATCCCTCGTGGTATCCTCCTCCAGTGACCTCCAGGTACTGGTAAGACGCTCCTCGCTCGTGCTGTAGCAGGTGAGGCAGGTGTTCCATTTTTCTCTATATCTGGTTCTGAGTTCGTCGAGATGTTCGTTGGTGTGGGTGCTGCGCGTGTCCGCGACTTGTTCAAGGACGCCCGTGAGCATGCTCCTTCTATAATATTCATAGACGAGATAGATGCGATAGGGAAGCGTCGTAGCCCTGGTGTTGGTGGTGGTCACGATGAGCGTGAGCAGACCCTCAACCAGATACTCACGGAGATGGATGGATTCGACAATGAGACCAGTGTCATCGTCATGGCAGCAACCAACCGTGCTGATGTCCTCGACAAGGCACTTCTCCGCCCAGGACGATTCGACCGCAAGGTGACAATCAATCTCCCAACCCTCGAAGACCGTAAGCTCATCCTCGCAGTCCACGCGCGCAACAAGCCGTTCGCTGACGATGTCAATTGGAACAAGATTGCCTCTATCACTGTAGGATTCTCTGGTGCTGAACTCGGGAATCTCCTCAATGAAGCAGCGATACTCGCAGGGAAGAACAATCACAAGAGTATAACTCAAGAGATGATCCAGAAATCAGTAGAAAAAGTCATCATGGGGAATGAGAAAAAATCCCTCAAGATGAACGAACACGAGAAGCGACTCACTGCCATCCACGAAGTTGGACATGCACTCGTCGGTAAGATGCTCCCTCATACTGACCCAGTACACAAGATATCTATCCTCCCTCGTGGTGGAGCTGGTGGTGTCACATGGTTCCTCCCACTCAAGGATAAGACCTATACATCCAAGGCCAAGTACCTCGACGAACTCGCGACGCTCTATGGTGGGCGTGTAGCAGAAGAAGTATTCTTCGGTGCTGACTATATCACCACTGGTGCAAGCTCGGATATCGAGCGTGCCACTGAGATAGCTCGTGCTATGGTGATGCGATTCGGGTTCGATCCTGTACTCGGTGCTGAGAACTACGCTCCAGACCAAGTCGAGGGCAACTTCCTCGGTGCAGAGGCACAACAGAAGGCTATCTCTGACGAGACTCGCAAGCAGATAGACCTCACAGTCCGTACGATGCTCCAAGAGGCATATGCGATAGCCAAGAACCTTATCACTACTCACAAGACACTCCATGAGCAGATTGCCAATGATCTCCTCGCACGCGAAGAGATGGATGAGGCAGAGTTCGATCTCTACTTCACCAATATCCCAGGAGTTCCAGTCAAGATTGCAATGTAATTGATTCCCTCACGAAAGTGGGGGATTTTTTATACAATAGAGTTTCACAAATCCCTTGTATTTACCTGAAAAAAGCTTATTATCAATTATATACACAAGGACTTCATTATTCGACTTGAATGTTCCCATCGATGAGTATGAAGTTTTGGAAAAGGAAAATAAGTTATTTATTTCTTTATATCCTTCATATGATTACCCATGATACACAGGTTCGTTTTATCTCAGAGAAACGGTATTTTTTGGTGTTCGGAATTCTCTTTACGCTGGTATTTTCTTCGCTTGCATATCTTGCTCGAGAAAAAGTCGGAACAGGAGTCTCCTCGCCATATACCTACTATACACAATACGGCATCTATCTACCATTGGCTATAGGACTTAGTTCCATCGTGGTCTCATATATCTTACTGATTCTCACGCATATTCTCTGGCTCCGGCAGACCCTCATAAAAGTATGAATCTACCTACTTGTCTATGGATTCTGGCTCACGCTCGCTATCCAGCTTGCATATATCGAACCACGATACACAGATGTTGCTATAGTCCTCATCGATGCGTATGCCTTCCCACTCCTTATTGCCTCATCGGTTACTCTTGTTTCTGTTGTATTCTTGAGTTTTTTTAAGAGATAGTTTATTTTTTAACCTTATATGTATGAATCGTATTTATCTGATTGCACTTTCTTGTGTATTTTTTCTCTCGGGTTGTAGTCTCATCACCAATATTGGAAACATGATGTGTACCCTGATGCCAGATAGTGATCACTGTTTTCAGTTCACTGCGGTACAGAGTGGATCACCAGCAGCCTGTGAACGGATCAAGGGAACCAAGTTCAAGGATACCGGTAGCAATCCTCCTCGAGACAAGTGCTACCTCCAGATAGCTATCAACAAGGGCGATCACACTATATGCAACAATATCAAGTGAGGTCCGATGTCCTACTCTCAAGACGGTTGTATCAGTGATGTGTGAACCAAGCTGGTTACCGATGCTGTAGCCAATGACGATATCAATAGTTGCAAAAAACTCAAATCATACCCTGAGAGTTCGACGTATACTAGCTGTGTTACCCAACTCGCCAATCCTGAAAAACTCAAAAGTGGTGATACAAAAATCGATGACCTCATAGAGAATCTCAAAAAAAATCCAGATGATACAGCTCTCCAGGCAGAACTCGCCAAGCTAAAAGCAGATAAGCAATCGAAATATGAGTTGATGAGTGACTCAGAGCGTACAGCGTATTTCGGTGAAAAACGTAAAGAGATAATGTCTGATGTAGATGATGAGGATGTTGCATCTGCTATATCCAAAGAATATATCAGCTATCGTGGCACTGAGTGAGATATCAACAAGCTCCTCGACAAGCTCGAAGAGGTAACCACCAAGCAAAAGATGATCAAGCAGATCGATGAGGATGCAAACTATCTCACCGACCAGATCAAGGAACAACTCGAAGGAATCGTCGGGGATAAGCAGGATGAGATCATCTGAGAGATGGGAGAGAGTGCCAAGGAGTGGATCGAAAAAAATGGAGGCGATAAGCTCAAGTGGTCACTCAAGGAGATGGAGTGGGCTATGGGAAAATACGAAAAATGAAGTGCCATGTATGAGTCAATGAAAGGAAAATACGACAAGCTCAAGGGTGCGTATGACGAGGTCATGTGAGTCTACAATCGTGTCGACCAAGTGAACAAGATGCTCGCAGAGGGCAAGATCGATGCAGGTAAAGCCAAGGTACTCAAGTGAGCTGTCCTCCTCGACAAGTGACTCGAGTATGCTACTTCATACGTTCCTGTATTCGGTAGTACGATCTCTACTATAAGCAAGGAGACATTCGGTACAGTGATAGAGCTTGCAAAAAAACGAGCAGAACGTTCGACAGCTCTGGATAAGTGTTTCGAGGATCCGGCAAACTGTGATACTGATAAGATTAGTGGGTATTAGTATCCGCCTTGAGATTCCCTCACGAAAGTGGGGGATTTTTTTGATTGACAATAGTACCTATTTTGATATAAGGAATCCTATGATACTAGATATTCCTTCATCAGCACGATTGCTCGCTACTCGGCTTGAGGATATCCTGAAGGCCACTTCCTCTATACCATGACGAGTGCATGAGTTGCTCATAGGCAGTATCTCACTCAGCCGACAACCAATAGAGTACAAGATATTTCTCCGATTATTGCACCTATCTGATTACAGTTCCAAGGTCAAAGAAGTAATACTCAATCAAGATATCATATGCTACAATGTCTGATGAGCAGATGAGTCACATAGAACCAATCTCATCGTCTATACCGTAGATGCTCACGGTAGAGTGACTCGCTGGGGATGTTACTATAAGTGAGAGAAACAACGGGATAACTGAACTATAGAGGATTTCCAGTCAAGCATCACAAGACTAGAGGAGCATTGATATGAGTTTGTCCTACCATGAGTCTAGTTATGGATATTCCCTCACGAAAGTGGGGATTATTTATTTTACTTTATTTTAAAATGGATATAATTTTTTAGTTATTAATTATTATCCTAATATATATGTTTGAATCTAGAACTTATGAAGTTAGACCGGAGTCTATACTTACTTTTTTAAATGATAGAAAAATTAGATTCCCAAGATTTCAACGAAAACAAACATGGAGACCAGACCAGAATATGAAATTAGCAATTAGTATCTTTAAGTCTTATCCAGTTTGAGTAACAATTATTGATAAAGCTGTAGATAAAATATCTTGAACGAGTGTTAGATCTCTTCTTGACGGAAGACAACGTAGAAATGCATTATCATTAATGCTTGAAAATCCAGAGAATATTTATGACTGGGCAAAGAAATTCCTAGTTCTTAAAAGTAGTGATCAAGAGCAAGATGTTAGTGATAAATTCTGGAATAAGATTGAAGAGTACCTTAACTACTATGAAGATGAGGATGATATAAATGATAAAGATGATATTCAAACAGGTGAGAATAATAATGATTTTGATGATGATTCTTTGGAGGACAATAACCTATTGATTGATGAAAATGGTAAAATACAGACCACAGATCTTTACAACCGTAAACAGTATTGATATTTAAACGAGTTGCTTAGGGTTATAATTGTTGTCCATAGAAGAACACAGTATAGCACTTGATATACTAAATCCTTTGATTTTACTAGCGTTATCTCCAATCTTTCTTATATAGAAAAAGAAAATTGAAAAAATAAATTTAACTGAAAGTTACTTACTTCATTCATTAGAGAGTATAGATCTTTTTTATCGAATCATTGAAAAATTGAAAATAAAGAGTCATTTCTGGATTTTTTATATACAAGATATACTTTAAACGATAAAGATAGAGAGAAACTTACTAGGATTATTGATACAAATTGGGAGTTTATGGCTAAATCGTTCTCAATTGTAGATATAATTGAGAACAGACTAAGTGATAGTATTATTTGAATCATTGAAACAACAAATATTAGTGCTACTGATAGTCAAATGATTTTTAAATTAATTAATGATGAATGAACTAAACTTTCGGCTGTTGAAATATTATCAGCCAAACCAGCTTGGAATGTGCCAGTTAAAAATCCATCATGAAAGATGATACAATTAACAACAGATCTTTATAGTCAACTTCAAACCCAAAATGACTCCACAATAGTAAAGTGGGACTATCCAGCAACATTCTATCATCAGTTGAAGAATTTTACAGCAATTTTTCCTGAACTTAACTACTCTGAAAATCTTGATAAGAAAGTTACACTAGGCTTTAAATTATTAAGTTGAATATATGAACAATGAATCAAGAAAGAAGATATTTCAAATCTTGCAAGTAATAAGGAAATTGATTGGTCTAAAGATATAGATGAGATGGTTCAGGTCTTTTCAGATATCGGAAGAATTTTATCAGAAGTTGATTATTTTAGATATCTTAAATCTTGGAATAAATCATTATTTGATCTAACAAGTGATGCTATCACACTAAACTTCTGTTTTTTATTATATAAAGATTATATTGAAAAGGGCAGGCCAATATGATGATGAAAGGATCTAAGAAATTTTTCTGCCAATGCCGTAAAGCTTGCTGATAAACTAATATTTGAATATGTTACAAAGAAATGGAGAGGTTCAAGTGACTCAAAGATTAGTCAAAATCTAAAGGATAAACTTGTGAATCAATTTGAGCCGATCATGAATGAACAATGGTTATTATTAATTAATTGAATTAATGAAACATGAAAAATTGATGATGATCCAATTAAGTTTCAGTCAATGAAATCTCTTGTTTATCATATTTATGCCATGCATAGAATTAAGTGACCAAATGACTTAGAGTTGGCAAATATTGATCATATTATGCCTCAATCTATATTTGACTCTTCCGAAAAAACGAGAGGCTCTTTGTTGAGAGATGCTCTATTTAATCTATGTCCTCTTCCTGAACGTGACAATCAAAAGAAGAATGATAAAAAACTTAATGAGATTTCAGATCAATGGCTAAAGGATCAGATAAAAGACTATGCATTTATTGACGAATCTGAATATTTGGAGTTCTCTAGTATAATGAATTGGGAAAAATTAAGAGATAAAAGAAGATTATTTTTTGAGGGAGAATTTATTGTAGAAAGAGAAAAGAGATTTAATTTAGAATAAAATTAATATAAAAATCCCCGATAATAGGGGATTTTATATGTTCACTCTATATATGTTCATATTCCAGAAAGTATAGAAAAAGCCCGCTTGCGCGGGCTGGGGTTGAGGGGATGTACCTCGATTCACCTTTCGTTCTTCTCGATGGTACAATCCTTGGGACATTGCTTGGTGCGAGTTCTACACGTCACCTTCCCGTCGTTGACGGTGAGTGGGCGACCTGTCGCACCGCATCGTTTTTGCTTCACTTCCTTGATTGGAAGTGGCATAAATTTACTGCTTGGCATGTCTTCTCTCCTGTTTTTGTATCGCACTGCACTATTGCAGGCGATTGGATTAGTATAGACGAATTATAGTATTTGCAAGTTATTCTAGATATATTGACTCTATCGATATATCTTCAGTGAGGTGTGCCTCTCGAATGTGTCGGAATGCTCATATGAGTGCGCGAGGATTGAAGTCAGGTTCTGCATCAGACATCAGAGTTGTATAGTAACCATACGTATCGTTTCATCTTCTGTATCTTACAGTGAATTCGCTGAATTCTCCTGCGGTCTCTTTTATCTTCGCGAGGACTCTGGCGAGCATACTGATACTATCCTTGTCGAACATAGATGCTCATTCTTGTTGTGCATAGAGCATGCATCGTTCGTATTGTGTTGCGAATTCTTCTTGGATATATTTGAGTAGTTCTTTTTCTGGGACATCCGCTTTTAGTACAAGAGAGTCAAATGCATGATAGAGTACTGGATTCGTCACTTTCGGGACTGGCTCTCTTCAGAGAACATTGATATATGCTTCGTTAGCATCTTTGAGGGTCACCACACCATAGACACCACTGCGTACCTCTCTGTGAAGTGCTGCTATCTGGGAGCTGATCTCAGGTGGGAAAAAATCCTCTGGGATATCTTCGGGAAGTCATAGGTAACGTATCATATTGTACAATATAACAGTATATGTATATTAGTCAATTTTTACTTCGTATAGACAGAATCGAGAAATCCTATATATTGCATCATATGGAAAAACCAATTCATTACTCACGTAATCCTGGATTCAAGATGCCTCCCAAGAAGCTCCCAAAATGATTATTGGATGACTTGAGTTCTTTTGTCGAGAGTGAGAGTACAGATCGAGAGGCCCGTGCTGTAGAATTGGCAGAACTATATGGCGTATCTGTGCAGGAGATACTCTCTCAACTTGAAACCCTCAGAAAAAAATAATATGAATACTTGGCTCATGAAATCCGAACCTACAGAATACTCGATAGACTCACTCGCACGTGATGGTCAGTCGAGTTGGTTCGGCGTACGCAACTATCAGGCTCGCAACTACATGCGAGATGATATGTGAGTAGGGGATAGAGTGTTGTTTTATCACTCATCGTGTCCTGTACCTGGGATATATGGTATTGCTCGTGTGGCATCACAGGCGCATGATGATGAGACGCAGTTCGAGGTGTGAGGCAAGCACTACGAGTCCAAGTCAACTCGAGATCGTGCTCTCTGGCAGTGTGTGGATGTGGCATATGTCTCGACTCTATCGCGTCCGATCACTCTCGCAGATATCCGTGCAACTCCTGGACTCGAGGCTATGAAACTCCTCCAGAAGGGGAGTAGGCTCTCTATCACTCCTGTGAGTGAGGAGGAGTGGAGAGTACTTGAGAGTATGATGTAGAGTTTTTTGTCATTGCGAGGTACGATGTGCGACCAGAGGGAGCCATACTCCCGAATGCGAGCATCCGACGAAGTCGGGGCGACTCATGAGAGGGGTGAGCAATCCAGGGTTCCCGTACTTTTATGACTAAAAGTACCAAAAGTCTTGGCTTCCATACTTCGTTTCTGTATGTATTTTCCGTTTGATTTCCTAAATCACAAAAACTCGTTTCACTCAAACAGTTTGTGATTTTTCACGGAAATCCGCACGGATACATACAAGAATCTCGCATAAGGAAGCTATCGGGAAAATTCACCGAGATAGAATCGAAAAACTCACAAAAAGAAAGAGGCAAAAGGAATAGAGCAGATACTTCGTTCCTCAGTATGACAGATACATCTATGGTATCATCTTTTTCAGTACTTCTTGTGCTGTTTTTTTATCTGTTTTCTGGAACTGTTCTCTGTCTCCAGATTGTATCTGAGCGTTGACTGCTATATATGCGCGTCCATCACTTGCGATCCACTTGGCATGCACTGGTCGGACGGAGAGTTCGAGGAGGTTATGCCGACGGAAATATTCTTGTACATAGAGTCGAGTATCTCTATGGAGGGATGGCGAGAGGATGAATGGAGTATACTCTTCACTGTGATGGGAAGTATAGTAATCACGATGGTCCTGGTGCAGGATAACTACTACCGTTGCATCGGGGATGGGGAAGCTTCTCGACTTTTTCTCCTCTCTTGGTTCGAGTGTACCGCGCGTCTCATAGAAGACTCCACTCTGTATCGGATAATTCTCCCAATCTATATTGTCAGGATTCTTGATATCCACAGTTGCTGCGAAGTCCATGAGGGCATTGTTGATCGCGCGGACGAGGGCTTTTTGTCATTCTAATTGCTCCAGTCATTGCGAAGTTGCGCCCCTTTGCGAAGCATTGGAAGTACCCTTGGGATGAAGCAATCCAGTGTTCCCGTCATTCCCTAGTATGGTAGCAGGGAATCCAGGTTTCGACTGTTCCTGTCATTCCTGCGGAGGCAGGAATCCAGATTTTTCCTTCCGTACTTTTCATGATTGAAAAGTACCAAAAGCTCCCGAGGGGGACAAAAACTCGTTCGCTTCGCTCATCAATATATTGCTATCATCTAACTCAGACAGTTTGTCCCCCTCCGTCTCCCCATTTTTTGCTTTCAACTTCAATCATTCTTCTGATACGAATATTCGAAAATCTTCCTCTATCTTTTCTTTTTCTCACTCGTTCAGCTTCATATCTCTTCGGCCATTGGAGTAGCGGGCGAAGACTTTTTCGAGATTGGTATCCCAGGTGAGATGGGGTTCTCCATATCCGAAGGCAAGTATTGCTGCAGATGTATATCATCATACCCCTGGGAGTTTCTGAAGGAGCTTTTTCTCCATTGGGAATACTCACTCGTATTCCTCACTCACTATCTTGGCGGTACGGAGGATATTCCTCGCTCGTGAGTAGTATCACATACCCTGATAGTAGGGGAAGAATTCCTCATAACTTGACCCAGCGAGATCATGAATCGTTGGGTACTTGGTGAGTATCCTCTCCAGGTATGGGATAACACGGTCTACTTGCGTCTGTTGGAGGAGTATCTCAGAGAGCCAGACACGATAGAGAACCTCACTATGAGTATAGTTTCTCCATGGGAGATGGTGACGTCCCTTATCCTCGTACCATGCGAGGAGACTCTGCCACGGGAATGATGGAGATCTTTTTCATGACATATAGACAGAATATATTCATTTTCGTTTTTTTGGCTAGGGAAACGTGGAAAAACCGCGAATCTCATCGTTAGAAAAAATTATTTCTCAGTCACTTACGTATCAGTAAGTTCCTTCCGAAAAATTATTTCTTCCTCGACCTTCTTGTTTTTGCGCGTTTCCAACATCTTTCGTTTTTTGGCTAGTGTATGAGGATTCTTTTGATTCATTTTTTAGTACAAAACACAAAATATTGTGTTGCAAACATGTATCAATACTCTATAATCTGTGTATTCTTACTATTCTCGTATGCGTTCTTTTCTTCGGATGAGTTTGGTGTTCTTGGCTGTTGTCTGAGTGAGTATACTCGGATACTATGCATATATCATCTCTACAGATACCCTGAGATTTGCATTCGTATGACAAGAGAGTCAACAAGGAAGCGCACTCAGGCTTGCAGTTGCTCGCCCGACTTTTCTCTCACTGCATTCTGAGGAGTCAGTTTTTGATACTGAAGCACTCAAAAATGCTCTCCGTCTCGATGGGAGAGCTTGGGATCCAACTATTTCATGAGAGGGAGATTTTGTCGTGAGTGGCGAGTACGTTGAGATATATGCATACAAGATTGCAAAAGATAGTACCCTTAAGCTCGATGCAGATATATACAATGACACTAGGAACAACTCCTACAGACTCCCACGTTCCGTGACGCTCACTCGTACAGACAAGCCACGCAATATGATGATAGAGAGGGTAGGACTCCCGCGTGACACGACTTTTGCTGTTGAGATGTATGGATATCCAGGACTCACTCCTGAGGATATCCGTTGGTATGCACACAATGACAGATCTCGCAGTTGTGATATATCTGCATGGGATTCTGGCGTATGGGATCCTCTCTCTCCAGTTGAGCTCTCTCGTGATGATAGGGGGCAGATATCTCGTGGACAGTATCGTGTTGCATATGATACCACTGATTCGTATACATGTATCATTGCATGAGTTGGTTGAGACTATGTTCGTGTGGTAGATGAGGCGATAGAGCAGTTCGTTGCGACAGGATCGATTGCTTCTATGCTCTCACCAGAGTATGATCTCCAGAGTGAGGTTGAGTTCAGATTTTCTCATGATATATTCTCAGATACAGGAGCACTCTATAGTCAAGAATATATAGACAATCGTCAGGCACAGAAGATAGCTTTCCTCAAACTCCTCGATATATCACCAGCAATACCACTCACAGAAGAAAATATCATCATGACGCCAGATAAGGTGACGCTTGTTGCCAAGTTCGATGAGGGTGTAGCATACAAGATACGGCTCCAGTGACTCTCTGATGAGTATGCTCGCATGGCCAATATATCGCTTGATTTTACACCTGTTTCAGAGCCATTCCTCTCTCTCGGTCTCCCATCTCGCCGTACTATGTTCCGCGTCTGAGAAGATATAGGAGCCAAGCTCTACTCTATCAAAACACCGAAAGACGTCTACTCTATCAAGCTCTGTCGTATCACTATGGAGTGATATGCTCGTGCAGAGCGTATGATTGCAGAGGGAAGACCTGAAGATATAGATACTATCTATAGTATGCTCGATGGAGGAGTCGAGACATCGAATTGTACCAAGAGTGATATCGTGATACAATCAGGATCATCTGTAGCTCCATTCCGTCTGCAGGATATGTATGCTAATCAGACTATAGCACCAGGACTCTATATCCTTGCCCCAAGAGAAAAAGAAGTTGCAAGAGGATTCAATCGTGTGGTATTGCCTCGTGTATTCTCAGTGATCGATACGCAGGTCACTATGAAGGTGGATGCAAGTGGGAAGATGCAGTTCCTTGCGACAGATATACTCACATGAGCTCCTCGTGCAGGACAGTCTCTGCGACTCAACAAGAACATCGTCCGAACCTATACTGAGAACTGGGATTCCACAACACAGAGGTACACTAAGTCATATCTTCCATTTACCAATAGATCATTTGCTACTGGGGTTGTCCTCGGTCAGACCCAAGGTGATGGGATATTGAGTGTCCAGAAGGATGCACTTATAGAAGATGAGTATAGTCCACCATATGGACTCATGTATGAGTGGTATGGTGATTATGAGTGACAATACCAGTCATTCGTTGCGACAGCAGAAGGGGATGGACACTTCTGATATGTAGTCAGTACATGGAATGATGGTATTACGGGTTGGAACTTTTGACTCAAGGACTCTGACTACTCCTGGGAGACCCGTAGTCAATATCTCGGCTATATCCATACTGACCGCAAGCTCTATCTTCCAGGAGAAAAAGTCTATGTACATGCAATACTGCGCAAGAATTCCAAGACTCTGGAGATACCAGTATGAGAGAATTTTACCATCAAAGTCAATAACCCTCTTGGGGCTGAGATAGTGAATCGTGTTATACAGGCCAATGAGTTCGGTACTCTGTCGTTCGATTTTGATATCGCTTCTGATGCTACACTTGGTTCCTACATGGTGCAGGTGATCCAGGATGATACCAATCAGTTTGGCATCGAGAATGGATACACCAACTTTCAGGTAGAAGTATTCAAAAACCCAACATTCACAGCAGATGTGAAACTCAAGAGTTCTGATATTGAGTGAGATATTGTCCTCAACCTCAGAAAAAAAGATAATCTAGATACATCTTCTCCATGGTATGCAGATGTGTATAGTTCGACTTTTTATATTGATGGTATCGTCCGTGCTCGTTACTACAATGGCGCAGAGATGCGAGGGATACCCTTCACGTATCGTATCTACCGTGCTCCATACTATGATAGTAGCTATTGGGGGGATTGTTTCTGGTGATGCTACTGGCAGCCAGCTCCAGAGTTCTACACTGAATGAACAGGCACAATCGATCATGATGGCATGTGAGTACTCCGAGTTCCTATAGAGTTCTCATCGTTCTATGATGACTATATGTATACTGCAGAGGTCACGATTGCTGATCCTCTCACAGGAGAGACAGTGGTTACTCCTGGTACACTCCTTGCTCGTCTGCCTGCTGAGTACAAGGCATTTGACCCGTATAATCCGCTTCTTTTTACTCCGACCAAGAAGATGCTCAAGCCAGGGGAGATACTCTCATGATCTCTCGGTTTTCAGTATGGAAAGTGGGACAAGACACTCAGTAACAAGTACCAGTATGAGCTCGTCCACACAGAATATACACGTATCCTTGTCGATGATCTCCGTATCAGAGACGCTGCTATCACAGACTCCCGCGATACGGTAGTCTTGTCGGGGAGTATCACGAGTTCTGGTCTCTCACTCCCAACACAGTGACTCTCACCATGAGAGTATCACTTGAGAGTCAAGCCAGTGACAGAAGGTACTGAGCTCCCACCAGAATCGAGTACGTCGGATACACTTATCTATATCACAGGTGACTTCGTCGATCGCAATGCCAATCTCCGAGTTATACCCGAGAAGACTGTCTACAAGCGTTGAGAGACGGCTCGTGTGATGATTACAACACCTTTTACTGGTGGATATATCTACATCACTCGTGAGCGTGCTTGAGTACTCGATTATGAGTACGTAAAGCTTACCAGCAATACACTCACTCGAGAATATATTGTTGATGATAGCTTTTACCCGAATGTATATATTGGTGCGGTGGCTTTTGCCTCTGGATATACACATGGTGCACGTAACTATGCGGTAGGTTATGGTGAGATAGTGACTGATCTCTCTGACAAAAAAGCTAACATCACCGTTATACCAGATAAGAAAATCTATAAAAATAGGGAGACCGTAAATCTCTCACTCAAGCTCACAGATAGACAGGGTGTAGGACTCGCAGGAGAAGTAGCGGTTATGGTAGTAGATGAGAGTCTGATACGCCTCCTTGGGAACATAGACCTCGATATCATACCCAAGTTCTTCCGTAAGGCGCCATTCACCATGAAGACGGCACTGACCACTATCGGTATGGAGAAAAATCGATTCCTCTCTCGTAGAGGGTCCAACGGATGAAGTGGTGACAAGGGTTGACTCTGATCAGAGCTCGCTTCACGTATACTCTTCAAAAATACTGCATACTATAATCCTACTGTACGTACCGACAAGAACGGAGTAGCGACAGTAAAATTTACACTTCCTGACAATGTAACTGATTATAGGATTATTACTATCTGACAGACCAAGGATTCACTCTTTGCTGTTGGAGAAGAGACGATACAGGTTCGTCGTGATTATACCTTTGAGAGTCACCTTCCTACTATTGCTTATCCATGAGATACATTTGAGGCAACATTCAGTGTGTTCAATGCAACCAAGAAGATTACCAATGCTGAAGTGGTCGTGCGATTCGGGAGTGGTGCCTCTGTTTTTGAGTCCAAGAATCCTCTCATCGTACAGGCTCTCGCAAGTGCACCGATATCTGTGAAGATTCCAGTATCTCAGTTATGGAGATGAGACGTACCATATACGGTTACATTGACCGAGAAGGGTGTTATTCTCGATAGTATCACCAAGACTATCCGCATTCTCGATATCCCGATCCTTGAGTCAGTCTCTCGTACGGCTGGTATATTGACAGGAGCAACTCTCTCACTCCCTCTCACACCACTCAGTAGTGATATAGATACCAAGAATTCTCGTATTGTTATGGATATTGCCCGTGGGCCACTCAGGAATCCAACACAGGCAATCGCACGACTTATAAACTATCCATATGGATGTATCGAACAGACAGTATCGAGTACACTTCCCAATGCTATAGCACTCAAGTATGCATCAGTTCTTGGACTCGACATCGATAAGGCAACAGCAGAAAAAAATCTCACTGACGGTCTTACCAAGATACTACGTATGCAGAGCTATGGATGATGGAAGTATTGGGAGGATGACTATGAAGCTAATATATATGTGACTCCGTACGTGATACGTTCACTCTATGCATTCCGTGAGATGTGAGCCCTAGTTCCACAGGCATCTATCGATGCAGGCCTCCAGTATCTCGTTGATCGTATAGACTGGCAGAATACTGCGTTCTCGAGTGATGCTGACTTTTTTGCAGAAGTATTCGCCACCCTTGCTCGTGCCAAGCATCCGCGAGCTGAGTCACTCATACCACGCCTCGAAGGATACTATAAAAACTCATTCCAGAATACCAATCTCCCAAAACTCTCTCGTCATGGTATACTCATGTATCGTGTTGGGCTCCAATCTATCGGGAAGCTCGAAGATGCACAGATGAAGGAGCTTGCAACCATCATAGAGAAAAACAATACCGACACATACTGGTATTGGGATAGTTATGCTGATAAGGCTATCTATGCTGGACTCCTTATCGATAGATGAGATATGGCTTCCGCGAGCAAGATACTCGAGGATATCAGTAGAACTGTTGATATGACTTCATATTACGTCTCAACTCAGACCAAGATACAATTCTTTCTCGCTATTATCAAGGAAGCAGCAATACTCTGAAATACCAAAAAAGATATCGCACTTGAGCTGCGTTCTGATGGATTCGTTGCGGGACTCTCACTTCTTGGTAATACATATTCTGACTCACTCACAGTATCGAGAGAGATAACATCTGATATGCTTTCTGTTACTCGAAAGGATTCACTCGCACCAGTATTCTATGAGTTGCTCCAATACGATGCACCAAAAAATATCTATACAACCAAACCGAAGTCATCTCTTGGTATGGAGGTAAGTCGTAGATTCGAGCTAGTAGATGAGTCCAAGTGACTCGATGAGTCAGGTGATTGGATAGTGACCAAGCCACTGGACAAGCTCACATTCAAAAAATGACAACTCTATAAAGTGACACTTACAGTAACCCCACCATTGAGTACCTGAACAACCTACTATCTGACACTCGAGGACTTCATACCATGATGATGGAGGCCTATACGAGGAGTATTTAAGACTGAGAGTCAGGCAATGACAGACAACAACAGTGGTTGATACTGGAATGGATGGTCTCATGTTGAAGCTCGAGACGATAGGATCCTTGCAACTGCCGATACGCTCTGGTCCAATGAGGCACAGACGTATACATACTATATCCGTCCAGAGTACACAGGTACATATCTCCTTCCACCAGTAACAGCATACTATATGTACCGTCCAGAGGTACACGCAATCGGTAGGTATGAGCAAGTACAAGTCACAGAATAATATGGTTTCAGGAAGTTTACTTGACTATATCAAAAGTCTTTGTAATCTCTCGTATATAAAATAAATTTTATCCTCTCATTCCACTTGAATTAAGAGACCTGAGGTCTCTTAAAACTGCATTCCGTTCGCAGATTAAAATTCGCTTCACTCTTTTATCTTCTCACTCCATTTGTTTTATGAAATGCCCAAAATGTAAAAATCTCGATACCAAGGTTATCGACTCTCGTGCAACTGAAGATGGTAAGGCAATCCGCCGTCGTCGTGAGTGTGAAAAGTGTGGCGCACGCTTTACAACATTCGAACGTCTTGAATTTATCTCCTTTATGGTAACCAAGTCGTCAGGTGAGAGTGAACCATATGACCGAACTAAGGTCATGAACTCCATGATGAAGGCCCTTACCAAGCGTGACTTCAACCCTGAAAAACTCGAAGATGCCATTAACTCACTCGAAAATGAGTGGGCTCAGAACAAACAGGGAATTACCTCTAAGCGGGTTGGTCGGGATATCCTCCGCAAGCTCCGCGATCTCGATGAGGTAGCATTTCTCCGATATGCATCTATCTATCACAATCATGAGAGTGTGAAGTGATTTGTCAGATTTATCGAAGAAGAACTCGGATAGTAATTTTCTAACTTTTCATACTGATTGTGGATGAGAATAATTTCATCAGTATAATCCCACTTGCCAAGGCAAATCTAGAAGCTCCTCTCATATCGAGTGAGCTTCTTCGTGTTATCCGAGACAATAAGGAAAAAAACAAAAAAACACTTATCTTCTACAATCGTCGTGGGACTGCTCGTGCGTGGATGTGTGAGGATTGTGGACACTTTGAGAAGTGTCCACATTGTGATATAGCTTTTGCGTATCATGCGAGTCCCATCAAGCGTCTCGTCTGTCATCAGTGCAATACTGTTGCACCTTTTCCAATTGAGTGTCCGCACTGTCATGGACACAAGATACTCTGAATTGGTGTTGGTATCGAGCGTGTCGCCAGTGATATGTCTGTGCTCTTATGACAATCAGTCTCTCTCCTTCGGATTGACTCAGACTCCAAGAAAAAAATCTCAGATATATATCAAGAGCTTGATGTAAGCGATGTTATACTCTCTACGAACTTGGCATCTACTCTTGTGCATCCAGCAATTGGTTCTGTTGTTTTTCTCTCATTCGAGGTCAATCTCTCTATTCCTGAATATGATATGGAAGAACAACTCTTTGATGAGATACTCTTCTACAAAAAACAAAAACTCCCTATCTATCTCCAGACGTATACACCAGAACATCCGCTAATTCGTGAGATACTTACAGGGAATCAGAAGAGCTTTTTTGATTTTCTTCAGAGGGAACGGAAGGATTTTTCGTATCCTCCTTTTGCTGAGTTCGTGACAATACGTGTCCATCACTGATACCAGAAACAAGTAAGTACCATGATGACACACCTCTCAAACAAGATACTCTCTCTCAAGGATGATACTATATTCCTCGCTGCAGATCAAGATATATGGGAAAAAAGGGGCTGAGAGTGGTCACAAAAGATCATCCTCAAGTGAAAAAATCTCGTACCATTGGTACGAGAAATCGAGATAGAAGTTGTACGGAATCGATCCGTTTCACTTGAGTGGAACTAGATAGCTATCTCGCCACGATTTTTGATACTCCATGCCAGGACAGTGAGTATCAGTATGCCAAAGAGGATAAAGAATCCAGCATATCCAAATACACCAAGGATAAATCCACCGCATATAAGTCCTACTACATTTGCAAGATTTTGTAGTATTTTTATTGGGCCAGCTGATGCATTGGCATCTATTTCTGTGAGTGCCATCTTTTCTGCATATATTTCATTATAGCTTTCGAGGAATTCTTTTTGTCCAAGAGCCATCCCACAAGCATATCCAATACTGTTGATAACTGCAAGAATCACGATGATACTGATATGCGCTTCGCTTACTACTCATAGGAGAAGAAGTGATGCTCCAGAGATAAAAAGTCAGAAGTATGCAACAAGCTTGAATCCAATCTTTTCTGCGAGATTCGATGCCAGTTCTTGGAGTCAGAGGGCTGGTATGGCGATGATAGCGAGGATAACATATCACCAATGATGAAGCTTGTTGTCGAGGAAGTCTATAAGAAAAGTAGTGGCAAAAGTATCCCAAAATCAAAATATCAGAACGAGTGATATAGTCCAGTAGAGTATGAGGTGTACAGGTTTTGATATGAGTACATCGATTATTACTCTTCCTGCTATCTTTGTTTCTCGAAGTATCCCTTTCCAATCTATCTTCTCTCCAGAGATTTTCTTCGGTTTAAGGAAGATATATTTTGTATTTTGCATAATCTGAGGGAGATCGACAGCTTGGATTTTTTCTGTGATATATTCAGTGACATTTTCTGCATTGAGATGCTTTACTGCAACAGTAAAAGAAACTATATCTTTCGCTTCGATACTCTCTTCTGCATTATCAAAAAATCGTACCGTAAAAAAGAGTAATCCTCCTATGATAACCCCAAGAACCATCACAGCAAAAGTTGGGTTGATGGCAAGGATGATTCCCGACAATAAGAGTCCAGCGAGAGAACCCAATCAGTAGGTGATGTTGCCTCGTGCGAGAACTCGTGCATATTCGCTTGGGTTTGCTCGCGAGAGCATATAGGCATAGGTTGATACATCGTTGATTTCTTTTACAATACCGTAACAGATAGATGCTACGATAAGGAGTATCCAGTTGATTCCATTACCAAAGAACCAGCTAATAGTCGATTCAAAGCCACTTGGGACAATAATTTTTCCAACTCATCCTATAGCACTGAATGCATTGTATATGAACAGGAAAAATATCCCCGTTGCGAGGAGCTGTCAGATAGCAGCTATGGTAAAGAGTTTTTTTGTGGAGTAATGTCTCTGGAGGATACCAATTGGGATATCAACAAAAAAGGAAATAAGATTCGCAAATCATAGGAATATCCCCACAAGTGCGACGCTCTCGAGTTGAAAAGTAAAGAAATATACGACAGAAAAATGAAAAATCATCCAAACAAATCCTTGAAGGGTATGTGTGAGATAAAAATTCTTCAGTCGAGTTCCAGAAAGTGCCGTATTCGCAGTAATAATTACTGGATTTCAGGTCTTTTTTTGTGTTGGGGTATCTGTAATGTGCTCCATATATAACAGGATAAAATACCGGCGAAATAGGTCGGCAGATATCCACATGAGGTTAAGGCTTCCTTCTGACCAAGGATTAAATTGAGTATAACAGGATTATTCTCTAATTACAAAAAAACAAGAGGTTTTCCTCTTGCATGTGTAGAAATATGATTGTGAATTTAGAGATTCGGTATCTGAGCAATACTACGGATGAGATTGAGTTTCTGTGATTGTTGGTACTTCTGGACTCATTCGAGTTCGAGGCGAGTCTGTTTTTGTTTGATAAATTTTTGGAGGAGCATATCTGCTTCATGGGCGTTCTGTGCATCTTCGAGCGTATCCATGAGCTCAAAAGTCTCATCAATAAGTGCCTTATTGGCAGCATCAACCTCTTTTCTCATCATGACCATCTCGATAAGATACTTGTCCCAGTTATCAAGTACGTACTGTTGGCGTTCAGGCGTGAGAGCAGTAAAAATCACTGCAATATTATGACAGTCTTCTTTTGACAGGGGACATCGGTCGAGGAGAGTCTGGAGACGAGTATTGACCATGAAAATAGGGTGAGCAGAGTCAAAAAAACTGATACTTTATTATTGTATCAGTTTTTTATGATTTTCAAGTTTTTAAATTACAATTATTGGAGCGTATACTTTTTTATTATTACTTTGACTATTTGTATAAGCTCATACTATAGCCTTTTCCATAATTTTTCTTACTGCTGGCTCCATTTTCTCAAGTCTCGCTAGTATTTCTTGAGATCTCTCAGCATACATTTTAGTAACCGCAGCCATGAGTTCTCCGTTTTGAGTCTGGATATCGATTTTTGGTCAAGATGATGGGGATTGTGCTACCATAATAATATATTATTTCCTAGATTTTATCAGATTTTTCAGGGAATTGCAATTTTTTATACTATATTTTTATAAAAATGCAATATTCTGATGGAATGCGAGGATATTAGTCCGATTCTCCTAAAAATCAAGAGAAAATAATATTTTCCCGATATTTTCCCGAGTAGTAAAGGAACTATACTTGATACCTGATGGCATCTATCATCTTCTGGACTTGTTCACTGATATCTCGAGGCATCTTGGCATCCACGATGACATACATATCCCCAGTCTGCCCATCTATGGTGCGTCACTTTCCTGAGATTTTGAACTTGGTTCCAGGCTTTGTTCCTGCTTTTACCTTGAGGGAGAGAGTTTTGTTGTAGACAGTCTGTACTGATATACTTGTGTCATACAAGAAGTCAAAAAATGGTATCTCCACAGTGAGAGTGACATCGAGATTTGGTTTTTCTGCCTTTGGTTCTGTTTGTTTTTGAGATTTCTTCGTACGCCCGCCACCACCGAATATATCTCCCATATCGAACTCGAATCCTCCACCCCTCTGTCCTCACGCCCCACCAAACTGTGAGAATATATCTTCGAATCCTCCATAATTGCTACTACCAGCGCCCGTGTAAGCTCATCCATAGGGATTACCACCTCACATACCTCAGAATGGACTCCCTTCGGCAGAACCGAATTGGTCATAGTTTTTCTTCTTGGTTGTATCTCCGAGAACTTGGTAGGCTTCGTTGATTTCTTTGAATTTTTCTTCTGCCTTTTTATCTCACTTATTACGATCCGGATGGTATTCCATTGCCTTTTTCTTGTATGCCTTCTTTATCTCTGTATCGGATGCTGACTTGCTCACTCCGAGTACGTCATAGTAGTTTTTGCTCATATATTCGTAGTTAGTTATGTGCACATTTTATCAAAAAAATAGCACCTGTCAAAATAAGGTGCTATTGAGTTTGGATGCTGAGTCTTATTTTTTAGACGTTACATAGAGTCACTTTGAAATAGCGGATACTAAAGTAAGGCGTAATTGTTTTCATCAATTTACAATTTCTCTATCATTGATTTTAAGTTCATTTCTTATTTTATCCTCAACATTTTTTGAGAATCTTTGAATAATCCTAATTATTGTGTCTATTCTCATAGTATCTTTTGCTGCTTCAATGTCGATTTCCTGCATACTACAAAATATATCTACTTGTTCTGCTATACCAAGTCAATCAAGCATGGCTTGTGTAAGTGCGTCATTTTGTCTTATATTTCTTAAAAAATCTTCAACGCTTACAGTATTATGAAATGTATCTTGCATACTTCTTAGTATATGAGTAATAATATTTTAATTATATATACTAATTTTATAAGTCAACTTCTTGCACTTTTCTCTCTTTCCCATAATATGCGAGTGTGAAAAAAGAACTCCTCGAAAACATCGAGAAAATACTCAAAAATCTCCCACATGCACCATGAGTCTATCAGATGAAGGGTGAGGATGGGGGAGTGATGTATGTTGGTAAGGCAAAAAATCTTAAGAATAGAGTTCGGTCATACTTCGATCGGACAGCGGAGCTCACCGCAGCCAAGAAGCAGATGGTCTCAAAAATCCGAGATATCGAGCTTATCACTTGTGAGACTGAAGTGGAGGCACTCGTACTCGAGACCAATCTCATCAAGCACCTCACTCCGAAGTACAATATCCTCATGAAGGATGACAAGAATCTCGCCTACCTCAAGTTTACTCATTCTTCTATTCCAGAGCTTATCAAGACTCGTCAGAAGATACGAGATGGTGGGATATATTTTGGTCCATTCGTTTCTGGAGTAGAGCAGAGTGTACGAGCACTACGGAAGATATTCAAGATCCGTAATTGTCGAATGAAGTTTGCTCGTATCGGATGAGAGCTCACTATTACCGACAAGGCGGGGAAGACTATCCCATGTATGGATTATTATATCTGACTCTGTCCAGCACCATGCCTCCTCAAGGCAGAGAATCTCGGCAAGCATGAGGAAAATATAAAACAAGCACATAATTTCCTCTCTGGTGATACAACCAAGGTATTTGCAGAGCTCGTAGAAGAGATGCAACAAAAAGCAAAAGATCTTGAATTCGAAGAAGCACTCCATATCAAAGAAACTCTCGAAGCACTGAAGTGACTCTATGAGAAACAAAAGGTTCGAGATATTATCGAGTGAGATGTTGATATATGTCTTATGTATGAAAAGTATGAAAAAACATATATCTGATATACACAGATACGAGCAAATCAGATTGTATGAGTTTTCCGTTACGAAGTTGATATCCATGCGACTGATAGAGAAGATGTGGTTCTGGAGTTCCTCATGAGGCAATATGTAGTAGGTGAACAGTGACAGTTGGACAATGAGCAATCAGGAGACTTACCTGACCTGTTATTGCTTCAAAATAGTATTGCAGATGAGTCTTTTGTTGATTTTCTTATGACAAGAAAAATAAAAGTAGAGATCCCAAGAATCTGACCAAAGAAAGAAATCATAGACTTCACGCTCACGCAGGTTCGTGAATATGCCTATAAAAAAGAACTTGCTTCTCTCGAAAACAAAACACTCACTCGTGAGCATATGAAAAATGTTCTTACAACACTCGGCTATGATGTCCCGGCTAAGGGGGAGATAATATTTGAATGTTATGATATATCACATACTGACGGTCACTTCACTTATGCGAGTCGGGTCTGTATTGTCGATGGCAAGCCAGACACCACTCGGTACAAGAAATACAAGATAAAAACACTTACAGATGGTGATATAGATGACTTTGCTTCGCATCGAGAAGTGATGTATCGTCGGACACTTGAGTGAGTTGAACAGGATAACTTCCCTCATCTTATCATCATCGATTGAGGAAAGTGACAACTTTCTAGTGCTGTATCAGGGGTCAAAGAGGGAATCTGGTATTCTCGTAATTCTGGCGAGGGAAGTATCCATAATTCTAGTAATCAAGACAATTGATCTCCAGCATTCCAATATGAAGAGATATGAGCTATTGATAAAATTCCACAGATATGTTCTATCGCCAAGAGGGAAGAAGAGATATTCCTTCCTGGAGAGAAAAATCCAATACTCTTTGAAAAAGGAACACCAGAACTTATGGTACTCCAGAAGGCCCGAGACGAATCACATAGATTCTCTATCACGGCCAATAAAACTGCACGTATGAAAAGTATGAAAAAGAATATTCTTGAAGAGATACCATGAATCTGACCAGTCACACGCAAAAAACTCCTAAAACTTGCAGGAAGTGTAGATGGAATAAAAAATCTCACTGAATGAGAGTTGAATTCGGTCTGTAATCTCAAACAAATAGAGTCTCTCAGGGATCATGGAATCATATAACTTTCCAATATCTTGAACTTTCTCAGTTTTTGTATATCTTCTAGCAACAAATCTCATCTCTAAATCCTAACATCCAATACCTAACTTGTACCTCCTCGCCTTCGAAACATCCTGTGATGATACCTCTGTTGCTCTCATGAGAGACAGGGAACTCATTGCTATGTCTACGCGAACTCAACTCGAACATGATACAACAGGTGGCGTTGTCCCTGAGGTTGCTGCACGTAGCCATGCAAATGCGATATTTCCATGCATTGATGATGTTCTCAAGGATTCGGGTATTACTCTCGCAGATATCGACGTCATAGCCTGTACAGCGAGACCAGGACTTGCACCATCACTCCTCACTGGTACAACTGTTGCAGATACCCTTGCCCTCTCTCTGGATAGGCCAATATTCTGGATAGATCACATAGAGTCTCATATGTTCGCCAACTTCCTCGAACGTGAGGCTGATGAGCTAGTGTTTCCTACTATGATACTCACAGTCTCCTGAGGTCATACAGAGATATATCTCTGGAAGAGTATGTTTGAATTCGAGATGATATCACAGACTCGTGATGATGCTGCCTGAGAGTGTTTTGATAAGGTTGCGAAGATGCTTGGGCTCGGATTTCCAGGTGGAACCAAGATTGCACGACTCTCGTTGGAGTTCGCAAGTAGGGCTTCAACTGAGGAAAAACAAATTGCAGCTAAGCTCTTCCCACGTTGACTCTCGGGTCAGGAGCTTGATTTCTCATTCTCTGGGATGAAATCCGCTATCAAGCGATATATTGATTCCCTTGATGAGATGACACAATCAAATATAGAAAGGATTGCATATGCTACAGAAGTAGCAATTACAGATGTGCTCGCGACCAAGCTCATACAAGCAACAGAACAATACAGAATCACCAATATTGCTCTTGCAGGTGGAGTGAGCGCCAATACTCGACTCAAGGATACGCTTACATCGGAAGCTATGAATCGTGGTTGGAACTTTGTTGCACCAAAAAAGATACTCTACTCCATGGACAATGCTGCCATGGTAGGCATTCGGGCATATTATGAGTATATCAGAGACTCAAAGTAAGAAGTTAGTTTGGATTTCATGGCTTTGTCAAAGAGTTTTTTGTTTTCATCTTGATTTAGGCCTTATTGTACCTACAATTCGTAGGTATTTTTTAATCATACTCTATGCAGAAACACGAACCATCTCCAGTAGTAGTCCCTACTCCTACTTCGTCAGCTCTTGTAACATATATCCTCCTTGCGATTGTTATTGTTCAAGGATTTTTCAATATCTATCTCCTTACAGGGAATTCTGTAACTCTTCCTGCATCGACTGGTATCGACGCGCTCGGTGTCAAAAAGGCACTCCTCGAACTCGAGTACGAGAAAGTTGGTGGTAAGGAAAACTATGAACTCGTAAGCAAGGCAACACTTATCCAGATGCAGGAACAGATTCCTCAGATTAGACAATTTATCGAGTCCAATGGAGGTGCCAACGGTACTGCAACAGCTCCTACCCCAGCAGTAGATCAAGTTATGGATGCTGCTCAGATTGAGAAGATTGTATCAAGCGCGGCTCTCGAAGGCAATACTCAGGCAGATATCATAGCTATCGAATACTCTGATATGGAGTGCCCATTCTGTATCCGTCAATATTCAGAGACCAAGCTTCGCGAATCTCTCGTTACACAATATGGAGACAAGGTTGCATTTGCATTCAAGAATAATCGTGGAGTAAATCACTCTGGTACTGAAGCAAAGGCAGTTGGTGCACTCTGTGCAAAAAAGGTAGGAGGGAACGAGGCATATGCAAAGTTCTACCATGCAGTTATGGATGGCACAACTCAATCAGCAGTATTCCCTGTAGCCAATCTCGGAGAAGCTGCCAAAACAGCAGGAGTTGATATAGCTAAGTGGCAAGCATGTTATGATGCCAAGGAGACAGCTGCAGAGTTCCTCGCTGAAACTCAAGAAGCTAACGGACTCGGGCTCGGTGGTACACCAGGTACACTCATCCTCAATGTGAAGACAGGGAAATATACAACAGTTGAGGGTGCGTATCCACTTGCCAACTTCGTTCAGAAGATTGATTCACTCATGAACTAATCAGTATCCTCAGAAAAACCCTCCAA
This sequence comes from Patescibacteria group bacterium, assembly GCA_049293675.1. Lineage (GTDB taxonomy): Bacteria > Patescibacteriota > Gracilibacteria > BD1-5 > UBA2023 > JABFSX01. The sequence goes on along the minus strand of JBAQBR010000001.1, from coordinate 256,964 downwards.
AATGGAGGGTTTTCTTATTTTCTACGCCAGTCTCTTGGGAATGTATTTTGTATTGTATTATCTTTTCTGTATTCGAGACCTATCTGTTCTCAGTTATATGAGATGAGTATATAGGCATCTTTTCACTCATGTATTAGAGGATTGCCTCTGAGGTAACTATCAAGTATGAGTTCATCCTGTATATTGTAGGTCTCGAGTCCTGTAGTATCTATATAGCGATTTGACCATATGCTTGGCTCGAACCGTCAGTTCTCGATATTACCTATCTGTTCTCAGAATCGCATGAAGTAGGTGTCAATGAGTCCATGAGGACTATTTTTTACGGCGAGTATCTTCTTGTCGTGCTCATAGAGCTTGACTCCATCTTGGAACTCCCATGGATACGTATCCCCGCGGAATACCTTGAGTTTGTCATTTTTTCCTCATCTGAGTCAACTTTTTTCCTGTTGTTCTAGGCTCTGAGTCTTGCGTATCTTGGTGATAAAAAACCCCCCAGTTCCGTCGATATGTGGCCAGAACTTTTTCTGAAATAGTATCTCAAATGAATTTCCATACTTTTCATACATTGCTTCTACAACTCACTCATCTTCTAGGAGATTGAGTGAACAAGTTGAATATATCATCTCACCACCAACCTTGAGGCTATGAAGTGCTGCATCAAGGAGCTTGGTCTGGAGTCGAGAGATATCTTTGATGTTTTTGATATGCCAGTGTTTCACAGCATCGGTTCACTTGTAGAGGGTTCATTCTCCACTACATGGAGCATCGAGAAGTATACGATCAAAAGTCTCTGGAAGGTGTTTCCAATACTGTCCGGGATAGAGTGTCACACCAACGTTCGGTGTTTCCATGCGTTCGAGGTTCTGAAGGAGTTGTGGTATGCGTTCACGGGTTGGTTCGTTCGCTATGATAAAAGAATTGGGATAGTATTCTGCAAGCTGAGTTGTCTTGCCTCCAGGACTCGATGCCATATCGAGTATGAGGAAGTTATCGGTCTGGATAGTGCTATCCGCAAGTATATCTACAGGAGTAGCAGCAGCAAGCTCTTGGATATAAAAATTCCCAAGAAGATGATCAAGAGAAAATCCGAGACGACGCTCAAGTGGATCAAAATCCTCTCTCCTATCCATGCTGTAGACTCTTGGGATATTGGTTGCGGTAAGTATCCAACCATCTTTTTCGAGACTTTCTTGTACTTGTTTCTCTTTTCCCTCCTTGATACGGATGGTACGAGGAATCGGCTGTTCTATTGCTGATAAAAAAGACTGAAACTCTTCTTCTTTTCACAGGAAGAATGTATCATGAAAGTAGGATGTAAAACGTTCGTTGAGCATAAGATGGTGTATATTTACTTTTCATAACTGAAAAGTAACAAAAGGTTCTTCTTTTCGTTCACTCACTTTTGAATCTGATATCAGCTTATTTTCTAAAAATACAAAATTCAGAGACGTTGTATTTTTTATGAAAATTTCGCTGACAGATTCTAAAAGCTCGTGAAAATAAAGAAGCAAAAATTAAAAAGATAACTTAATGATTTCTAAAATCTAAATTTTCTTGCGACTTCGCGGTCGAGGTCACGTTCTTTGAGGAGATTCTTCTTCTCCCACTTTCTTCTTCACTTGGCGAGGGCGATGCGTACCTTGAAGAGATTGCCCTTGGTATATATCTCGACAGGGACTATGGTTGCTCACATTTCTTTGGTTTTCTGTTGGAGTCTGGATATCTCCTTCTGTGATATCAGGAGATTGCGTTCTCGTTTTGGTTCGAACTTGGTTCCAGTATTGGACTTGTACTCTGATATATGGCATCCGACAAGGACTGGACGACCTGAGTGGAGGGTGACATATGATCACTTGAGATTGGCTTGACCAGCCCTGAGACTCTTGACTTCCGGGCCATAGAGGACAATACCTGCTTCAAATTCCTCTATAACTTCATAGTCAAAGAGGGCTTTTTTGTTCTCGATGATGGTCTTATTGGGAACTACTTTCATGCCACGCATGATAGCAAAAAACTCTAAAATGTCGAGTTTTTCATATAAAAATAAAAATTATACTTGTCAATATATTAATATATGCTAAAATATGCTTATAAATACATATAAAAACACATATTATGTTTCGTTCCTATAGGATCATCATCATCGCTACTATCTGCTCTATCCCTGTAACTGGTGTTTTTGCGAGTACGAGTTCAGAGAAAGGGGATTGATGAGTAAAAACATCTCCCCATGCAACCTCAGACCATCCGCCACATGATCATCAGCATCACGATCATATCAAAAAACTTGATGAATGAATGCAGCGACGTAAAAATAAAAAACTCAACTAATTAGTTGAGTTTTTTTGTATTATACTTGTTATCTTTTCTGAGAAACTACCAGTTAGTCAGTGCACTTCATTCTTTATTAATCATTTTGTGTGTAATTCTTTGATAAAGTCCTTGAATGCATTACTTCTATCTCTTTTTGAATACTTCTCACTAAATTTTCTCTTCCATCAGATAATTAGATTCTCAAATTCAATTATAAGAAAGTTTCCAGGAATCGTATCTAGTATTCTCTGACACATCTCTTCATAATTTACACTTTTTCCTGTATCTTTTAATATTCTTAATCAATCCTCAATCCATGATTCTATGAGACTTACTTCATCTGGAGAATAGAGTGGTTTTATTCTTGTTTTAGAATTTGATGTAATTTCTCAATAGCCTTTCATTGCTCTATAAAGTAAGGTGATGTTGCTATTGTGACATATTTTACCTTCCCAAGCAAGTTTTTGATGATTTTTATCTTTTTTCACTCAGGAATATGGTCGAGTTCGGGGGCGAATATATCGATATCGATATTGAGAATACTATTCTCTGATGGAGTGTAGTCCATATACTCATCTATCTGGTATTCGTTCTCTATACGTATCATAGTTGAGATGAGTCAAGCCCTGAGTGCTGGCCGTATATAGTTTCCAACATTGCACTCTAGATTGGCAAAATCCCAAGAGTATTGCTCGTCTTGTATTGCTCTATCTCTATCGAGCTTATTTGAGTTATCCCAGAGATCTGAGTGCTCGTCGATATGTATGAGCTCGAATCCTGTCTCAACAACTCATCGTCTCACTGCTTCGAGCCAGAAGTAGAGTGCATGGTTGTGGTTGTCGAAGATAAGTATCTCTGCCTGTATCTGTCATCGCGAGGTACGAAGCGATCCAGAAACAATATTAGGAATACCTTTTTTATTAGCTGGATTGCTTCCTACGTCGCAATGACGGAGTCGTACAAAGTTTCGAAGTCCTGTACATGATCGTATCTGTCCATCCTCTCACTCTTCGAATACTACATCGTCTCACAGCATCACGTCCTCGATAGTTCCGTCTATGAGACTCGGAATGATGAGAGTAGGTGAGTGACCATACAAAACCTCTCGTTCTTGCCAAGCAAAGGCATTGTTTCCGAGAGGCTCTGTGAGGATATGTTTTTGAGAATATGAACTAGTCATTGTTGAGTCTTGCTAATACTTCTTCGAACACTTGTTCTGGAGTTCTATCTGTTGTGTCAACAACTATATCATAGAGGCTCATATCGTATATATGTACACCATAATACTTCATATAGCGTTCATCTTCACTATTTCTACGTACGACGATATTTTCTGCTGCATGCTCTATTGTTTCATGGGTTTCTACTCACAATCGTGATTCATCATGGAATATTCTTCTTGCCGCCTCTAGTGGCTCAACGGTAAGAAAAATTCTTTTTCCATGAGGAATAAAATAAAAAGCAAGGCGTCCATCAATAATAAAATTATCTTCTATCTTTCAGAGATTTTTTTGCCTGTCGTCGAGTATAGTATCGATGACTCAACCATCTGATTCAGCTTCGCGTCCGAGATCAATCAAGGATATTCATCTCTCCATTGCGAGTTCCCGCATAAAATCTCAAGTTGAGTATCTCTTGAACTCAAAATGTTCCGCAAGTTTTTTTCAGAGAGTACTCTTTCCTGCGCCGTGATGTCCACCAAGTGTAATAATCATAATTGTTATAGTTTTTATCTGAGTACATCACGTATTTTTTCACGTGTATCGATTGTATGACGCTTACTCTCTTCTTTTTGTTCTTCATTTTTTGTGTTGCCTATTTGTGTTGCCTGTGCAATCTCCTCCAATATTACCGCTGCCTTTTCTTTTCTCTCTTCGGATTTTTCATCGAGGAGAGTCTGGATATTGGTAACAACTCCATCAGGATTGGTCACATAGTACATACTCATCGTTCCCATCATTGCTTGAGTATCACCTTCAGTGAGGACATTGATGGTTCCGTAGTTAAAAAAACTGGCTATCTTACTTGGAAATAACGATTGAACCGTTTTTATCTTGTCGCTCTCGATGGTCTGAATTGTAGAGAGGACACCTGACTGGTTTACAAAAAACACCTTCCCCGGAACAACAACATTGTAATCCATCTCAAGATCCATCATCCGCTTGCGGAAATATCTGAGGAAGGTAATCTCGAGGATGATGACGAGTGTATCCGTCGCGAGTATCCAGAAGTGCTCTCCTATCTGACTTCCAAAAAGGACGACCATTGCTATCTCAAGAACAATGATAATGATGAGGATGAATTGATTGGTGATCGACCAGTTAAAAAAACTTCTAAAATAATTGTCACCAAGTGAGAGATTATCTGTGAGTTTTTTTGTATCAGTCTCTATTGTCGGCTCACCATGAACCCGTCTAAAATGACGGATATACGTAATGGTTGATAGTATGAGTATCATCGACATCAGTATATTCCCAACTATGAGGGTATATTTGATGATATCTATATCTACACTATCATACGCAATCCAGATGCTGATTCCTGAAAGTCATAGAATAACAATTGGTATCCAGAGTATGAATAATGCAAATATCCATGACCTCTTGATAATCATAATCTCGGCGTATCCATCTCCTACAAGACGCTCAATAAGCTCCGTCTCTCCCGATATGTTGAATGACTTAAAAAGCCAACTGTATATTTTGTCGAATGGTATCATAGTGTTGTGTATTTTACGTATTTTTATGATTATGCAAGAGAAATATCCTTAATTTTTCTCTATTGGGTCATTTTAATCCCCCTTTTTTATACCCCATTTTTTCTTATCTTCTTCTGTCATAGGTCATACGAAGTCTTCCTCATAGTAGATGTTATCAAGCGGTCGACTTTTTATACTTTCAGGATTCTTCATATATGTTCGTTCCTTCCTGAGGCAACGCGTATCGAGACAGAGAAGTGTCTCACTGGCTCATATTGGAAGAATTGTTCATGTATCTTGTATCAATCAGCGTCCTATCATGTATTCGGCGATGGTGTGCCATATTGGCCCAGCTCCACTCACTCATGAGATATCCTCCATGGCTGATCCATCGGCATTGCCTACCCATATACCTATAATGGCATCTCTGTGGTATGATACCGCCCAATTATCTCTGAAGTCTGTACTTGTTCCTGTCTTGACGGGGAGTCCTATAGATGAATTGAGGATACTCGATATTCCGAAGGTTTTTGCTCGATTCTTAGGATCACTGAGAGCCTTCTCTATAAGAAAGATATTCGGGTCTTCTGTATCTATGAGGAGACTATATGACTCTACGATATTCTCGAGTGAGAGCTCAACTGTTCCGAGGGATATACCATATCCGTAGTATCCAGCATCATGGTCGAGTGAGAGTCCAATACTTCTGAAAAAGTCATATATTCGTCCGATTCCGATGGCTTCTGAGAGTCGTACGGTTGAGCTATTGAGTGAGTTTCCGAGAGCTTCCCTGAGGCGAATTGGTCCATATGCACGAGGATTGTAGTTCTGTGGGATGAATACTTTTCCATCGATTCATGTTGGATATGTTCTTGTGTCATCGAGTATGAGTGACTCGAGTTCTGATCACTCTCTGAGCGCCAAAAGATAGATAAAGGGCTTCAGAATCGAACCAACAGAACGACGGCGTGTTATCATGTCGATATCTCCATCGATAGAGCTCACTCATCTATTTCCGACATATGCAAGTACTTTTTTGTCAGTTGGATTGTATATATAGACAGCACTGCCTGTGACATTTTCCTGCTCTATTCGACCCAGTGTCTTCTGTATAATATTGTTGGTATAGTCTTGTAACTCAAGCGATACCGAGAGACGTAGATCCATAGAGCCCCGTTGACACATGTCTTGTGGGATGTTGTATGTCCATTTTTTGAGCTCTTCCTTTTCTCATTTACAGTACTTTTTTTGAGACTGTATCACCCGCTGTGTTATCATTGGGTAGAGTTCTATAGATGTCCTTCTGTATGTGCTATCGAGTCATGGAGTTCCAGCTTCCCAACCGAGTCGAGTTGCTGTCTCCTTTCTGTACTGTTTCCACTCGCTACTATCTGATGCTCATATATTCGGACTATGGATACGCGTGATGATGTCGAGTATATCATCTTTTGTGAGGTCTTCTGGAGTTTTTCATGGGAAATAGAGATCGAGTGCTCACTGTAATCCATATGTATTATTGCCGAAGTAGATATTGTCGAGGTATCCTCTCAATATCTCTTCTTTTGAGTGAGTTTGCTCTATCCACAAGGCGGCTATAGCCTCATCTATCTTCTGCTTTATTGTTCTTTTTTCTCCTCTAAAATATATATTCTTGATATATTGTTCTGTGATCGTGGAGCCTCATCGTACGATTCTACCGGCCTTGATGTTTTCTTGTATTCCTGAGATTTTTGCCTTATAGTCTATGCCTGAGTGTTCTCTGAATCGCTTATCCTCTATATATATGAGCGCATCAAATAGTGTCGTATCAAGGCTTCCAGTGTAGGGAACCATGTACCCTCATGGGAGTCACTTGGATGTGAGTGTATTGCCACGGATGTCATGGAGTACGATATGTCAGTATTCTCGGTTCAGTTCTCGTCATACTATCCTGATTACAGAGGTTGCATATATTCAGGCAAAAAGAACCACGATCGCACATATGAGGAGGAGTTTTTTCATACAGGAAGTATATATAAAAAAAACTTTTGACAAATAATAATATTCGCTATAATCGGCTCACTTCTATCGCAGACCGTAGGTTCCTATTTGGACTAAAAATAGCCTACCGAGATGGACAGTATAGTTATTAGGCATTAGGTATTGGGTATTAGTTGGAAACAACTGATAACCAAGAACCAAAAACTAAAACTCTCAACTGTTCGTGCGATATGCGCGATTTTTTTTCGCTTCATGTCGTCAGAAGATTACCTCTTAATTATCTTATTATATGGCTGTATCAAAGGCAAAGAAAGTAGAACAACTTGCGGTCCTCGAGGCTCACCTCAAAGAGGCTACAAGTGTTGGTTTTACTTCAAATACAAAGGTTACCGTTCTCGAGGTATCTGCTCTCAAGCGAGATCTCCGCGCACAGAATGCAATATTTCTCACTGCTAAGAAGACTCTTATCCGTATCGCGTTCAAGAATGTCTACGGTGTAGAGGTTGATATCAATACTCTTCCTGGTCAGGTTGCGCTCGTTATCGCTAAGGGTGATGCAATTGCTCCACTCGGAGTTGCTAACAAGTATGCAAACGAATGGAAAAAAGAGCAGAAGCTCACATTCGTTGCTGGTTACATGGAAGGTCGTCTTATGGATGGTGCTGAGACGAAGAAACTCGCTACACTCCCATCTCGTGAAGTACTCCTCGCGAAACTCCTCGGTTCTATGATGTCTCCACTCTCTGGTCTTGCACGATTCTTCGATGCTGCAGGGAAGGATATCACAGCAAAGGGTGTTACAAAGGTTGGTGATCTTGTTGGTGCTGCTCCTGCCAAGGCTGAAGCTCCAGCTCCAGTAGCAGAAGTTGCTCCTGAGGCTCCAGTGGAAGCTCCAGTAGCAGAAACTGCGGTAGAGACTCCTACAGAAGAACCAAAGGCTGAATAATTTTCGTCTCACATCCTGTCCCGTATATCGGGATAGGTGCGAGGTGAAAATCTCGATCAAGTATATTTATTTTCTATCTATTTTTATTATGGCTGATCTCTCAAAGAACGCACAACAGATCATGGATCTCGTTGAAACTCTTACTATCGTAGAACTCGCTGACCTCGTCTCTGCTATGGAGGAGAAGTTCGGAGTTTCTGCTGCTGCTCCAGTTGCTGTTATGGCTGGTGGTGCTGCTGGTGGTGCTGCTGACGAGGAAAAGACATCATTCGATGTTGTTATGACTTCTGCTGGTGCTCAAAAGATTGCAGTGATCAAGGTTATCCGTGAGATTACTGGTCTCGGTCTTGCTGAGGCTAAGGCTCTCGCTGACAATGGTGGTGACATCAAGAAGGGTGTTAAGAAGGATGAAGCTGAAAAGATCAAGACTCAACTCTCTGAGGCTGGTGCTACAGTTGAAGTTAAGTAAGTATATTGTCCAAGAGTGCATTGCACGATTGGATACAAGATACTTATCCTGAGTGAAAAACGAGGGATCCATTCTTATCAAAAAAGAGACTTCCATTTTGGAGGTCTCTTTTTTTGTATATAAGAATATTATTACTATGAGTCAATGGGAAAAAATAGACGGATTCTTGTTTTTTTGGATAAATAATATATCCTTCCATATGTTCCATTCCTACTTTCATTGTTATCATGAAGATCGTAATCTAGGCCTGCTATCCATAAACACGAACAAGAAATCATAGTTCTTATGATTGTTGGCGAACTCATCATGGTATTCTCATACTTCTCCAGGTGAAGTGCTACCTCAAGGATGAGAAATCAGAATAATATATAACATACCCTATAGAGTATATGACATCATATCGTCGTGCCCGCATCATGAAAGAAAAAGATAATAGTACATCACATTTTTCTTGGATAAAAAACTTTTTTTCTTTTTTCTCTAAGGTTCTCTGTTTTGTCTGGAAAATCATCAAGGTTCTCTGGTATTGGCTTGAGCGAGCTATTCTCGTTGCTCTACTACTATGACTTACTGTATGACTTGCTTGGTGGCTCTCAAAAGAACCATCCCTCCATCGTGACTGGGAGAATCAAGATGCAGTACTCCCAACCATCACATGGTCATGAGATAGTATCGCAGTTCAGAACATCCGCAATCATACTTGGACCTCAGATACTGAGTTTGTGCCAGGATACTATGATGATACTTTTGATCTCGATGAGATAGAGAAGGTATATTATATCATTACTCCATTTTCAGACAGCGTTGGACCTGCTCACACTATGCTTTCTTTTTCATTCTCTTGAGGTAAGAATGTGGTTATATCAGCAGAGCTTCGCAAGGAAAGAGGGGAGTCCTTTGATGCCCTCAAGTGAATCCTCAATGAGTTCGAGATCCAGTATATAGTTGCTAGTGAATCTGATGTTATCAAGCTCCGTACCAACTATCGGGGTAATCAGGTATATATGTATCCTATCGATACACCAAAAGATAAAATTCAAGCACTCTTCCGCTCCATGATGATACGTACTGATAAGCTTACGCGCGAACCAGAGTTCTATAACACTCTCTGGAATAACTGTACTACTACAATATTGCAACATGCCAATGCACTGAGAAAAGAGAAGATTGATGGCGGAAAATATACACTCCTCCCGGCCCACTCTGACCAGATTGTCTACGAAGCAGAACTGATAGATACTGAGCTCCCTCTCGAAGAAGCCCGTGCCTACTATCGTATCGATGAGCTTGCTCGTACTGTAAGTGGGGAACAAGACTTCTCGGAACTTATCCGCAAAGAGATTCGTTAAGTCTATTTTATGAATAATAATACATCCTCTCAGAATAGAATAAAACCACTCATCCGCGTACAAGATGTATCGCATACATATACAGGGCAGGATATACTCTCTCATGTTACTCTCGATATACATCGAGGAGATATATCGATACTCAGATGACCTTCTGGTTCGGGGAAGTCTACTTTTCTGCGTATACTCACAGGCATCGATGTGCCATCTTCTGGAAGTGTAGGATATGAGGAGATATCTACACGAGATGTTTGATTTGGTGCTTTTTATAGAGAGCATATCTGAGTGTTTTTTACAGATTCTGTATTTTTCGAGTCGAGCACTGCACGAGAAAATATCATGTTTCCTTCACTCTTCTGAGATTATAGATTCTCTGAGAAAGTATTCGATACGTGTATAGAGACACTTGAAGTGTGAAGCCTCCTCGATACACCGATTGAGAGACTCTCGAGTGGAGAGAGAGAACGTATCGCTCTCATCCGCATGCTAGTGTCAGCACCAGATATACTCATCCTCGATGAGCCATTCTCACATCTCGACGAGAGACTCTACTCTATAGCACTTGAGTTCCTCTCTACTTATATCCGAGAGCATCATGCAACTCTCTGGGTGGTGACGCATGATAGAGGATTCATCCTCTCAGATGCTCGAGAGTATCGAATTGACGGATGATCTCTTATTAGACTATAATATGTTTTCTTTTTTCTTGCGTAATCTCTCATCTTCTTGGACTCGTACTGTGAGTATTGTGCTTGCTACTTTTGTGAGTGCCTGCATATGATTTGTGTTTTATTTTCTCTATATCAACATAGCATCAGGTATTGCTTATTATACCCTAGACGGTATAGATGAGAGGAGATTTTCACTTACTGCTGGATCCAATATATTTCAACTTTTTGATAGAGAGAAGTGATGAATATCCTCTACGGTTATAGAAGAGATAAAAAAAGATACTGATATCGAACGCTATCGCGAGTTCAGATTCCTCGATATATCTGTCCTCTGAAAGTTCGATCTCTTCAAGTTTTCTCTCGATATCGATGTTCCGACTTTTAGTATACGTGAGTCAACTGGAGGAACTGATGGAATCGGTATATCATCTCAGATGCTCAAGTATTACAATCTCGAATTCGCCTGATCGCATGCTTTTTTCCCTGTATTTTCTGAATCAGATATAGTCGGTAGGGGAGTGACACTTGTTTTTGGTGCGTCGAAGCTCTTCTCTCTTCCTGAGAAGTCAGAGAATACCTACACCTCCAAGATCACACATGTCGATAGTGACTATCCTTGATTCGGGGTGGTTATCCCATATGATACAGCAGATCAAGAGATGAGAAAACTCTGATACACACAGAGTCCTCCCTACAAAGTCGTTGCATACATGATGGATGCCTCATCGCGCGCGGAGATAGAGTCTCGATATAGTGGCTATACGCTGAAGTTCGATGCTGATACAATAGTCGAACAGAAGCGTACACTTGAGACTATTGCACGGATACTCGTATCTGTCATGGTGAGCATCATCGCTATACTCTATGGATTCTTGTTCTTGCTCTTGAGTGGATACTTCAGAGAGAAGGAATACGTCTTCTCACTCATCAGACAGTACAAGATAGAGAATATGAGTCGATATATCCTCGTCTTCCTCGAACCAATACTCCTCATATCCGCAGGAATACTGAGCTATATACTTGTGTGCTTCGTAGGACAGTGATATATCATCTGATTCTTACAGGGATTCCTCCAGTCCAAAAATATATTCTTCCCGCTTCTGAGTGTACCATATCCGAGTGTCCTCATGATAGGGGGAGTGAGCCTCACTGTCCTCATCGGACTCCTCATATTGGCATACAATACTCGAAAAAAGTAATACTGAAAATTCTTACCTATAAATCCCTCGATTTCGAGTGGATTTTTTTCTATTTTGTGTATAATTCACGATATTATTTTCCAATTTTTACCCTCTATGATCCTCGCATCTGAAATCCGCGCAAAATATCTCGAATTTTTTAAGTCAAAAAACCACGCAATTATCCCATCTGCACCGCTTGTACCTGAGAACGATCCTTCGGTGCTTTTTAACACTGCAGGGATGCAACCTCTTGTACCATACCTCCTCGGTGAGCCACATCCACTCGGTAAGCGCCTTGTTGACGTACAGAAGTGTGTTCGTACGGGTGATATCGATGATGTTGGTGATGATACACATCTCACATTCTTCGAAATGCTCGGGAACTGGTCACTCGGTGATTATTTTAAGCGTGAATCGATTGCGATGAGTTGGGAATTCCTCACGTCTCCACAGTGGCTCGGACTTGATCCTGAGATGATATCTGTGACAGTCTTTGAATGAGATGCCAATGCTCCACTCGATACCGAATCTATAGATATCTGGAAAGATGTCTGGAAAGAGAATGGACTTGATTTCGGTGACGAACGTATTGCTCGACTTCCTGCAGAAGATAACTGGTGGGCGGCAGGTCCAACAGGTCCATGTGGTCCTGATACTGAGATATTTTACTGGATGGGTGAAGGGAAACCTCCACGCGGGTCCAATAAGGGAACTGACTCCCCTATGTGGATGGAGATATGGAACAATGTATTCATGCAGTACAATCGAGTCGATGCTACTACTCTCGAGACACTTCCAGCACAGTGTGTAGATACTGGTATGGGTATAGAGAGATGTACAGTAACACTCAACAAGATGAAGAGCGTATATGAGACTGATCTCTTCGCTCCTGTACTTGCTCGTATCCGAGAGATTGTCGGTGAAGTGAACTATAGCGAACGTGGTGCTCGTATCATCGCTGATCATCTCCGTGCTGCTACTCACATGATATCTGATGGTGTCACTCCGAAGAACATCGACCAAGGATACATCCTCCGTCGTCTCATCCGTCGTGCTATCCGTGAGGCATATAAGATGGGTTATGAGGCTCCATTTACTACCGAAATTGCGAGTATATATATCGAGCAATTCTCAGGGATTTACGCGAGTGTCCAGAATAATGCAGATAAGATAAAAAATGAACTCAGCATGGAGGAAGGGAAATTTAGCAAAACTCTAAGAGATTGAGAAAGAGAATTTGATAAAATTATTGTAAGTATTAAATGAGAAACTAGTGATATAAGTCTAACTCAAGATAGTATTAATAGTCTTTCAGGGAATAATTCCATTAATCCTCTTGTAAAAGAAATAGCCAAAGAAACCTCTGAAAAATATCTGAAAGAAGTTAATTATTCAAGATTAGCCGAACTCATTGTATTAAGTGAAAATAATAAAATAGTAAATGATGCTAATTGAAGAATGATTCTGACTTGAACAAAAGCATTTTTTCTCTTTGAAACATTTGGTTTTCCTCTTGAAATGACGCTCGAACTTGCAAAAGAAAATGGATTTACGGTCGATATCGAAGGGTTCAAAAAGGCATTCGAGAAGCATCAAGAGCTCTCTCGTACGGCTGCGGCAGGGAAGTTCAAGTGAGGACTCGCTGATGATGGAGTTGAGACAACAGCACTTCACTCTGCATGTCACCTCATGCTCGCAGGTCTCCGTAAGGTGCTCGGTACTCATGTTGCACAAGCAGGATCCAATATCACAGCTGAGCGTCTCAGATTCGACTTCACTCATGGGGAAAAGATGACTCCAGAACAGATACAGTCAGTGGAGGACTATGTGAATGAAGCTATACAATCAGAGCTTACTGTCACTATCGCGAATATGGACAAAAAAGAAGCGCAGGAAACAGGTGTCTCAGGATCATTTTGGGAAAAGTATCCAGATATCGTAAAGGTCTACTCTATGGTTGGTGCCAATGGTGTCACGTATTCTCGTGAACTCTGTGGTGGTCCTCATGTCGAGACTTCTGCAGAGATGGGAAGATTCAAGATATCAAAAGAAGAGTCAAGTTCAGCGGGCGTAAGAAGAATCAAGGCAGTGCTAGAGAAGTAATTTTAGTCTATGCAAAAACCTACTCCTGGTAGCCATTGGCGCCACTACAAATCCGATGGAACAGAACTTCACACGTATGAGGTTATTGACATTGCTGTTCACTCTGAGACACACGAAGATATGGTTGTGTATCGACCACTTTATGATGCTCCACCTGAGAGTTGGGCACATGGATATGCGCTTGTCACACGACCATTATCAGTTTGGTATGATATTGTTGAGCATGTTTGAAAACAAGTTCAGAGATTCACAGAGATAGTTCAGTAAAATAATTCATAGTACCGTATATATATAAGTCAATGTATTTTTCCTTCGAAATATGTTGCTTTTTTTGTTTTATGTGGATTGACGTGATAGCCTAAAAGGGTAATTACTAATATCAGGTTCTATGTCAATACACAGACAAAAACACTTTCACCTATCACAAGCGACTGTTCCACGCAGTACTCTACATCCGACTCATTATCGGCCATTGTCGCTTTTTCTCATATTCCTCATGCTTGCTCAGCAAGTGGGAATACTCTGAACGTCCGCACGAGGTATCTGAGTACTTAAACCTACTGAGCAGGAATATGTCTATATCCAGACCAATCCTACTATCGATGACTCATGGCTTGGAACGCGTGTAACTGAGAAGAATATTATGCTAAGCGCAGCTCTTGTGGCAAAGCCAAGTGTCTATGCTATCAATGCATGAACATATCAGGTAAGTGATGGATCTTGGATATTTCCAAAAAAACCAACGAAGAATACAAATACCACTGAGCAAGAAACGGAATTCAATTCTGCTCCTCTTGTCCCAGTTGCCCAGATACCGACGAGTGGGTTTAGTACTGCACCACTTATTACACCGAATGGTACAGCATTTGCAAATATCGGTGGATATGTCTCATCTTCTTCGAATTCTGCTCTTGTCAACAATGGCATCATCTCTGGAGACCAATCTGTCTCAGGGAATTCTCTCATAGCAGGGAACCAGACTATCTCTGGAAGCCTCACTGTAAGTGGTACAACAATACTCTCTGATTTTATTGCTCAATCTGCTCAGATAGATACTATCACGCTCAATGGTGGAATTGGTACTCCTATAGAGATACTTGGTCGTGATGGATCTGGAAGTGTGAATAGTGTAGGTGTTGGTGCAGGACTCTCACTCTCAGGTGGAGTTCTCTCTATTGTCTCTGCTGTCCTCTCTGTGACGACAGATGGAGTGTCAGAATGAATCACTAACCTCTACTTCACTGATGCTCGTGCACAGAACGCACTCTCAGGAACTATTGCTACCATTAATAGCTCACTTTCTGGAGTTACTACTGATATCTCTACACTTTTCTCAGATATCTCAACTCTCTCTGGAGGACTTGCTTCAACCAACTCAAATCTCCTCACACTCTCTGGTAACCTTGTCACCCTCACTTCAACAGTAGGAACTCTCTGAACTAACCTCACTTCACTCTCTGGAGTTGTAGCGGGGAATACAGCTAACATTGCAACCAATACTTCCAACATTACTACTCTTTCTGGTCTTCTCTCAACAACCAACTCAAATCTCCTCACACTCTCTGGTAACCTTGCTAGTACCAATTCAAACCTCACTACAGCAATTGGAGACATCACAACTCTCTCAGGAACTCTCGCAACTCTTGTTGGAGCTTCTCATGATGCTCTTACTCTCGCAACAACCAATGGTCTCTCTCTCGTAGGACAGCAACTCTCTCTCGCACTCGCATCCTCAACAACAACAGGTGCTCTCTCTGCAATTGATTGGAATACATTCAATAACAAGATTAACCTTACATCCCTCTCAGCAGGAAGTGGTATTACTTACAACAATACTACTGGTCTCTTCGGATGGAATGGCACAACAACAGATGTAACAGAAGGTACCAATCTCTATTACACAACTACACGATTCAATACAGACTTTGCAGCACGTTCTACAACTAATCTCACAGAAGGTACTAATCTCTACTATACTACAGCTCGTGCCAATACTGACTTCGATACAAGACTCGCAACAAAAACCACAACAGATGTAGCAGAAGGTACCAACCTCTATTACACAACTACACGATTCGACTCTGCTTTTGGACTCAAAACAACTACAGATCTTACTGAAGGAACCAACCTCTACTATACTCAAGCACGTTTTGATACAGCATTCTGAGCTAAAGATACAGACAATCTCACTGAAGGTGTAAGTAACCTCTACTTCACTGATGCTCGTGCTCGTTCAGCACTCAGTGTCACATGACCACTTACGTATAGTGGTACTACAGGAATTTTTGGCATCAATCAAGCAAATACAACAACCGATGGTTTTCTCTCATCTACTGATTGGAATACTTTTAACTCCAAGGAAAGTGTCCTCACATTCGGAACTGGTCTCACTCGTGTAGGGAACAATGTAGGTATTGGAACACTCACAGGTGGTATGCTATCAGGATTCACGAGTGGACAACTTGTATTCGGTTCCCCTACAGGTGGACTCACTCAGACTGGTGGTATGTTCTATGATGCAGCAACTGGTCGACTTGGAATCGGAACAGCCACACCAGCACAACTTCTCGATGTTGCTGGGACACTTCAATCTTCTCGCTATCTCCTTGGTCTCGACCTCTCTCTCATACCTATTGTCAACAATCAGTCAGCACTTACATCTTGGTGGGGACTCCAACTTGTGGGGAATCGTCAGGCCAATATCGACTATGCTCCTGTCGCATATGGACTCCAGGATGACTATGGTGTACTCATACCGAATCAACAAGCAACCAAGGTTGCACTCATGGTACGTGGAGCTGCAGGACAATCTGGACACCTTACTCGTTGGGAAAATAGTACAGGAACAACTCTTTCTGCTATCAGTGCCAATGGTTCACTTTCTCTCGGAACTGGTGCATCTCTCGCGACACTCCATAACGCTGGTTCAACTCTTTTTGAATCTATGATTGTTGCCAACCTCGCAGCTGGTGGTGCTATCGGAACAGCCGCAACAACAGTTGATATCAAGACGGCGTTCAATATCACCCAGACAACTGCGAATCAGACACTTACTCTACCAACTCCAACGAGCACAGTAGCAGGACGCATCGTCTATATCAATAGTATTGGTACTGTCGGATTTACTATGCTCGGTGAGCGAGTAGAGGCATGACAGTCTCGTCAGGCTATCTGGAATGGTACTGCATGGAAATGGATAGGGGATCAGGATGGGGAGATGGTTCAGATGATTACCAAGTCTACAACTGAGACGGTTAATGCTATTGCTATACAGAATGATGATCAACTCGCATTCTCAGTCAATGCAGGTGAGACCTGGGTATTCGATATCGATCTCAATGTACTCAATAACAATAGTGCCACGCCAGACTGGAAGGCCGATATCCTCGGTGCTGCTGGTTGGACATGTGATGTGACTATGTCTGGTATTGAGCCTATTGGTACAGCTTTTCCACAAGTACGTACGACTGACTGTGACAATGTACCAACTCTCATGCAGAATACTATCATCAATGCTTCTGCCACGTCATTCAATGTAAAAATCCAAGGTACAATCACAGCAACTACTGCTGGTACAGTGCAACTTCGCTGGGCACCTATCACTGCTGCCAATCTCACAGTCCTTGCAGGTAGTAAGCTCGAAGCATACAAAATCCGTGGTGCCGATCTCGCAGAAGTCTACTATACAGATGATGCAACACTCAGTGAAGGTCATATCGTTGCACTTGCTGGAAACGGTATATCGCAGGTTGCCAAGACTACCCGTGCATATGACAACAAGAGTCTCGGTATCATATCGACAAAACCAGGAATGGTTATCGGTGATACAGATGGAACTGGCAGACCAGTTATCGTTGGGCTTGCTGGACGTGTGCCAGTCAAGGTAGATAATTCCAATGGTGATATCGTAGCTGGTGACTATATCACGACTTCCAGTACTCCTGGTATTGGTATGCGGGCCACTGAGGCAGGACGAGTTATTGGTAAGGCACTTACAGGACTCTCAGGTGAGTCAGAGTGAACGGTTATAGTATTCGTCGAGAATACATATTATGATGGTATAGATGAGTCAGACTACCAGAATATTCTCATGAACGCTTCAGGCTCGCAAGTTCTCGACAGATTCTCATATATGGTTCAGAAGTCACTCGCGAAGATAGATACTCTATCTCCAAAAACCGGAACAGGCGAATCAGATGTAGCCAATCTCCTTACAGATATCGAGACCCTTACATCAAGCCTTGGCGCTATGATAACAACTCTCGGTGGAGTGCAATCAGAGATACAGTCACTCTCATGAACTGTGGATGTATTCTCAGGCTCTCTCTTTTCTCTCTTAGGACGAGTAGGTACCCTTGAATCGAGTGTACCGACAGAGTCAGTTACAGAGTCATCTGATGATACTGGTATCCTTTCAGCGTTTATCAGGACTCTTGAAAAGCTCTTCGTACAGATGGAGACAGTGTTTAATGAGATAGTCACATTCGTGAAGTCTGTAACATTCCAGTCTGATGTAGTATTCGAAGAACGTGTAGTATTCGAAGATGCTGATATGGCCGGTACTGCTGTCATCCTCGCGGGTGCCAACTCCGTACGCATTGACTTCGCTCGACCATATGCAACTATCCCAGCCATTACGGTGAGTGCAGATGCATTCGTCACGTATAGAGTCACAGACAAGGGTGTCACAGGATTCACTATCGAGACACAGAACAACGTATCTTCTGATACACGATTCGACTGGATAGCACTCATGGTCACAGGATCAAGTGTTACCTCGTCAACAGCAGCTTCAGGTGAACTTGCTCCAGTAGAGTCAACTATAATCGAATCAGTTTCAGAAGTAATTGCTATTGTAACGGAAGAATCTCCAGAAGAATCACTTCCTGTAGGACTTGTAGAAGAAGAAATAGCTGAAGAGACAACAGGATCAACTCTAGAAGAAACTCCTGAAGAAGAAATCACAACTGAAGTAATTCCAGAAGAGGCTCTTCCAGAAGATATCTCTATAGAAGTAGTCTCAGATACAAACCCTGTAGAGTCTACAGCTCCAGAAGCTTTAATAGAATCTATAGTTACAGAAGTTGCTCCAACAGAACCAACAACAGAAGTTACAACTGAGGTTGTCTCTGAGGTCTCTACTGTATCTGGTGAATAGTATAAAATCCCGAGCAATCGGGATTTTATATTGACTTTCACAATCTTTCGCTATAATCACTCCAACATTAAGTCCCCATTAGGGGATTTTAAAATGCTTTGACTCTCTCCATTTTTTTCATATAATTCCGTTCGTAAAACCTTATCTTTTCCTTTTATGTTCAAATTCCTTCGTGATGCGCAAGCAGAACTCGAGCATGTTGTATGGCCTACTCCCAATGAGACCAAAAAATACATGATGTACAATATAGTTGTTATTGTTGTTGTGACAGTTCTTCTTATGGCCCTCGGTTTTCTTATCCAGTCTGGACTCGTTGCAGTTCGTGGACTTTTCCCTCATGATATCGTATCTCCTGTATCTGATACAGTTACTCAGGGTGAACTCGATGATATCACAGAGGCTCTTGAACAGAAGCTCTCACAATCAGGTGCAACCAATACTGGCTCTACTAACACTGGAATCACAATTGACCTCACTGGTGCTATCGCTGAATAATTTGTATCTCTAATCCCTCTATCTATTATGTTCGATCTTCTCTCTCCAAAAACAGAATGAGAATGGTATGTTATCCGCGTTATCTCTGGTACAGAAGGCAATGTAAAAGAATCACTCATGCAGCGTCGTGAGGCATTCGGTCTGGAGAACTACCTTCTCGATGTATTCGTCCCAACACATGACTCTATCTCCATACGTGCTGGAGGTGTAAAAGTAAAAAAACAAAAGAATATCTTCCCTGGATATATCCTTGTTCGCATGATTGTAACTAATGAATCATGGTATATTGTTCGTAATACTCCGAATGTAACTGGTTTTCTTGGTGCAGGTACGGTTCCAGTTCCTGTAAGTGGTGCTGAACTCGAGCAACTCAAAGGTATCCTCACTGAGAAGAGTGAAGAGTACAAGACAGATATGCAAGCAGGGGACTATGTTACGGTCAAAAATGGTCCATTCGAATGAAGTGAAGGAAAGGTTATCGAGATCAATACCCAAAAGGGTCTTGTGAAGATCATGATCAATCTCCTTGGTCGTGATACTCCAGTTGAGATCGAATTCGCGAGTGTCTCGAAAAAGAAGTAAAGTGGTTTGAGTTATGAGTTGTTATTTTAGAACTTTTAACTTTTAACTTTTAACTTGTATTTATGCGTATTGCTCTTATTACTCTTGCACTGACAGCCCTCGTATTTATCGGGAGTATTGTCTACTCGCTTGCAGGAAAAGAGTGATGATTTACTCTTCCAACAAGAACAAGTACAGTCAAACAACCAGAGACACCTATCGAACTTGAAACACTCAAATACCAGATAAAGAATGAAGAAAAAATCAATGAACTTATGGAAAAGGTAGAGGCACTTACTTCCTCACAATGAGGAGGGGTAATGCTAGAAAATGAGACAACGAGTGGTTCAACTGCATCTGGTAAAGTTGTAATTCCAATTTCTGGAAAGTTCCTTGCCAAGGTGATGCCTACACTGGAGTTCTCCCTCGTTCAGAATACTGGTATCTATGAGCTGCTTATATTCGACAAGTCTACGGAGTACTCTACATATCTGGATGCTAAGCAGGGAATAAAAGCAATACCTCTCTCTATCAAGTATGATGTATTCCTCAAAAATATGAAAGCAGTTGGTGCTGATGTATACACAGTGAATGATAAAGACAAACCATTTCCATTTCGAAGCTTCTATGTCAATCCCCCAAAAGCAGATACTCTTGTCCGCCTTGTGATAGAGATAGAGTCCCAGTGTATCGTCCTTGAGATACCAAAGACAAGATTCCCAGTTATCAAGTCACTTCTGTTAAAAAAGTAATACCTAATTCCTAATTCCTAATCCCTCTTACCCATGTCTGATAAAAAAATTCTTCTTACCTCTTCAGGTCTCGCAGAACTCCAAGAAGAACTCCGTGTTCTCCGTGAAGAAAAACGTGTAGAGATTGCCAATAAGCTCAAAGAAGCTATCTCTTATGGAGACCTCTCTGAAAATGCTGAATATCAGGAAGCTCGTGATGATCAGGCTCAAGTTGAGCTCCGTATCGCAGAACTCGAAGAGCTCCTCAAGCCAGGAAATTATGAGATTATCGAAGAAGAGAAGTCAGGAAAAAAGCGTAAAGCAGGTATCAATGTTGGTGCTACTGTAACAGTAGAAGAAGTCACATCAAAAGATAAAATCACTTATATTATCGTTGGTTCCCAGGAAGCATCTATCCTCGATGGGAAGATTAGTAATGAGTCACCACTTGGTAAGGCAATAGTTGGAAAGAATGTTGGAGACACTATCTCAGTTGTCTCTCCTGCTGGGAAAAAAGAATACGTCATTGTCGAGTCTCGATAATCCTCTCTCTATGTTTGAACAATTCCAGACATACCTGTATTCATATACACTCCTTATTCCTTTTACGGCACTTTTTGTTGCCATAGTTGTAAAGGGGGTCGTTCATGCTACGAAAGGAAAATTTAGTTTTTCTAATATGCTTGGAAGTGGGGGTATGCCTTCTGCTCACTCAACGTTTGTTATCGCACTTGCTACCTCTATGGGCATCAAGAACGGTCCATGGAGTGATGAGTTCATGATATGTCTTGTGTTCTCTATCATCATTATCTATGATGCGATGAATGTCCGATACCAGGCATGACTCCATGCCAAGGCACTCAATGAGCTCACTCCAGATGATGGCAATGAACTCAATGAGACTCTTGGACATACTCCAATTGAGGCACTTGCAGGCGGTATCATTGGTTTTACGACAGCAGCCATCCTCCTCGGACTCTAGGAAATTCTAAAAAACCACGAACTTCTTGTTTTTGAAAATTTTATTTCATTTTTGAATGTAAGCAGTTACTATGATTTTTGATTCTCGTACCATCTCTGACTGGCAAGCTCGAGACATCACTGATGTCTCTTGTTTTCTCATTGCCCGTGGATGTGCAGGAGAAAAAGTCCAAATCGAAGAATGAATCTCTCCATGAATGGATACAAAAATCGTAGGTCAGGATAGTATAACTTTTCATACTCGTGGTTCCGAATCAGATTTTTTTAGAGATATCCGCATCACTCGCTCTGGAACTAAGTGGATTGTCTCAGGTGAAGCTGTGAATACTCACTGTGGGTGTGGTTCCAGTTTTGCTCGCAAGACTGGCAATCCTCTCCAAGACAAAGCCCGCCGCATGAAAGAGCTCATCCGCCAGAAAAAAGAAAAGGCACACAGTTAATTATCATTATTTATGTTTTCCATACACGACGAATCTCAGATTATTACTCTCCTTGAGTCCCATGGACACAAGAAGTTTCGCTATGCCCAGATAGAGAATGCTATATACAAGAATCTGATTACGGATTTTGACCTTATTGAGACACTTCCGAAGGACATCCGTGAACTCCTTGTAGAGAATTGCTCGTATACCTCCCTCACACTCCACTCTGAGAAGACTGATTCAGAGTGACAGACAACCAAGTTCCTCTTCCGTACACATGATGACAAGCTCATCGAGGCTGTTATCATGCGTCATCTCTCAGGTCGCAATACACTCTGTGTGAGTTCTCAGGCAGGTTGTCCTATGGCGTGTAGCTTCTGTGCTACAGGGAAGCTCGGACTCATCCGCAATCTCGAGTTCTCTGAGATCATCGATCAGATTATGTGGGCAGTGCATCATCTTGCCCGCGAAGACCGCAAGCTCCGCAATATCGTCTATATGGGTATGGGTGAGCCACTGCTCAACTACGAACAAGTAAAAAAATCTATCAATATAGCTTGTAGCCAGAAGAAGCTCGACCTCTCGAATCGTCGTATCACTGTCTCGACGTGTGGTATTGCCCCACGTATTGTGGACTTCGCTCGCGACTTCCCACAGGTATCACTTGCGGTATCTCTTCATGCGCCCAACGATGAAGCCCGCAAACGTATCATGCCTGTTGAGGAGACATATCCTATCGATGTCCTCATGGCGAGTATCGATGAGTATGTTGCAATCACGAATAAGCGGGTATTCTACGAATACATCATGATCAATTGAGTCACTGATAGACTTGAGTACGCTCGTGAACTTGGTGAACTTCTCAAGGGGCGACTCGCACATGTAAACTTTATCCCGTACAATCCAGGAGAGGGAAGTGACTCTGATGGATTCCTCCCAACATCAAAAATGATCATCAAAAAATTCCAAGATACACTCGATAACTATGGCATACCATCAACCGTTCGTCATACGATGGGTGATGATATCGATGCTGCTTGTGGTCAGCTCGCACTCAAGGAAGAAGGCAAGTCACTCGCAACCGAAACTGGCAAGACTATCAAAAAACCTCAGGCATAGGTCTGAGGTTTTTTGATGATATTAGTATTTGGGAGTGATTTTCGGTACTCCTCACTTTCCATAAGTAACTGAAAAATCTGAATAATCATATACGATTTCTCAATCTGTAACAACGAGAAAAGATTTTTGTGTATCTATAACCTTTTCATACCATTCTTGGCTTCATTGTTCAGTATGATGAGGACATATACAACCCTTCACTACAGTCTTACCATCATCAGATGGGAGAGTACGTTGAGCATGATGATCAGGCCTATCCAACTGGAGACAAGTAAGTCACTTTGTCGTTTTTTCAAATATTTCCCCAACCCAAGAAGGTCTATGATAGCCACAATTTACACAAGAATCACCTAGCCCTTTTTCAACAGGCTCAATATTGCTAGAACTATCTATGATACGTCTACTATCCCATTCAAGATAATGTACTATCTTCTTAGTATTTTTTGTTTGTACTCAGACTATAGAGTGTCACCTTCAACTATCTCAACTTCAATCTAGATACTGAAACTGAATCTTATAAGTTTGTTCTGTATCTCAGGGAGATTGTTCAGGTACACTTGGATGATTAGTCATATAAATATAGTTAATTTCCATCTATTATAGCATTTAGTAAACTTTGTCAAGTTATTTTCCATAATAAAATTAATCTGTCAATTTTTTCCTTTCCCTTGATTTTCCTACCAAAAAACTTATAATTCGAGCTATGAATTCATCTTTTTCACATCCGGTTGAGGCAGTTATCGAATCTATCGAACTCCTTAAGCAAGAGAACAAGTATATCGAGGCGCGTGATGCAGCATTGCAAGCACTGACTAAGTATACTGATGACTATCGTCTCTACGAGGAACTTGCTGATATCTATCTCTTCGAGAACAATCTTGAGAAGGCAGAAGAAGTGATTAGTTATGCTCGTACACTCCATCCTGAGAGTGGAACAGGGACATATCTCGAGTGATATATTGCTGTTGCGAGAGGGGATTTTGATCATGCTATCGAGGTGCTCACTCGTGCCAATACACTCATGCCCAACAACGCTGAAGTTATCCGCAATCTCGGTTGGGCATATGTGATGAAGGGGGCAATCCCTCGTGGACTCTCGCTCCTTCGCCGTGCTCATCACCTTGCACCTGGTGAGATGATGATAGTGAATGATCTCTGAGTGGCGCTCATGGCTGCAGGGCTCGAAGATGAGGCTCGCATACTCTTCGAGAAAACAGGAAACACCGTAGCTCTCGATGCTATGAAAGCGATGGATGCTTAGGTTGATATTAGTTATTAGATATTAGGTATGTTTACTATTCCGGTTGGAGATATATTATCATCATATACTTGAGACTCGAAGAAGTTTTCTTTTTCTGGAGAAGTTTTTGATGGATACATGGAAGATATATCATTCAAGAAGCCACTTGAGTTCACACTCCAGATTATTGCTCTCGATGAGGGTGTGAGTGTAATATTTGAGAACCTCAAAACCACAGTCCTCTACGAAGAAAAAATACATACCGTGAATATCGGTAACTTCGAACGTACATGGAAAAAAAATATCGATCCAGAAACAGACGATGATGATATAAAACAACTCGATGTCCGCTCTATGACGATTGACCTTGCTCCTGTTATTCGCGAAGAGATTGTTATGGCGTGTTACTCATTCTAAAAAATAGTCCGATATATCGGACTATTTTTTTCATATACAGATGAAGTATTCCTCGAAGCTCCTATCACGACATGCCTTGGGCTTGAATCTACTTACCTTGTTGAAGTGCTCCTTGAGTGGGAACATCAGATCATTCACATCTTCTCAGACGAATACCTTCAGTACGAGATTGCCTCACTTCTTCAGGAATGCCTTGGCTACATCCAGGATTGCGAGATTGAGTTCTACGGAACGATATTGATCTACCCCTGTCATACCAGTTGTTGATGGAGCAATATCTGAAGTGATGAGATCGAACTGTCAGATTCCAAGTGAATCGAGATATATACGGATTTTCTCATATTCGAAGATACTCTCTTGTAGGAGGTGGATATTGGGAAAGCCAAAGTTGGGATCTATCTTCTGTATATCAATTCAAACAGCCTTTCCTTCTTGACCGATTATCTTGGCAATCACCTGGAGAAAGCTTCCTGGTGCTGCAGCAACGTCCAGAACATTCATACGAGGTTTGATGATATTGAACTTCTCTTGTATTTCAAGGAGCTTGAATGCACTCCGCGCACGGTAGCCGAGTTTTTTCGCCTTTTCAAAGTACGGATCGTGAATGATAAACGGTTTTGGCATATTTTTTGACAAAAAAACAAATATAAATATATTGCTCTATCGGCATTTCCGATATATTATAATTTTCTGATGGAAAATCAACCGAAAAAGTGAACATATCTCGTTCTCGATCTCGAGATGACGGGGCTCAATCCTTTTCAACATGGTGTTGTTGAAGTGGGCGCCATTGTTATGGATGACCTTTTTGAGATTATTGGGGACTTCCATATGGATCTCTGTCCACCAGACAATGTGATTATTGATCCCGCTTCACTTGAGTATAACTGATTCACACTGGATCGTATCGCGATGGGTAAGTCTTATGAAGAGTTCTGTGATTATTGGGATGGATTTCTTGAGACATACTTCGGTGGGGGACAGAAGCCGATTATCATAGGACAGTATATTACTGCAGATATAGCATTTCTTGCTAGTGTTTTTGCCAATGCGCGTCGAGAGAAGCTCTATGAAAAGCTCGGCAATGATATCATCGATACCAAGTCGATAGCCAATCAGGCCAATGCCATCGCGAGATACAACAAGATACCACTTCCATTCACGAGTACGAGTCTCTCCAAGCCTGGAGGTATCGCTGATAGACTCCATATCACAGGATATGATGCACATACAGCCACGGGAGATATCATGGCTACACGCGAAGCACTCCTCAAGTTCCTGAAGTTTAAGAAGTAGTATAGAGTATAGAGTGAAGAGTATTGAGAATGGAATATATATCTCAGAAAATCAAACTTTCTCTTTTAAAAGAGGGGATTTTTTATATACTTCTCACATGTCTGATAATCCACTCATACACGAAGAAACATTCTACGTTGCCACCAAGCTCTGTCTCAAGTGTGGTGATGAGATTTTGACAGTTGTTGAATCATATCCCTGACTTCCACTCTGGCGAGAACTCCCTGGAGGCAAGATAAGCAAATCAGATGGCAAGAATCCTCCACTCTATACTCTCTGTAGGGAAGTTCAGGAAGAACTCGGAATCGATATCTCTCTTGATGAGTCCAATACGCAACTTTTTCATACAGAAAAACGATATGAAATGACAACACAATATTCTGAGCGTGCATTTATCTTCCTCTGCTATGTCCGCGAGATAGATACAAAACCAGAAATTACCCTTACGGAACACTCCGAGGCTCGATGGATTCGCGAATCTAATATAGACAACTACACTGATTGGCGTCCAGGATTTGATATGATTGTCCGAAAAGCCTTCACTACCCTCAGAACTCTTAACTAAATACTAAAAACCCTCACTATGTCTTACCCAACCAACTGGAACCTAGCACGATATTTTTACTCTGACCTCAGTGATCCTCGTCTCGATGCTGATATTGCCAATATTCTTCCTCTTGCAACCGGATTCGCAGACAAGTATGAGAAAACTTTTGGGACTTTTGACTCATCTGCTCAGATTCTTGAATTCTATCATGACTATACTGAGATGTCTCATCGGATGGCAACACCGAGTTACTATCTCTTCTACCGTTCATCACTCGATACACAGGATCTCACTGTGACCAAGAAGATGGGGGAAGTAGACTATATCTACAACGAAGCTGCGAACAAGCTCCTCTTCGTTGCACAAGCATGGAAACAGATAGGATATGATCGTATCATGGAGTGGTCGACTCTTCCAGAACTTGCACGATTCAAGAACGATCTCCTCTCGACCGCTGACGGTATCAAGTATATCCTCGGTGAGCGTGAAGAGTATGTCCTCAATCTCAAGTCTCGTCCACTCGGACTCGCAGGGAGTCTCCATGATGAGCTCACAGGTTCGTATGAATTCACTATGACTATAGCAGGAGAGGAGAAGAACCTCACCGAAGAAGAGGTTCGTAGTTATCGTCAGCATACTGATAGGGGTATACGAGAAGAAGCATATCGCTCACTTCGTCGCGTCTACAACACCAAGCAGAATCAGATATCCCTTGGGAATATCTATACATCGATAGTTAAGGACTGGACGAGTGAGATCAAGATGCGTGGTTATGGTGCCAATGTCATGGCTCAGCGCAATATCTCTGAAGAGATGGATGATGAGGTGGTAGGTATGCTCCTCAGTGAAGTAGAGAAGGCTTACCCAATATATCAGAGATTCCTACAAGCCAAGGCAAAGATGCTCGGATTTGACTCTGACTTCTCCGTCTGGGACGTTGGTGCTCCACTCGGTCAGTCAGACAAGGACTTCACATTCGAAGAGGCTTATGATCTTCATCTCTCTGTGATGCAGGATTTTGATACTGACTTCTATGATTATTCTAAGCGCATGATCGAAGAAGAACGTATCGATGTATTTCCTCGTGCAGGGAAGCGAGGTGGTGCTTATGCGAGCTACCGCAAGTGAGAAGAATCATTCGTCCTCCTCAACTTCACAGGCAAACTCCGTGATGTCTCGACTATCTCACACGAGCTCGGACATGCTATCCATGGACACCTCTCTCAGGTGCAAGAGGCTCCAGTCTATGATTCACCACTCTCGATGGCTGAGACTGCATCGATATTTTCTGAGATGCTATTAGGCGAGAAGGTAAAATCTCTCGTCTCCACAGAGGAATACAAAGAATATCTCAATGAGCGTCTCGGGGATATATTTGCTACTATATTCCGTCAGGTGCAGTATGTCGTATTCGAGCGACAAGTCCATGAACAGATACATACAGGCGCAGAGCTCACATACAAGGATCTCAATGTCCTCTGGAGATGAGAACAAGAGAAGCTCTATGGTGGAGTGGTGCGTCATGATATTGCGCCAGAGGATGAGTCTGGATGGTCGATGATACCACATATCTACCACACGCCGTTTTACTGCTATGCGTATGCATTCGGGAACCTCCTCACATTTGCCCTCTACAACAAGGTGCAAGATGGTTCTCTCTCAGTCGAAGACTACAAGGATATCCTCCGTGCTGGTGGCAGTGAGCGTCCACGTGACCTGCTCGCTAGGTACAATATCGATATCGCTTCTCCAGAATTCTATCGTGCAGGACTCAGAGAGGTAGAGAAGATGGTGGAGGAATTTGAACAACTCATATAATTCAATTTTTATGAATCTTCCGGAATTAGACATTGATAAAATTAATAATCTTGTTGAGTTAAAAAGACAACAATTATTTCGGGAATTGTATAGAAAATCCTCTGGGAGAGTTCAGGATATTATTTTGTGAGATAATTCAGATTGATTAAAAGATGCTTCTGAGATCTTAGATTTAGCTATTCTTAGGACTCCTAATTTAGTAAATCTTGTTTCAAATTGATGAATTCCAACATCCAAAGAGATAGATGATTTTCTTGAGACTTTGCCAGAGAATCAGCAGCGACTCGAATATCTGCGCTCAGTATTGGTTCTAGTTGTTGAAAAGTTTTTGAAAATTCTTAATCCTAATATTATTAGTGCTGGTTGATTTATTTTTTCTAATCAAATACTTACAAAATTAGTAATCCTTACTTTTACTGATGATCCGGATGTATTATCTCAGAAACTCATTGACATGTGACAAGAGATTGCAATATCTACTTCTGCAATGTACTTAACTGCTCAACCAGTTAAATTTTGTGAAAATCTTTAACTCTTTTCTATGAACTACTCTATACTCTCTCGCTCATACGACCTCCGTGGTATCTATGGTACTGATATCGATGATGACTTTTTCTATCGTCTCGGATATGCATTCGCAACTGTCACTGGGAACAAGCGTATTGCACTCGGATATGATGCGAGACTCTCTGCTCTGAGCTTGAAGGTTGCGTTCACCCGCGGTGCCAATCTCGCTGGTGCAACTATCGTCGACCTCGGACTTGTATCGTCTGATATGCTCTCATATGCCACGTGTCACTATGCAGATATCGAGGCAGGAGTGATGATCACTGCCTCTCACAATCCGCGTGACTACAATGGTATGAAAAGTCTGAATCATAATGGTGAGCCATATAACATGAAAAAATATGGTCCAGACATGGTGAAGATAATGGAGTCTATGAATCCAGATAACGCTGAAGTAATAGAGGAGAAAATCGAGCATCGCAATGTTGTCGAGGACTGGACGGATCATATTCTCGATTTTGTTGGTCGTGATGTGGACTTCTCTGCATATACGATTGTAGCAGATGGTGGCAATGGTGCAGCAGGGGCATTCATGACTCGACTTACCGAGAAGGCTGGATTTCGCATGATTCCACTTTTCCTCTCTCCAGATGGCAACTTCCCGAACCACCACCCGAATCCTATGCATGAGAAAAATCGTGAAGATGCTCGACAAGCACTTCTTCGTGAGTCTGCTGATGTAGCATTCGTATTTGATGGAGATGCGGATCGTGTGATGATACTCGATGATACTGGAGAAGTGCTCACGTCTGGTATTATCTCATCTGTGATTGCTACAGAACTCAGTAAAAAATACCAAAATGCAGGATACATCGGGAACGCAACAGTCTCTCATATATATCAGGATACAGTTGAGTCTCTCGGGGGATACTACGAACGTGAGATGGTAGGGCATGTATATATCCGTGAACATATGATGCGTGATAGTGGCATTGTCTATGCTGGGGAGCACTCTGCACACTACTTCTTCCGTGATAACTATTATATGGATTCTGGTATCATGGCTGGTATGGTGTTCCTTGCTGCTCTTGCACGCAAGTGACAGCGGATATCCGAAGCAAAGAAGGAGTATGAAAAGTATGTTACACTCGAAGAGACCAACTTCGAAGTGAGAGATCCGCAATCAGCGATCAAAAAACTCGAAACACTTTATACTTCAGAAAAGTATGATATGTTCGATGGTATAACAGTGAGCTACGATGATGGTAGTTGGTGGAACTTCCGTCCATCGTCCAATGAACCACTCCTCAGGCTCAATATGGAGGCTCGAACACAGGAGAGATTCGACTCACTCTATGCTGAGATTATGGGTCATATTCGAACTTTTGGAGAATCGAGTGCTGACTAATAAAAAAGATTTCACAGAATATATAAAATATGCTACAATAGTGGCATATTTTGAAATATGCCGACAAAAGATGATCTCATCCGTGAAAACCATGAACTCCATGCGAAGCTCGAATTCGCACAGGCATGGATGCGTCGCGAAGTGGCAACCTCGATTAGCCGTATCCAAGAGGAACAATCTCACAGGAACACTCGAGTTGCGATAAAAAACATATTCGAAACAGAGTGACTCGATATCCTCACTCGTAAGGTGATACAGAAGTTCGATACCTCACTCGAGCGAGCACCTCGTTATACGCTCGAGCGACTCGTCGATGCTGAGATATACTGGAATACACTGCAGCAGTATCCACAGATGGACGCACTGCCTATTATCATCGCATATCAGAAGATACTGGATGCATGGATAGAGGAGCGACTTGTGGCTCCATGGAGAACTAGGAATACAGGAAAAAGACTCTGAAAATCAGAGTCCTCACTCGAACAAGATATCATCAATCTTGTAGACAAAAAATATACACTCTCGATAGGCAGGCTTTATCAGCTTCTCCAGGCTGTCAGGAATAATGAATTACTCTGAAGAGTAACAGCGGAATTCGTTCAATATATTCGTTCAGAATGAATACTCGATATCCTCATATCCGATGCATTCTTTATTCCTTTCGAGTCTCTCATGGAACGAGAAGTATTCTCTCGCAAGCGTCATGAGTCCAAGGTAAGCTATTCTGATGCTCGATTCACTCGTGATATCCTCATCGATGCGAGTGAGAAGAAGGGATTGTTTGAGATGATTTTTTAGTTATTTTTCTGTTTTGAAACTGATTGGTTCTTGTTTGAAATTTTGCATACTTTGGCTGCTCATAAATACTCATGTATCGGCTATAATTGTTGTAAGGGGTATACTCACCTCATCAACTATTCATGTTCTTTGGTCTATTGTTTTTCAACAGATTTTCTCTACTTTTCCTTGAATACTTCATTCCAATTGAAGTAATGTCAATTTTGGGATTTGTCCCGCTTCAATACATTCCATCTTTGATATCGTTCATCTTGATACTTCAACAGAACAGCCAGATATTCCAATTGCCGTGATTCAGGCTACAAGAACTGAGCTAATTGTATTCATATGTTATTAAGTAAGTGACTAATAATTATATATTATATTAATAATTAAAATGTCAATACTTTTTCATCAGTGTTTTATACTTTTTTCATATAATCCTCTTCATGATAATCCTCTGACTTGATCCATGATTCGCGACTATTGGTTTTGCTATCCTCGAGAAGGAGGGCAGGACTACTCGTGTTATTGAGTATGGCGTGATAGAGACTCGCGCAGGTGTACCTTTTCCTGACAGACTCCTCCAGATACAAGCAGATCTCCGAGAGCTCCTCGATACGTATAACCCTCAAATATGTGGGATTGAGCGGCTTTTTTTCCTCCGCAATGTGACTAATGGTATTGACGTAGCACATGCTCGTGGAGTGATAGTACTCACGCTCGCAGAACGTGGTATCTCACTTGTTGAGTTCACCCCACTCCAGGTGAAGCAGGGAATAGCAGGCAATGGATTTGCCAAAAAACTCCAAGTACAAAAGGCGCTCATGATGGTATTGAAACTCACTGAGATACCGAAGCCCGATGATGCAGCAGATGCTCTTGCAATAGCATATCTCACAGGACTCAAGGTTCCAAATACGAGGGATTCGTAAGTATTGCGATAAATTCTCTTGATTTCCTCTCTCCATTCTGTAGAATCACGGTAATCCTTCTCTATATTTCATGGAATTCCTCGACGCACTTGCTCAGACATTCTCAGTGACTCGTTTTGATGCAGGTCTTGCTCTGATAGTACTATTGCTCGCAGTTTTGGCATATTATTTTCTCTCATTGCATCAGATATTTGAAGCCGCTTTTGGTGCTATGGTCTGATTGGGTATATATATTCTTCTTTCTGTTCTTCTTTTGGGGAATGGTCCAATTGGATCAAGTGGTTGATTATTTCCATTTGGTTTTTCTGTATTTATCGTAAGTATTGCTATATATCTTGTATTTATCCTTGCTGTCCTCTTTCCGATGCATGGTGGGCTTGTCATCGCTGAGCCAACACATCCAACAATATACACAGTACTCTACTTTTTTACGGCGATATTTTTCGTTGTTTCGATGTTCGCGACTATGATATATATGACCGAACAGGCATATGTATTCAAGCCAGGTACGATTTTTACATTCATTCGAGATACACCATTTTATAGCCAAGCAGTGAAGAGCTCGGTATTTTATACATTTGTAATCACGAGACAAGATATCATCCTCCCACTTGGTATCCTGCTCATGCTCTACAAGATTCTCCTCTCCAATATAGTGAGTGCAGCAGTTCTCTCTATCTGGTACAACCTAACCAATGTTGGATTCTACAAGAAAAAAGATGATGCACACTATCGTGTAGAATTCCATGAAGTGGCTGGACACGCAAGCAATCACGATGATCATGGTGGACATGATGCTCATGCCCCAGCACACGATGACCATGGACATGGCGCCCCACATCACTAATCGATATCATACTTTCTTATGGCTCACGAATCAACACCCAAATTTGACGAAAAGATACTCTATAAAACTCATCAGCATTGGATTATTGCATGCATGAAGTCAATTAAATACTGGATATTTGTATGTCTTCCAATTGCTGTTGTAACGTATTTTTTGAGTACGTATTCTTGGGCTTGGACTTTGGGTGTATTCTTTTTTTTATGAGGTATAGTGGGGTATTATAATTACTATCTCTGGAAGCATTCATGGATATTTATCGGGAATCAGAAAGTGACCCTCTCGGTTCGTAATGGTATATTCTCACAATTTGCGATGAATGTCAGGTATCGCAATATTCGTGACTGTGCTGTGAGTAAGCATAGTATGTGGAGCTTCCTTTTCAAGTATGGGACTATATTTATCCGGTCTTCTGCGAACGAGTGAGATTTTCATGCTGACTACGTTCCCAAGGTAGGGAAAGTATACGCTCTTGTCAATGCACTCTCTCGATATACTGATGAGGAGCGCATGGCTATAGAGAGTATTGAAACACTCCATAATTATCATACAAAAAAAGAATTTACCACAGAAGTTACCCAGACACTTCATTCAAAACACCATTAGTTTTCCATGTATGAATTTTCATACTTACAAAATTTCTCAAAGTTTAAGAGTTATAATTTTTACTCTTTCACTTTTTGTTTTTACAGGGTGTGCTGATGCATATCGGGAACATTTTTTCTTAGAGAATCAAGTCGTACCGAGTGTATCATGAGAGTTCTACATCCCAGGTGCTACAGATACTCTCTTGGTTCTCCCTGATAAAAAGATCAAAGATGAATTATTGCATAGTATCGACTCTGCTCAAGAGCGTATATGGATAGCAATATATATGTGGACAGATAAGGATATACTCACTCATGTTATAGATGCTCATGAGCGATGAGTTGATGTTCGAGTGATACTCGAGTGAAATGTGTACGGACTCCCACGAGCAAATGCTACAATATTTTCGGCACTTCAATCTGCATGAGTTCCAGTTGTGTATGCTGATTCGTATAGATTTACTTTCACACATGCGAAATTCTGGGTTATTGATAGTAGATACTATATGAGTACAGGTAATCTTACTCGTTCATTTTTCGAGACCAATCGAGATTTGATATTTTCTGGTATCGACTCCAATATTCTCTCTTTCCTGGGGATGCTTTTTGTTGCTGACTTCTCGTATAAGTGAGTGGATAACTCGCTTATTCCATGATATATGGTAATTGCACCCATAGATGCTCGGAAAAAGCTAGAATCCCTCCTACAAGGAGCCGAGAGGGATATATCTATCTATACTCAGACACTTGAAGACCAACGAATACTCTCTCTGCTCCAGCAAAAACAGGATGCATGAATATCTATAAAAATCTGTACAGCACTCAATGAATCCAATACTTCAACTTCTTCAGGTTCTATCTTTCCATGGGTGCTCGTAAAAAAACCATACCTCCATCAGAAGATTATCATTGTTGATGGTGAATATGTCTTTCTCTGAAGCCAGAATCTCACTCAGAATTCTCTTGATAATAACAGGGAAGTAGGACTTATTTTTCAGGATACTACAAGATTTCTTCCGGTATTGGATGCTCTCATACAAAAAGATTGTGATTTTGATTAATTTTTTGCATTTTTTTATACTTTAGTGTAGCATGTATCTATGAAGATTCTCAAAAACATTCTTACTTTTGTCCTTGTTTGTACTCTTTCGGGATTTTTTATCATAAGCTCTTTTTCTTTTGGTGAGAGTGATGAACTAGTTATGAGTAATTCCAAAGAGACCATAAAAATCACACCATCTATTGCTCGTATTATTAGTTCCGATATTGCTCAGTCATATATCCAAAAAGAATCTTACAAAACTACTACTGCAACAACTCTTGCTAAGGGGGATGCTGGCCATATCGAGTTCTGACTTCTCGCAACAGCCTTCGTGCTCACAGATAACAGTGGGTCTCTTGATTTTCAAGATTTTTCACTTTCATGAAAGACTCTTACGTTTCATCCAAAATATCCTACAGTTTTTTCTCTCTATGATCCTTTTAGTATCTATAAGGTCTCTTCTGGAATGGGGGATTTCGATATCACCCAAGTTACCAATTGAAGCTTCTATGTAGGAACTGAAGAAGATGGTACTATCTCTGTGTATTCTGTTGATGCAGTTATACGGCTCGACCTTCTCGCGGAAGGGAAGAGTATGACAGATATGGTGTTGTTTCCTGGTATGTATATCCGATTTGATCCCAAGATGAATAAGACTTTGGATGGAGCAAATCTCTTTCGTGTACTACAATCTCTTGAGCCAGATGGAACACAAGATACATCGAGCTATACTACAGGGATAGAGTTCGTAAATCCACGCATGAGTAGTACCACAGATAACAAGGATGCATTTTTCATGTACAAGTTACCAGTCCGTACCAATATCTTGTTTCAGATGCTTCATGTACTGTTTTATGATCAGGTATCTCATATAGATCTTTTTAAGGAATATGGATCTTCAGCAGGAATCTACAATATCACTTCTAATCGTGATGATTGGCTCATGAATCCAGGAAAGAAGAGTCACTTCCTCCTCCTTAAGCTTGATTCTATCCTTGCCAACGCACTCCAGAATACAGTTCCAATAGAGGTATTCCGAAGACAGATATCTGAGATAAATACAAGTGCACAGACTCTTGCTGTAGGCAATGATATACAGATTCGCTTGGAACGATTTCTTACTGATGGTCGATTTGCACTCTTTGGATGAGGAACAAGGGTCAATCCTCAATTTGCAGAGATATATCAGGCTGTATCAGAAGAAGTCTGAAAGGCACCAGTGACTGCTCATGCTCAGCTTTTGCAGAAACTCTCAGATATATACTCCAAGAATCTTGTTGCACAAAAGAAAGATCTTACATTCTCTCGAATTGATACATATTCTCCAACAGCACTTGAACTCGCAAAAACTCTTGAATCTTCTGATATTGAGCAACGTGATTATTTTGATATAGCCCTCTATGCATTCAATGTTCTCAAGAAGGCGGAAGATAGATGACTGCTTATAGATGAGGCTGTATATGCTCATCCGACGTATAGTCTTATCCAGACAATACTTTTCTCAACAGATAAGTATGTCAACTCTATTACAGATTCCCAGAGAAAAAATATAACATACCAATGAATTGCACTTCATTTTTATGATCATATGCTCAGTATACTCACTCGTTCAGTATACCATACATTCATGATGGAGGATAAAGACGGATACCTCTATCTAAAATCAGCATTTCGTCCTACAGTAAATGATCCAAAAATCCATATTGATGCAGCACTCATACGAGATTTTCAGAATATTGCATGAATCCTCACCCTTGTATCTGATCGTCTTGATGCTCAATATGGCGTAGATTCCAAGAATAGTGTTTTCCTGAGTATCAAGAAATCGATTACCCTTTTTCATGGATTCTCTAGGATCCTCGACTATGAATCCTATAATGAATATGTAAAACTCCCATACGTTGCGAATACTGCCAGTGAGACAGCACTCCCATCATATTCAGGATGAACTATAGAAGCCTCTAATCCATCTGAGACTATCAGGGTTGATGGTGTAGTTACGACAGATCCAGCTATCGATCGTATAGTAACTCTTCTTCAATGAATACCACGCAATGATGTTGCTCGTGAATCGGATTTTTATCGGGTGAATGCCACAATGTTCACTTTCCCAGATCCAGTTACAAAAGAGGATATTGACATAGCTCTTACGGTTGTATTTGATTCGAAGGTAGAAAAATTCAGCAATCTCAGTGTGCGTTATAAATGAAAGATTATCACCGTATCGACGGATAAGAATAAGAGTGAAGACCTATTGGTGCTCCTCTGAAAACTCCCAGAATATATCTCTCGACTCAATACGATAACCTCAGGGAATCCGTCACTTCAGTGAGATATACGATTCTTAGAGAATTCATCTAAGATAACTATTGGAGTATACCCATTCCCACTAGTCCCGTAGATGATTAGTTCTCCATTCTAGGATCTTCTTCTGATCTCAAGAGAGGAGAATATTTGGTACATGTATTCATTCAAAAACTTCAGGTCGAGAGTATTGTGGATATTCCTTTTTTCGTCACAATTCTCTCGAGAATGATTCATCTCTGAGTGACTCCTCAGAGATGACTCATGGAATAAGTCGCACAATCGTATCTATAACCACGAGTGCTGCAAGTTCACCACTTGAGAGGACATATTCGCCTATAGAGAGCTCTGTGATGTTGAAGAGCTCATATATACGTGCATCGATTCATTCGTAGTGCCCACAGATGATACAGTAGTTTTCTGATGATATGGCGAGTTTTTCTGCATGTTCAGCATCGAGTAGAGTGCCACCTGGAGACATAAGGAGGATGGGCATGGTTCCATGTACATCGAATATCTCTCGTAAGGCTCTGGTGAGAGGCTCTATCGTGATGATTGTACCAGCTCACCCACCGTATGGTCTATCATCTACACGTCGTGTATTGCGCACAGTCCAGTCTGTAAGATTGTATACAAAATAGCGAAAGAGCCCCTTTTCTTGGGCTCTTTGCATGATACTCGAATTGAGATATGGTTTTACGCTCTCAGGAAAGAGAGAGATAATATGGATATTCATAATTACTTGATGTCGAGGATCTCAATATCAAAGAAAAGAGTTTTTCCAACCATTGGATGGTATTGTGCTATTACAACTTCTTCTCCATTGATTTCTCTGATTTCAACTTTTCCACTTGGTGACTCGATAGATTCTCCCACAGCAAATTTTTTGTTGTAAAATGGGCTATTCTTGTTGGTAACCTCAAGTGTTACACCAGTTCCTTCGATAGCAGTTATCTTGTAAGATGCTCCTTGTTCTACGCTCTCTGCTGTTGTACCAATAGCAATATTTTTTCCGTAGAATGGATTGTTTGTATTTTCAATCTCAAGAGTCATATCAGTCGCCGTTACAGACTTCACTATTGCCGTGGAGTTGTTAGCACCAGTGAATACTTGACCAACTATTGCGGTCTTCATATCCTCAGGGAGATCGGCAAGTGGTACGGTTTCAGTGATGGTATCAGCAAATACTGCCTTATCTTGAGTGATAGAGAATACTGGAGAGATCTGAAAGTTTGGTATTGTAGAGAGAACTGGACCCGTTCCGTATCCGAGTTCTGGTGGAACTTCGATAGTTTTTGCTTCTCATTTTTTCATACCGATAAGTCCGTTCTCGAACCCAGGAATAAGTTGCTGTGCACCAATCATGACAGAAAATGGCTTAAAATCAGTCTCTGCTCCGCTCATGTTATTGGCTTGAGCAACAGTATAGAGGGTTGTTTCGAGGATTTTTCCATCTGCTGCACCGTCACGAAGGGTATAGTTGAGTGTAACGTACGTACCATCAGCTACTTCAGTAGGTGTAACTTTTTCTACAGTTGATCCAGAAGAATCTGTTGTTGATGTTTCTGTTGTTCAGACAATCCCTTTATTAGTGAGACTGCATGATGCGAGAGATATGAGGGCAAGCGATACAAGGAGGATACGCATATGGATAAAATTTAGAGATATAATAAGGGCTATACATTCCAGAAAACTCCGCTATTGTATGAAATATTTTATTTTTTCAATCATATAATACCTAGCTCTATTTCAAAAATACGTCATAATTCAACATCTTTCATTCATTTTCCGCTTTTGTAAGCGATACTTGTCTTTATCATGAGTTGGTAGAGTTTGGATAGTTGTATATACGATATCTTGGATGCAATTATTTTTTTGAGTACATATGGATGTACCTTGATTCCTGTGGTGCTGAGCTTGTGATGGTCAAGATACTTGACATAGAGAGCACTTCTCAGGAGTCAGATATATGATGGCAGGAACTCGAACATAGACTTGGATCCTGCTATTTTTTCGAATAGTTTCAGTGCCTTTTTTCTGTCGAGATTGCTTATCGCGTCAATAAGATCGAATATCTTGGCTCATCAGTGAGTTCAGATGATGGCATCTATGTCTTCTTGTGTGAGTTTCTCTGAGAGGGACAATAATTCTAGGCTCTCGAGAGTTCATGCTATCAGATGACTCTGTGATGTATTCTTTTCCCAGTCTTCGAGGACTGCATCCATCATCTCATATTCTCATAAGACTTTTTTGATTACTTGAGTGTCGAGACTTGGATATCTGTTCTCCCATAGTCCAACTGAATATATATTTCAGAATCTTTTTACGTCTCAGATTTTTGCTATCATCCTCTCGAGGTCTACTCATCGCTCTCTGAGGGAGTGGAAGAGGAGGAAGTGATCATCAGGAAGAGACTCGAATATAGGTTCAAAGAATCCCAAAAAATCTGTGGTCTTGTCTCGCTTCTCATTGCCACCAGATATGACAAAAAGTCTCTTCTCAGCAAAAAGTCCACCAGAGAGCATATTCTGGGAAATCATGGAAGCATTTTCTTTGAGTGAATTCAGATATATATGGTCAATATTGATATCCGAATGACGCTCACTGAATACTCGTATCCATTTTTTTACTTCTTGTTCTATCCCGTATGTATCAGTTCCTGTGAGGAGGATGATATTTTTTTTCATGGTGTGAGTATAGGAAAAAAATATGATTAGGCAATATTCAATCGTTTTAAAAAATCCTCTCAAAGCAGAGAGGATTTGGGTTATGCTGACTTATTCTTCAGGAGGTCACGTATCTCTGTAAGGAGCTCTATATCAGTAGGTCCAGCTGGTACCACTTCTTTCTTTTGTGGTTTTTTTATCTTGTTCATCGCCTTCACAACCATGAAGATGCAGAATGCAACGATAACGAAGTTGAGTATAATCGTGAGAAAGTTCCCCCAAGCAACGACTGCTCCAAGCTTCTTGGCATCTGTGAGAGCA
The DNA here is from genome assembly GCA_049293675.1 of Patescibacteria group bacterium. Taxonomy (GTDB): domain Bacteria; phylum Patescibacteriota; class Gracilibacteria; order BD1-5; family UBA2023; genus JABFSX01. Next base: position 217,078 of record JBAQBR010000001.1, on the reverse strand, counting down.
CCAACAACAACGGGATTACCGAAGTTATAGTACATATTCGAAAAATCAAGTCCGCCAGTGAGTTTTCCAATAATTGGCATGATAACGTCTTCTACAAGTGAACTCACAATCTTTCAGAATGCTGAACCAATAATCACACCGACTGCAAGATCGACAACATTTCCCTTCATTGCGAACTCCTTGAATTCCTTCAGGATAGACATAGAAAATAAGATAGAAATATAAAAATTGAACTGAAAAATTATAACTTTTTCTTTCTTTTTGCAAATAATTCCTTTACTTTTGTGGGTTTTTCTCGAAGATACTTCTTATGAAATATCTCATGCTACCCGTCCTGCTCATAGTCCTCTCTAGTTGTGTCCAGTCGGTCAATCCAACTGATGGGGTTGTTGAGATCATCGGAACCCTTGATGGTACTGAAGTAGTGCGTGGAATGTGAGTATGTATCGACGAACAAGTGATACTCACGAGTGCTCATGTTGTCAGAGATGATAGGATGGGCTATGAGATATGAAGTACGAGATATCAGGTACGAGAGAGGAATATAGGGACAGATATTGCATACCTAAGTATATTGGATAATAGGCGATGAATAGATAATGATACATGTCAAAACCCTAGAAAATATATCTGAAAGACGGATACCCTCAAAATCTGACAAACTGTATCAATTCCTGTTGTACGCTCGAATTCGTATCGAGTCCTTACGGGCAGTATCACCTCACTTACAGGAACTATACTTGCATATGATACCTTGGGACATACACAGATGCTCTCTGGTATGATCATGACAGATATATACCTCGAACCATGAGATTCTGGAGCACCAATACTTGATGAGGAGGGGAGAGTGGTGGATGTGGTACATGTACAATAAAAAATCCCCGAAGAGGGGATTTTTTATGGATATAAGATTACTCTGATGCCTTTAATTCAGTGATATCATTCAGTATATCATCCGCCCAATTTGGCGCATCTACCGAACTAACACCAGACTCCTCTAGTATCTTGATAAGAGTTGCTTTATCTACTTTATTGGCATCTTTTATCTCAGCTTTCTTTGTCTTAATTCACTTAATTATATCTTCCTTTGAAGTTCAACTTACTATCTTTAGTCCATTGAAATTGAGAGTAATGTTCCCACTTGCAGTGTTAGCCTTTTCTCCACTAAATCAATTTGTTCAAGTACTTGATGATGTTGATGATTTTGTGCTAGCCGGTGTTGTTCAGAATTTTGAGTTGAGAACTTGAGTTAGCTTCTTTCTTACAGGTTCTGTAAGGTCTTTTCATCCTTCTTCTATAAGTATTTTTTTCTCATCGAGACTAAGTTTTGCTTCAATCTGAAATTTATCTAGCCATTTCGGATCTTTTATTAATGTATGAAATTCTTTAATTGAATCTCACATGTAAGCGCTTTCCCTTCATAGTGCTCATGCTTTTCATATTTCTTGGAGTTTTGCAATTGATTCTTTTGAATTTTTATCCATTCCCTTCAGTGCTTCAGTTATTTTATTATCAGTATCTTTTGGTATATACTTATCTGCGCCAAAGAAGCGTCATGTAGCACTTTCTTCAAATTTCTTATTACTTTTTTCATGCATCATATTTTCTGCAAGGCTTACTGCTTTATTTGCTCCAGCTATACTTCCACCTGGGATAGGGAGCGGTGTATATTTTGGTATCGATGCCGCAAGTCATCCAACCTTCTTGCCCATTGCATCGAATGGTTCCATAGCTTTTCAAACTGCCTTATTGACTCACTTGGCAGCCATGAATGCCGTCCATATAAACACAAGTGCAATAATGTCTATGATAATTGTTCAGAAGAATGTTCATGCAGCACCAAATACACTATTGATGCCCGTCTGGGTTGCAACGCCACCACCTCATCAGAGACCTCAAATATACCTTATTTTCATGTCACCCAAAGTAATGAGTGTGTCATTTTGCTTTCTATCTCACTCTGGGGGAACACTTGCTATAGTATTATTTGCATTTCAAAAAATTATGAAACTATCTGAATTAGTTGTGTTAACAGAAGTTGAAGCAGGGAGGATAACAGCAGAGAGTACTATGAGTCAGAATGAGAGGGTGAGTCCTATGATTGCAGGAACAAAACAAAGTCATATGAATTCCTTGATACTAAATGTATCATCTCAGTCTCACATCTTCCCCATGAGTTCCTTACCCGCCACGAAGTGTAGGGTAAACAGAGGTGAAAACATGGCATATATCCAGAGCTTGATAGCCCGGGTCATGAGTATAAATATCAATGCGATAACAAGTACACCAAAGACAAGAAACATAAGTACTCAAAATATTCATTGGTGAACAAGTTGTAAGATACTTGATACACCATCTTGCCAGTCTTTTAGTTCACTAATTTGTTGGAATTTGAATATGCCATACCCATATACGACAAGTGGTGCCCATATTCCAGTTCATTTTTCGTAAAAATCCTTTGGGGATATGCAACTTTCTTTTTCATTAGCTTTATTACAGTCTGTAAACTTGGTAAGAGTTTTATTTTCGCCCTTTTTTTCTGTTGGATCATAAATTATCTCTCATGGGATGCTCTTATCCTCCCACCAGCCACCATTATTCATACTTGCCATCACTTCTTGTGGTATAGTAAGTACGGATGCTGTTACTACCGTGGATAGTGATATTGTCCATTGGACGAACCACCAAGTAAAAGGCACCATGAGAATACCGAGGGCGAGTTTCGGGAGCATCGTCTTGTAGCTAAAGTTATCTTTCCCAAATATCGTCGCAAGCGCTATGATGATAAGGAGTATGGCATATACGAAGTAAATAATGTTACTGATAATTATCCATATCTTATGCATGATCTCTCTGAGTCCAAAAGCATCACCACTTGTCCAATCAGGTGACATAAGCCATGATGCAAGGATAACTGCTGGTGCAATAACCACGTTGACTCATACGAGTGCTATATTGAGTGCAGCAACAAGCTTATTGTACATTTCTTTCATTTCATCTGATTGTGTTGTCCCCGTTCATGCCGCATATGTCTGATTTATTTCGAAGGTTATCTGTGGAAGAGTATTTGTTATTGAGTCGTTTTTCTCTACACTCACAAAAAATCCCCCAATAGCTACTAGGAAGAGGAGTGTGGATGTAAGGATTTTTGTAAACATGGAGGACATATATATGTGTATGATGTCATTAGAACACAATTGTATTTTTTTTGCAAATATTTAATCGAGTGACTCTTGCGCCTTGGTTGCAGCTTCGGTCTGTATGAGTCCGAGTTCTCTGAGTATATCACTTCCTGCTGTTGGAATAACTATGATGCTCCTCTTGATGAGGGATTCACGATTCTCTGAGATGGCGGTGAGGATAGTCTTGTTGCGAGCCTGGAGTCGTAGGTAGCTATCTCGGAATCTCTCAAGATAGATGAGGTATATACGAGCGTGTGTGTCAGAATCCTTGGTGGTTGCGTAGTTAGCGATAGCAGTATCAACTCACTTATAGTCGAGACTTGTGAGAGATGATTGTAGTACGGACTTTGCTAGGTTCGCATCTTCAGTGTTTTTGCTTATTATAGCCCTGAGGTCTGATATCTGCTCATCGAGAATGATGATTGTATCATTAGTTTGTGTTCCATAGTGTTTCAGGAGTGCTATATGTTCGTCTATGGTTGCTGTACGATCCGCTGATCTATCGAGGAGTCCAGGGATATCTGTCTCGAGGATATTGACGTATGTCTGTATCGCTTGCATGTGTGTACTGATGAGTCGCTTTTGTCCATCAGCTGGATGTGCGAGGACTTCTGCTATCGTGATGACACTATTGCTGAGTGATGTGGCTCCGTTCTGGAGAGTTGAGTCTTGTGAACCGAGTGCGAGCGAGAGAGCAGTAGCAGTGCTCCCCATGTATATGACTTCTGCTTGTTGAAATTGTGTAATATTGGATCATGCATTGGTCTCGAGTCCGAGCATCGGCGCAATATAATCCCAGGAGAGCTCGAGTGAGAGAGCAAAAAAGAGCGCCACAATGAGTGTGTTTTTGGTGAAAATCTTGATTTCGCTGGGTAAAGCCATACACTTTATGATAATAAAACTTGAGTTCACTCTATCAGATTGTTTCTATTTATGCAAAAAAAATCACTTTTTCTCACATCTTTTCTTGTTCTTATTTCTGGAATAGTCTTTCTTTTATCATTTTCTCTCGAACGTGTATATGATTATGCTCGAATAGAACAAAAAATCAAGTTAATTTCTTCTTTTTCTGGAGAGCATACTGCGACAGTTGAGCTTTCCGAGAAGTACAATTCCTTTGTCCTTGCTATTCCTCAGCAAGAAGATACAGAAAATATAACTGTATCTTGGTATATCGATGGGAATAGATACTTGCGTGAACTCGATACAGAAGATATGGATGATACAGGAATGTATTACACATTTCCTCTTATAGTAAGTCCAACATCCCATCTGGAAATCCGTATTCACTGACTCCAAGGTGAGAGCGTAGCCAATATCATAGCTACAGATACTGTCTCATATACTTACAGACTCCAGCCGAAGTCGATGTTGTCTTATGCTGCCGATTCAGTAAACATCACTTCTCGCAGAGAGTGGTGAGCAGACGAATCACTCAGGTATAGAGATCAGAGTGCTGTCGCAAAAAAAATATCCGATTGGGAGGCTCGTGGAAGATCACCAATAGTTGTAACCCTTACAGAATCTGATGTACGGGAAGGAGAAAAGGAGTCAGCTATCTGAAATAAGATTCAAGAACTTCATCCAGAGAGTTTTTCGGTTGTCTCTCGAAAAAGATATGAAAATGGGAAAAAACTTGTCTGGCCACTTACATATTCTCGTGCAGTTGACCGCATTGTCCTCCATCATACTGCTGAAACTGTCCAACAAGGCACCATCGATGATAAGGCAGTTCTGCGTGCTATATATATCTATCATGCTCGGACTCGCTGATGGTGAGATATCGGATACAACTATATAGTAGCAAAAGATGGCACCATATATGAGTGACGAGCTTGAGGTGATTATGTTGACGGTGCACATGCGTATGCCAATAATCTCTGAACAGTTGGTATATCTCTTATGGGAAATTTTGAGACATCAACAGTTCCACAACAACAACTCCAATGACTTGAGGACATAACTGTATATGTTGCCAAAAAATATGGTATCAATGTACTTGAAGATACTGTATGATTTCGTGTGTGTTCGGCCAATTCTGCACCAGACTGTATCATAGAAGAACGAAGGGTAAAGAGGCTTCACGGACACAGAGATGTATGATACACTTCTTGTCCAGGCAAGAATCTCTACGATCTCATCGATACGATTCGGTCCAACGTTGCCAAGAGAACAGGAGCAGTGAAGCTTGTCTACAATACTCAATCGGGACCCATAGATCCGATTCCAGAAGAAGACAAGATTGCCTATATCCGACCATGAGAGACACCAAAACCACTAGAGCAGACTATTGCCTCTTACAAAAGTACATTAAATAATAACCTCATCAGAGTGACTCCGTCCCTTGGCTGAAGGATAATCAAGATAAAGCTCTCATACCCAGATACACAATCCATCGATCTCTCTGCAGTAAGTTCTGGTATACCCAACCTTCGTATCTGAAGCCAGAAAATTACTGGAAATAGTGTAAGAAAGATAAAAGTAGGAATAGTATGAAATAACTGACTTAGTATAAAAGTATGAGAGAAGATATATACAGGCTCAGTGATAACGTATCTTGCCCCTCTTGTTCGTATCGATTCTTGGTCACGTATACCTGCATGGGATACAACACGAAAATACAATGATAATCTCTTCCGCTCTAGGATTGTCCTCCGAAATGAGTGATGAAAACTCCTCGTCGTGAATGAACTTCCTCTTGAAGACTATCTCCGTGGGCTTGGAGAAGTCTCTAATAGCGACAATCCAGAAAAAATAAAAACTATTACTATTGCAGCCCGTAGCTATGCTCGATACTATATGGAACGAGCGAATAGAAAATATTGAACCAATCTCTATGATGGCTCTGATGATCCTGATTCTTTCCAGAAGTATCTCGGTTATAGTTATGAGATGCGCTCACCGAATGTCTCAAAACAAGTAAAATCCACACTTGGACAAGTTATAACATATAAAAATAAAATTATTAAAGCTTGGTATTTTAGTTCTTCTGATGGGAAAACACTTTCCTACAAGGAGTATTGTGAACAAAATACATGAAAAACTTGTGAAGATATATCCTACCTTCAGTCAGTCGTAGATCAAGCATGATCATGAAAAACTCGAAGCTGACATGGTGTGGGAATATCCTGAATTGGAGCAACTGCAATGGCACAAGAAGGGAAGTCGTATACAGAGATTATACGTTACTATATGAAATGAGTTGAAATACAGAAAAAATAGATAGAATAATTGAAGATTCTTAATTTTTAATTATTCATCGATATGTATCTCTCTGATGTGGATATCCTCCATGGACTCGAATCTGGTGATGTGCATATTACAGAGTTTGATGCGAAGCGTCTCCAGCCCGCGAGTTATGATATACGACTCGCGAACAAGTTCCTCATCGTTAAGCCACACTCAATTGCCAATATTGATCCTGTGAACAAGATTGTTCCAGAGTATGAGGAAGTCACTGTGACTGCAGAAGAAGGTTTTATGCTCCGGCCTGGTGTCACTGTTCTTGGTATGAGTGTTGAGGAGTTCGGAAGTGATATATATCTCACACACCTCTCAGGGAAGTCCTCACTTGCACGTCTCGGACTCGTGGTACACAATACCGCATGACTTATTAACCCAGGACATTTCCTCCATATCACGTTCGAACTAGCGAATATGAGCTCGATACCTATCATCCTCCGTCCTGGTATGGAGATAGCACAGATACTCTTCTCTGAACTCACATCTCCTCCACGTCAGAACTATCGTGATACTGGTCGCTACAAGTCTGGACAAGAGAACTTTACATCCTATATGCACAAGGAATAAGTATAATTTCCTCAAAAAATCATTCGCAAATATCTCTCTTTTTCATATAATCGGGAGGTATTTTTTTTTGACTAATAATTTTATGCAAGTTCGTATCAAAAACAAATCCGGGAAAGCTCTTGAGTACAAAACTCCTGGAGCTTGCGCTTTTGACTTTGAGTCCCTCGAAGATTACACATTTGCTCCTGGTGAGTGGAAACTTGTTGATACAGGTACAGTTATAGCTACTCCAGAGGGATATTGTCTCGTGATTGCTCCTCGTTCTGGTACTTTTAAGAACTATGGCCTCATGCAGGTCAATAGTATCGGTATCATCGATCAGGATTATTGTGGTGACAATGATACTGTCAAGTTTGCATATATCAATATGCGCAAGGAAGAGGTTGTTATCAATAAGTGAGAGCGTATCGGACAAGGAATGTTCGTCAAGATAGAAAAACCAGAATTTCAACTTGTGGAACGTATGGATGCTTCTGATAGGGGTGGATTCGGCACTACTGGACTCAATTAACTTTTTCTCTATGTCACATCCAGAACAGCAATATCTCGATCTCTTGCAGAAGATACTCGATACAGGAGTAGACCGCATGGATCGAACAGGTGTCGGAACTCGTTCGATATTTGGTCATCAGATCAGATTTGATCTCTCTCGTGAATTTCCTCTTCTCACAACCAAGAAGGTATTTCTTAGAGGAATCATCCATGAGCTCATATGGTTCATCTCGGGTGATACCAATATCCGATATCTTGTAGAGAACGATGTAAAAATCTGGAATGAGTGGGCATTCGCCAAGTATCTCAAAAAAACTGGAAAAGATGTAGAACTTCCTCGCTATAGTCCCGAGTGGGATGCTGCACTTATTGTTTTTATCGAAGATATCAAAAATGATTCTGAATTCGCGGCACTCTGGGGTGACCTCGGGCCTGTCTATGGGAAGCAGTGGAGGTCTTGGGAGACAAAAAAGTGAGCCACTATAGATCAGATGCAGAATGCGCTCAATACCATCATGAATGATCCCTATAGTCGTCGTAATGTCATATCTGGTTGGAATGTTGGGGAGATAGAAGAGCTTATCAAAGACAAGGATACAGCACCACCACCATGCCATACACTCTTTCAGTTCTATGTTGCTGACGGTAAGCTCTCATGTCAACTCTACCAACGAAGTGCTGATGTGTTCCTCTGAGTTCCGTTCAATATAGCATCATATGCACTCCTAACTATCATGATTGCCCAGGCTACAGGACTTGAGCCTGGGGAATTCATCCATACATTCGGAGATGTCCATATCTATCACAATCACTTCGATCAAGTGCGTGAACAACTCTCTCGCGAACCACACCCATTCCCAGTTATGAAACTCAATAAAGAAGTGAAAAATCTCTTCGAATTCAAGTATGAGGACTTCACTCTCGAATGATATGATCCTCATCCAGCAATCAAGGCTCCTATTGCAGTATAACTTTTTTTTATGTATATAGTATTCGAAGGTATCGTTGGGTCAGGAAAATCCACTCAATCAAGGAAATTGGTTGAGTTTCTGCGTGAAAAGTATGGTACTGAATCCGTGGTTCATGTTCGTGAGCCAGGATCAACACCTATCGCAGAGGATATACGACATCTCTGCCAATGAAAAGAATGGGAAGATGAAGAAATGCACCCACTTACCAATGCTTATCTCTATGCTGCAGCTCGTGCACAGACGCTCCATACAGTTGTGCAGCCTGCTCTCGATGCTGGGAAGATGGTCGTATCAGACAGATGTTTTCTCTCATCGGTTGCATATCAGGGTGAAGCCCAGTGACTCGGATTCGATATAGTCCTCTCTGTCAACAAGGAAGCAATCGAGGGAATTCTTCCTGATGTGGTATTTTATATGGATATAGATGTTGATACTGCTCTTGCAAGAACATTTGACGCTGCATGAGACAAGTGGGAGAAGATGTGAAGAGGATTTTTTGAGAAGATAGTTCTTGGGTATAAAAAGTGTGAAAAGTTGGAAATCATGGAGAATAGATTTATCATGGTTGATGCGCGTGGTACCCAGGAAGAGATATTTGGGAAAATACTTGAACAACTAAAAATCTAAAAAATGTCTAATACTTTTTTTATCGTCGATGTCTACAACCTCATATATCGTATGTTCTATGCGATACCTGAGATGACTACTCGTGATGGACTTCCTGTGAATGCTATATTCGGTGTAGCGAAGTTCTTGAGGTCTCTCGCCGATGAGAATCCGGATGCATCTCTCCTTGTTGCCACTGATGTAGGGAGGAGTTTCCGTGAGGAGATATATCCAGAGTACAAGGCTCAGCGTGATCGTATGCCAGACAATCTCAGGAGTCAGATAGATGGTGTTTTTGCACTCTTCGATGCTGCCAAGATACGTGTTCTTGCACGTCCATGATACGAAGCTGATGATATCATTGGTTCTATTGTGCACAAGTATGAGAACAATGGTCATCAAGTTGTCATCATCTCATCAGACAAGGATCTCTGTCAGTTCGTCCGAGATGGACATGTACACATCTATGATGCCATGAAGCGCAAGTTCATGAAGGAATCAGACGTCACAGAGAAATTTGGTGTTCCTGCTCATCAGGTGTGTGATTATCTTGCAATCGTTGGTGATAGTTCGGACAATATTCCTGGAATATCAGGATTCGGTCCCAAGAAAGCAGTCGATCTCCTCTCAAAATATGAGACACTTGAGGGAATATATGAACACCTCGAAGAGCTCACACCGAAGATGCAAGATGTGCTCCTAGCACAAAAAGAAAATGCATTCCTCTCACAGAAGCTCGCAACTATCGATACATCACTTATCATCGACAATCTCGAAGAGATACCTTTCGCACCTGGACTTCAGGAGCTACAATATCGAGATATTCTGAAGATGTATGAGTTCAAGTCTCTCTTCCCACAAGTTCCTGCCTCAGAGCTTGCACCAGCGCGCAGTATCGATGTGGTGGATATATCGACATATGAGAAGCTCTTGCAGATTCATCGAGATATACTTGGTAACTCAATTCCAATGATTGTTTCTGTTGATGAATATGGGAAGATGGTCTTTTCGATTCAGGGCGTTATCTATAGGATTGATACAAAAAAGGTCGATGTAGGGGATTTCATAGAAGATATCATCAACGAGAAGATACCCCTCATCTGATACGATCTCAAGGATACACTCAAAAAACTCTACACCATAAAAAAACCCGCCGAATTGGCGGGAGATGAGGGGCAGGGGAGATTGTTTTAGGCTTGATTAGCATCACTAATTCTCCTATATATAGCAAGTACAGATCACTGGTATCCTCATGTGTTTGGGTGTCATGCAATTTGCGCAGAACCTCTTCCATACCAGTCTCATGCAATTTCTCTAAATATTGATTCTTCATCATCTCCATAACGCTGAGAGTACTTTAGATAATATTCAGACATTCTTGCAAAGGCAACTTTATCTTGATTTTCAGCTGTTGGTTCGAGTTGTTCTCAAAAATATATCTCAGACCAACTAACCCAATTCTTTGGCATTACTTGGTATCTTCAAATTGCGGCAGTTCATACATGAGAACCACTTGGTAAGACCTGTCCCATTGCTTGGTAATTTGAGTTGCTTTCGTGTTCACCAATTGCAGACATAATTGCTTTTACATTGCTTATCTTATCAGATGAGAGTCCGACAGAATTGGCAATCCCTTCCCATCAAGAGTCAGAAAGACGAAATGAGTTAGCCCGCACAGTATCCACTCAACGGGTAAAAGATTTAGTTATTCTTTCTGAACGATTTTTATATTCCTCAATGCCATCTTTTAAATCCAGATCGTCTTGTATGTTTGTTAGAGGCTTATCTTCATTAAGTATCATATCCTCTAGTCTTTCTCTCTTCCACTGTCTCTCATTTGCCTTGGTATCTTCTTCTGTTGTTGTGCCCAATGCTACGATTGTAATTTTGTATCCATCGTATACTGGCTGATACTTTCATCTTTCATTATAATATCCTGGACGGGGAGTATTTCTTCTCTCACAGGGAACACCATTAATTGTAATATTTTTGATATTTGGCGGGAGGATATCTCCAGCTCCAGTCCTATCTCGGAGTGAGGTATTGCTTCCAAAGTTCACAACAAAACTCTCTCCTACGGCCATCTCAGAGGATTTGATTTCTTTTTCGGGATTTTTCTCGTCTACGAGAGTGAGGTTAGCTATATCTACACCTTTCTTACGGAGAGTGAGGATATCAGAGTTTTTGATAGTATCCGCGCTTTTTCCCTTGAGTATAGCTGCAACATCTTTCTGATTTTTCTCGTCTATATTTTTTCACTCCATCACAGAGTTGAGTCGCTCGAGTCGCTTAATCTTTCTCTGTATTTCCTTACGCTCGTATATATTTTTTACTGGCTTTTTTTCTAGTTCTGCACGTAGAGTAGCAAGTTGTTCTTGTATAGATGGAGATGGTTTCTCAGGAGTGTTTCGTACACTTTCTGATCTATCGATGGTTTGAAAAAAAACTGTCATATTTCTAATATTGTATATTTGTATAATAATTATTTTATATCTCTCGTCAATGCATTTTATTATTTTGACAACTCTGTGAGAGCAACATCTTCAGCATCAAACACTGGAACAATAGAAGTAATACCCACGAGGTCGAGCGTATCGCGGACTTCTGTACCGATATTGGAGAGTGCGAACTTGCCACCTCCGTCTTCAGTGCGTTGAGCTATGTCAGCAATATATCCGATAGATTTACTGTTGAGATACTTGAGTTCAACGAGGTTGAAGAGGATACGAGCACCAGTAAAATCACCGATATCAGCGATGATATTCGGGAAAGTTGTGTCAACATTGGTCTCATCGAGTTCTCCATGGAAAGAGAAGATTTTTACGCCTGTATTGGTACTAGATTTTTTGACTTCGAGTTGCGTGAGCATAGTGGAAAGAGATAGAAAATAGGAGCTAGGAAATGAGATTGAACCCATAATCCTATAACTTTGGTGAGAATTATAACATGTTTTCTCTTTTTACGCAACTTTTTCCTTGCTTTTTCCTTGATTTTACTACACTTTCTCTCATATGTTATATAGTTTTCTCCCGCCTGAGTCTATCGATGATTCTGGGCTCTCATTCTGGCAGTCACATACTTGGAAGCGCATACTCGAAGACTCCCATCAGGCAGAGGAGGTATTTTATTTTGGTAATACAGAGGGAACCTTTCTCTTGGTGGAGGTGCGTACGCTCAAGCTTGGGATGCTTGGAGCATTTGTTCTTGGACCCAATACTGTTCAGATTCAGTCTGATTTTACCCTCTGTATAGATGCCTTGAAGGTGGAGCTAGGAAAAAAAGGAATCGTTCTCCTCCAAGTTGAGCCAATCGAGGATACTGGGATGATTGCCTCTGGACTCTGAGTTGATAAGAAAAAGAATCCTCTCATGCTCCTCCTCAAGGGAAGTGGAAATCGTGTGTACAAGGAATTCCTCACGCCATACAACCGCGTAGTTGACCTCTCTGGAACCCCAGATGAGATATTCGCACAGATGCGAGAGAAGGGGAGGTATCATATCAATCTCGCCGTCAAGCGGTGAGTGACTATTGAGTCAGTTCCCCTAACAGAAGAAAATATCGATATCTGGATGTGACTTCTCGGAGATACCCTTGCGCGTGATGGATTCGCAGGGAATAGTCGTGCATATTATGAGGTATTCCTTCGTGAGATATATGCTCAGTATGGATGTGGACTCTACTTCGGTATGGCAGAAGGCCGTGCTATTGTTGCAGGTATATTCGTCTTCACGCCTGCTCGTGCGATATACTACTATGGTGCATCGTCATCAGACAAGGAAGATCGTAAGCGCATGGGTTCATACCTCCTCCAGTGGCACGCAATACAGGAAGCCAAGAAGAAAAATATTCCATATTATGATTTCCTCTGAGTTGCTGATCCAGATAATCCAGATGATCACCTCAAGTGAGTCTCTGACTTCAAGGAAAAGTTCGGAGGCTATCTCGTCAAGCTCTCACCGAAACTCTGTATATCCCTCTCGCCAAAAGGGAGATTTATCCTCCTTCTCAAGACTATGTTCGGACGATAGCCTTATGGGGGAAAGTATCTATTTTTGTATCTTTTCTGAATTGTCCTCTGATATTCGCCTCAAGAAACGGTGCAAATATGATATGAGTTGTTTCTGTTGGTAATAGAGCAATGATAATTCTTACGTAGAGATATTTTCCTACGCTGATGATCTTTTTTGTCATGCTCGTATCAGGGATAAATTCCTGAAGAGATGAACCCACCGGAATAGATGATTCTTCTGTGATATCCTGAGGAAAAGCCGCAAGAAGTCCGATATCATGGTGTGAGAGATATATCTTTTGTTTTCTCTTATAGAGTCTTATGGCAAGTACTCACCAAGGTCCGATATATCTGAGTACTGAATGCATCCATATAGTATCTATTTGTCTCTCTTCGAGTGTCTTGTAGAGTGCGATACCTCGCCAGAATGCAAATATAGAAAGTACGAACATAATGCGCCTCTTCCATACTGTCGTCTGTCCTCTGTATCCGTAAAAAGACACATTTTTTCATAGATTCCGAAGTGACTCTATCACGAGTTCGATATAGTACTCTGCTCAGCCTATTTTTTCCTCATAGTCGTGTACTATCAAGATATTGCTACTTGATTCAAATAACTCTGAGAGTTTATTGTTCCAATTTTTTTCACTGAAGTTCCGAATATCAGGAAGTTCCCATGTTTCTCATCGGAGTTTTTCTTCTAGTATCTCACGGAAGGACTCTACTGGACGTGATTCATCCAGTGTGAGCTCGAGTGTGACAAAAGGACGAAGACCTCACTTCGCTGGCGCGCAGACAGGAGTACCACTCGTGAGTGCCTCGAGTGCCGTGAGGCCGAAGGTCTCAAGGAATCGTGACGGCATGAAGAGGATGTCTACTTGCTTATAGAGTTCTTGGAGCTTATCCTGAGAGAGTCGTCTATAGTATGTGACGTTTTTATATTTTTTTGTGAGTTCTATTATAGTCTCTCGAGCATCACCATCAGAACATATATGCCACTCAATTTGCTCTTTTAGTGTAGCATCGTGATCAAAAGACTCTATACAATCTATGAGTATATCGACTCACTTTTCATGGACGAGACGGGATGCGAAGAGGATTTTTATCACAGGGATTATTGTTTATGGCTTCTCCTCTTTTCCCCCAGGAGGAGTCCGATGAGCATGAAGAGAGGGAGCACGAGGATACTTGACTCAAACGTATGGAGAAAAAGATTCATAATACCAACTCCCACGAACATCCCTCCGAGAATAGGACTTTTGGCAACGAGAGCAATGAACAACAGAAGCATGATGGCGAGAAAAAGCACACCTCCTATGACGCCTCACTCGACAAATTGTTGGATATACCAACTTTCGGGGATATAGAACTTATCTTTTTCTTCCATATTGCTCGCATCCACATCTATGATATATCTATATGCAGGTCCAGAACTTGCGAGTCACTGACCCATAGGATGCTCCTGGAAGCGCTCGATACTGGTAAGCATACGCTCGAAGTGTCACTTGGTTGACCCAGCCCTTCAGAGTATTGCTCCAGCACTGTCTGCGTATTTTATCCCAAGAATTCCCATGATACTTATCCCTATTACAATCATCGTCAAGAATTGTTTTTTGTATTTTTTATAGAGTGGCCTGATGCTCCATATTACGGCAACACCTATGCCTCAGAGTGCTCCGAGGAGTGCACTGCGAGAGTATGTATAGACAATCATCATGAGGAGTCCGATCATTATGATCCCTGTCACGAAGTACCACTCTCGCTTCATACGCATATAATATGCAAATATACCAGAGAATAGTATGAGGAAGGCTCACATAGTATTAGGTCCATCGAGGAGTCACTGGAATCTACGCACATTGGCCCCATCTATCCCATGAAATATTGGTGGAACACCGTCACAGGCCTGCCAGTTAGAGGGATTACCACAGTATCCGAACCATAGGAGTATATCTTCTGAGAGTGGCCACTTTAGGAGTCCTGAGAGGAACAACATAATACCTCCAGAGATAAGAAATATCTTGAGATAATAACTCACATGTCCAGAGAGGAGTGTTGAGCCATGATAGAGTATCCAGAAGGCGAGGAGAAAACTAAAATCATATCTACCGCCATAGATAATCCCAGGAATTCCAGTGGTAAAAAAGCTCACAAGAATCATCGTCACAATATATGCGAGGATGAGTCCATCAAGCCATGACCACTGTATCTTGAGCTTACCACGTACGTGATACCAAGCAACAGAGAGGAACATGAGAGCTAGGAGTCCTTCTTTATAAAAACCAAAACCTCCAAGTCCAAATTTTTGCTTCATCCATATCGAGAGTATGGTAGTAAAAGGAAGCAAGATAAGTAGTATTCGAAAACAGATATCAAAAACAGAGATATTTTTAAGAGAAATTTTCATAAGAAAGCAAAAAATTACTTGCGAATACTAATCATTTTTGTACAATAGGCAAACAAAACAATCAATAATTAAAAGATAAAAACTAAAAATCAAAAGAGTATATATACTTTTTTGATTAATTACTCACTATACAATATTACCTATTACCCTCTATGTCTCTCCTTACTCCCGAACAACTCGCCAAGCTCCGAAAACCACACGTTAACTCAACGTGTATTGGTTGTAGTGCTTGTACTGCTATATCTGGAACCGTTTTTGAACTCGATGACAACGGACTCTCTCGTGTACAAAAACTCGATACCTACGAAGGATGTGATGTTGATGACTCTATATCTGCGTGTCCAGTCAATGCCATCAGCTGGCAACCAATGGACGAAAATGGCGAGTACGCCAATGGCGCAATAGAGCATCAGGATATCTAGTTACGTACATTCACAAAAAAGACCGAATATTCGGTCTTTTTTTAGATTACAATACGTCTCTCGGCTGAGAATATATCCGTAATCTTCTGTGGACGGTATTCACGATGTCGAGAGATAGAGAGGAGGATTCCGACACATATCATCATAGAGAGGAGGGAAGATCATCCATAGCTCACGAAGGGGAGAGTAACTCCTGTAAGTGGTATGATATTGAGGTTGACTCCGATGTTGATCCCTGCCTGAACAAAGATAAGTGTTGTGATTCCGAACGCAACGTATTGAGCAAATATATCCTTGACTGAACGGGCAATTATATATCAGCGATATGCAATCATGAGATAGATTCCTATGAGTACACATGCACCAAGGAATCAGAGTTCTTCTACGATAACTGAAAATATGAAGTCTCACTGAACTTCAGGAAGATATCAGAATTTTTGTATTGATTTTCAGAATCCAAGTCAGAAGAATCCACCACTTCCTATAGCGATGAGTCCTTGTTTTGTCTGATAGTCCTTTCCATCTGGGTTTGGTTTTTCGATGAGCTCCTTGTTGTCTCGTATAAAATTATCAATTCTCTGGGAGATATAATTGAGGGGATTTGTATTCCTTCATTCACTATTTTTTAGGTCTATCTTTCCTATGCTATAGATGCTGACAGCGCCGATAAGACATATCAGTATAGAGAAGCCAATATAGCGAGAGCTCCCTCCACTCACAAAATACAGAGCAATAACCACTGGTGCAATAATGAGTATAGATCAGAAGTCTGGTTGGAGAATAAGGAGAAAGAATACACTTCCAACAATCAGAAAATACGGAATAAATCCATCAAAGAGGCTACTGATAACATGTCTTTTTTTCTTCGCAAAGTATGCAAGGAAGATGATGATTCCTATCTTCATGAATTCTACTGGCTGAATCGATGGTACTCACGGGATATTGAGCCATCACTTAGCACCATTGTACTCTTCACCAACAAAAAGTACCAATATAAGAAGAATCAGTGTAACTCCAAATAGATGTTTCGCGTATTTTTCGAGGAAAGTGTATGGAATCTTCGATGTGATACCAAGAGCAACCACCCCGATAACCACATACATCATGTGTCTCAAGAGATAAAAATAATTGTTACCTTCTGTGAGTTTACCAAGAGCAACCATCTTCGTTGTTACAGTATTGGACGAGTACACACTTACAGAGCTCATCATAATAAGCCCGAATATTACGAGGGCAAGTATGAGAAAAACGAGAGTAGCGTCAATATGTTTCTTTTCCATGATTTTGGTAGAGGGCTATAAAAAACCGAGGCTAGCTCGGTTTGAAGTGGATGTATTATGCTTGGCGTCTACGTAATACAAATATAAGAGCAAGTACGCCAGCAACAGCAAGAAATATTGTTGAGTTGACTCCTGTGAGTGGGAGTTCCTCTGCTGTCGTAGATGGGAGTGGATTTTCTCCGGTTGGCTCAGTTGGTTTTGGGAGAACTGTACCACCAGTCTGTTCTCCTGTCTGAGATCCAGATGCTTCTACGATTACTGCATTCGGATTGGCAGGTGCGCTGAGCTCGATAGTTTCTTCGACGTATTTTTTGAGATCTTCTGGAGTACTGAATTCCTTGATTCCGTCAGCACCATCCTTGATGATAACTCCATCTTCAGAGATAGCACTGATGATAGTCATCTTGTATGATGTATTAGCTTCAAGAGAGTCAGAGAGTATAACCTGGATAGAGCGACCATCTTCCCCGCCTGTGAATGAGTCAATACGAACATTGGACTCGTCACTCTGCTTAGATATGCGTACACGTACAGATTCGCGGATAACATCCTGGTTGAATACAACATTGATATGCATGTCATCTGTAGTATCTATAGAGTCGATGAGAAGAGGATTCTCAACTTGGACAACCGATTCTGTGGTAGTAGACTCAACGGCGTCACCACTTGCTGCTGAGAGAGTTGAGGTGAGTCCAAAACTGAGAATACAACCGAAAGCGACGAAAAGGATAGATGATTTCATGTTGCAAAAAGGATAAGAAAATATACACTTCCCGTATATCATAAAAAAATGCTATGAAAACGCAATTTTCTTTTTCCAAATCAGGCTTTACAATGATAGAAATTATGGTGGTTATAGCCATAATTGGTTCAATGTTTGCTCTTGTCTCTCAGATAAATTTTCGTTCACAAGAAAATATGACAAAAGCTGAGCGTATCGCTAATAAGATTCAAGGAATTCTCCATACAAGCTCTGTATCTGTGATGATGTGACGCATGGATCAGTATAGTACAGGCACAACTTGAGCCAATATTACTATATCTAGGTCAGGAAGTATCGATCATGGAGTCTCTTGGCATTATGTCCCTACGGTTCTCAGTGGAACACTTGTTTCTCCATTTTTTGACAATGATCCCAAGTACGAGATCCAGTCTATCAAGTGATGCCGATGAACTAATAGTGGGATGACGGATACCGTCGATATCATCATAGATAAAAATGGAACTACATTTACTGGTGCAAGTGCACCTTTTCCTGCTGATGCCAACGTTCTCGAAATCCAAGTTCGATACATAGATATGGCCAAAAAAATCGTATTCGATCGGAGAACGGGACGTACTGAGATACGACGTTCAGGGGAAGACCTCTGTAATTAGTATAATATTCTCTTATTATTCTTGCGAAATAATCCAAATATTATATACTCCTTTTACTTTTTTAGAATTTATGAACTGGATTCTTTTTGGCATATACATTCTCTGTGTTCTCACACTTTTTGTATTTATCGCTATTGTGATGATGCACATAGGTGAATTCAGACAGTATTCACGATATATCAATCCTGTTCTTAGGATCTATATCGTTCTCGTTGTCTTGATAGCACTCTTCGGTGGATATCGTGTCCTCACTGATGATATACAGCCCAGTTCACTGAAAGATAGTTCCTCGAAGGTAATACGTGAATTTTAATACTTTTTCTTTTTTCTCATGCAAGTTGGTATCGTCGGTCTCCCGAATGTTGGTAAATCCACTCTCTTTAATGCTCTCACCAAGTCATATGCAGCCGAGGCTGCGAACTTCCCATTCTGTACTATCGAACCAAATACTGGTATCGTGAATGTCAACGATGACCGTCTCGAGCAGATACGCGTTGTAGTGAACGGAGCCAAAACTATTCCTGCCAATGTTGAATTCGTCGATATTGCTGGACTCGTCGAATGAGCGTCCAAGGGCGAAGGCCTCGGAAACAAGTTCCTCTCACATATCCGATCTGTTGATGCGATTCTTCAGGTGGTGCGTGCTTTTGATGACTCCAATGTGCATCATGTATCAGGTTCTGTCGACCCGAAGCGAGATATCGAGATTATCAACCTCGAACTCATATTCGCTGACCTCGAGACCCTCGACAAGCGAATTGGCGACAATAGTAAAAAGGTCCGTGCAGGTGACAAGGAAGCCAAGTCTCGTGAAGATGTCTATGCTCGCCTCAAGGCTCACCTCGAAGATGGGAAGGTTACATCTCTTATGGAGATGACTGATGAAGAGAAAAAGTCTATATATGATCTCCATCTCCTCACGAACAAGCCGTTCATCTATGCGGTCAATCTCACAGAGGACAAGGTCAATACTCCAGAATCAGAACTCCGTACTATCACAGGGATTACTGATGCCAAGATTCCAGTCCTTCCTGTGAGTGCCAAGATCGAGATGGATATGCTCGAGTTCTCTGAAGAGGACAAAAAGATGTTCCTTGCAGATATGGGTATCGACTTCAATCCTATGGATGCGATCATCAAGACGTGTTATACACTTCTCGGTCTCCAGTATTACTTCACAGCAGGGGAGATAGAGGTGCGCGCATGGACAATCCATCAGGGTGATACAGCACCTGAGGCTGCAGGTGTGATACATACTGACTTCCAGAAGAAGTTCATAAAAGCAGAAACCGTCAATTGGAAAGACCTTGTTGAATTCGGTGGATGGAGTGGTGCTCGTGAGAAGGGAAAAGTCCGAATGGAGGGGAAAGAATATATCGTCCAGGACTGAGATGTGATGTTGTTTAAGTTTGGTGCGTAATAAAAATCCCCGTCTCTCATAACGTGGCTATTAAAATGAAATTTTTGAGCCGAGAGTGGGGATTTTATATTTTCTCTTATCTTCACTTTGAGAAAATCTATGGTCTACTGCGTTTTGGTCTGTTGATTGAGGATGACCAGCTCGTGTATTTGTGTTTTGTGCCACCTTTTTGGTGTGCACGATTTGTATAGATTATACAGGTATTATTTGTATGTATTTTGGTTGGCATGTGAAGTATACCGTTCTTCACGAAGTAGACATAAGAATAGTAACAGGTATTTTTCTTTTTGTCAAAAAAAGAGCAGGTTTTTCTGCTCTTTTTTAAACTTCTGTTTTTATACTCGTATCTTTTTGATAACTTCTCCGTATCGTTCATTCTTCATCGTGATGTTCTTTCCATTGAGGAGGAATCAGATAATTATGAGTATCGGCCCGAAGAATCCAAACCAGTTATCAGTCGAGAGAGAGAATGGGGATGATGACTCTGGAGTTGCAGTGAGATCAGAGATACTGACGCCCGTCTCGCCTGATACAGTGGTTGGGATAACTGTAGTTGTAGTCTCTTGTACGTCATCGATGAGGATGAGTGAGATGAGGAGCATGAGTCCTCCGAGTCCCGTGATAACCCATCTCCAGATTCACTTTCTCACAATTCCTGGATCGAGGAGCCCACGAACAAGTCCGATGG
The DNA here is from genome assembly GCA_049293675.1 of Patescibacteria group bacterium. GTDB lineage: Bacteria > Patescibacteriota > Gracilibacteria > BD1-5 > UBA2023 > JABFSX01. Next base: position 196,411 of record JBAQBR010000001.1, on the reverse strand, counting down.
CAGGGAAGAGGTAGAGTCCGTACTTGAGCTCGGTAGGGAGTCCGAAGTTCACAGCAGTAACATCGTATCCGAAGTAGATAATTGCGATGAGTATGAGTGCAAAAACTACACGAGTGATGCGAATGTTTCGGTCTGTTGGCTTCTGTGCGAGCTTAGCAAGAGTATTCATCATAGAAGAGAATAGTAAAAAATTTGAATAATATGATGGCGGAGAGAGGGAGATTCGAACTCCCGGTATCTTGCGATACGCACCCTTTCCAAGGGTGTGCACTAGGCCACTATGCGACCTCTCCATGTTCCTGTCATTTCGAGCGAAGGCGATAGACGAAGTCGATAAATCTTGCTCCGTATTTTTGACTCCTGAACTCTATGGAAAAAGGTGGAAAAATCAAGAAAAAATCCCACGCAATGGTTTACGGGGATTTTAGTTTAATATATTCTGATATAAGCATTCTTGGTCAACTTCAACTTCTTCAAGATAAAATACATAATTCTTTGAGTATATTTGGTATATCAATACTAGGAATTCCTAGGATCCTTTTTTCTAGGAAACCAGTATCTGTTTTTTCTACAACCCAGAACTCAAATTCTTTTAGGTCCGAGCTGTAAGCTGTCTGGTATCACTGACTTGGTGGATGTAAGAGTATAAAGAATCAAAGATATTTTGGGTGAACTTGGGTTCTATCAATGCTTCACAGATAAGATTTTACCGAATCTTCTTTTGTTCAACTATCTGTAGCAAAAACTCCCTTGATACCTTGACCTGCGAGCTCTTGTAGCACTCTTTCTAACTCTCATATATCTCATCATGCCAGTATATATCAACGCAGAAGGGCTGCTACGAGTCATAGGGTTTCCTGATAACATGAGATGATATCTCCTTTAACATCACCAACAGTATACCAGTTTTTTCCAAATAGATCACTTTGTACTTTATCGACTAATGGATACTGCGCTAATGCAACATCTCCATGTATATTTTGAGATATTTCATAAAAGTATCTATCTCAAATTGTGACTCTTGAATCTCGCCATTCATGTGCTTCACGCCATTGTTGCAAAAGAGCCTGATTAATTCACTTTTGATTATTAATTCACTGGGAGATATAGAGTTCTATTAGTTTTTGCCTATTTTCTAGCATTTTAAAGTGTGACATAGATCCATCAATCTCATCATCTTCTCATGGAAACAGCAGTTCTATTGCTTCTGAATAAAATCTTCAATATTTTACACTTTCTCTTATTGATAATTCTTGATCTCATCATCTATGTATGATTCTCTCAATAGTATCACATAGTCGCCCTTTGGCATAAGATACTCATTTAGTATCTAAAATACTATCTGTAACGGGTATGTGAGAGAATTTTAACATATTAAGGATTAGTATAGTATAAATAGACGATTGTCAATATATTTCTAATTTTTAGCGTATAATTATATTTCTTTTTCCTTTTGCATAGAGTCATACTTTTCATATAATACGCCCATGGCTCGCAAAAAAACTACAACACAACGTTCATTTTTTACATACGAATTCCAGAATATCCTCGCATGAGGAATCCTCGTCACGCTCGGAGTACTCATGTTCCTTGCGACGCGAGAGGCAAGTGTATTCGGTAGGTATCTCACACAAGTCGATATGTATCTCTTCGGAGAGTATCATAGATTCGTCGCAGCACCGATACTCATCCTCCTCGGTATCATGATACTCGTGAAGAAGGCGAGTTGGTCGATAGCACGATTCGTTGGGATTCTCTTATTCTATATCTCACTCACATCACTCATCGGTTGGTATGTGGCTGAATATGTGAGCTTTTTCAATATCTGGTGAGTCCTTGAGAAGTTCCTCGGGCGTTCGAGTGCATTTATCCTTTTGATTGTGCTTTTTTTCGCTGCGCTCTATCTCACTCTCCGTATCTCATATCGTACTCTCCTCTCCAAGGTGCGGAGTTCTGTCCCATCGTTCTCTCGTGTTCGTGAAGCGATATTGCCTGCGGATGACTATGAAGAGGATATCCCAGTTCGCAAATCCAAGTCTGATGATGTCTACAAGAAAAAAGCTGAAGAACTCGAACGCAAGATAGCAGAGCTCCATAAGGCAAAAAAGCCAGAAGTATCAGCTCATGAGCCGAAGTGAGCAGCCCTCCTCAAAGGGATGTTCGGTGGAGGCAAGAGTGATACTATGACCAAAAAAGTCCCTCTCGAAACTCCAGAAGGGAAAGTTATTGAGTCAAAAACCCCTGCGAAGGCTGTGGATTTTGGGGCATGGGATTTTCCATCACTCTCACTCCTTAACGAGGTCAAGCATATCAACACCGTTACTCCAGATGAGATAGAGGAAAAGTCACTCCTTATACAAAAGACATTTCTCCAGTTCGGTATCGATGTCGAGATGGAGGAAGAGTGTGTCGGTCCGACGGTTATCCAGTATCGTCTTCGCCCATCTGAATGAGTGAGATTATCTAAAATCGAAGCTCTCAAAAAAGACCTCACGCTCGCACTCAAGGCCAAGAGTATCCGTATCCAAGCACCAATCCCTGGACTTGGTCTCGTTGGTATCGAAGTTCCTAATGAAAAACGTGATACAGTAGGAGTCAAGGAAGTCCTCGAAGATACAGCATTCCGCGGACACAAGTCCAAGCTTGCACTCGCTCTCGGGAAAGATATCCAGTGAGACTTTATCGTCGGAGATCTCGCGAAGATGCCACATCTCCTCATAGCAGGACAGACAGGTTCAGGAAAATCAGTAGGGATGAATGGATTTATCCTATCCTTATTGTATAAGAACACTCCATCAGAACTCCGTATGATCATGGTGGATCCGAAGCAAGTCGAGCTCGGAGTCTATGATGGCATACCACACCTCCTTACGCCAGTTATCAACTCTCCAGACAAGGCTCTCAATGCTCTCAAGTGGTGAGTGGCAGAGATGGAGCGACGATATAGTACACTGAAACCACTGAATGCTCGTAATCTCGATGAGTACAATGCAAAAGTCCCTACGAAAGATAAGATGCCAGCGATTGTCATCATCATCGATGAGCTCGCTGACCTCATGATGAGTGGCAACAAAAAAGAGGTTGAATCTGCAATTACTCGTATCGCTCAGAAGGCTCGTGCAGTCGGACTCCATATGATACTCGCAACACAACGTCCATCGGTCGATGTTATTACAGGTCTCATCAAGGCCAATGTACCATCACGAGTAGCATTTACCGTAGCATCCAACGTTGACTCTCGAACCATCCTCGATCAGATAGGAGCAGAAGACCTCCTCGGTCGTGGTGATATGCTCTACTTCCCGACAGGTGCTATGGCAACCAATCGTCTCCAGTGAGTCCTCGTCGAGACAGATGAGGTCGAGCGTGTGGTTGCACATATCAAGCGCACTATTGATCCTGCGATGCTCGAAGAGATATATGACAAGTCTATAGTTGACGGAGATAGAGGGAACTATGAGGGCTCTGCAAGTGGTGATATGTATGGAGATGAGGATCCCAAGGTTGTCGAAGAGGCTATTGAACTCGTCCGCTCATCAGGGAAATGTAGTACCTCTATGCTTCAGAGACATCTGAAGCTCGGATATGGTCGAGCAGCACGTGTGGTTGATATCCTCGAATCTATGGGAATTGTTGGTCCTGCTGATGGATCTAAGCCGAGGGAGGTAATTGGGTAAGTTTACTACTTCTTGATTCCTGCATTATCTTTGATAAGTATCATTGTACAAGAGAACACTCCTTTTTCGTGCCTACATTGTTTTTACTATATAAGTGTTCTAATATATTCCTTGGAATTTCCTGAGTAGAGATTTTATCTACTTCAATCTTTAAGAAATCTATAAAACCACCAAAACCATTAATTGATAGATTTTTTTGAGCGTTGTTAGAGAAATTTCCTGTAAGATTTAATATAACATTTCACCAGTGAACATCTTTTCATGCTGGTCATACGATTATCTCTGGCGGTATTTGCATTCTCCATAACTCCAAACATGTACATATAAATAGTACTCTAAATAAGGCTGTATTCCTATCGGAAAGTTTCCTCGCAAGGAGATTATAAGCCAAATCTAGGCAGTATGCTTTTGCTGTAATAGGAAATTCCTCAAATAAGTCTCCTCAATCTTTTTTTGATACCCCTGTTACGTATGAGTCATTTGGAAGCTCTACAACTCATTTCTCAATAAGTTTCTCATCGTCATAGTCGGATACAGCAACAATAAGGAGTAATATCACTTTTCTTACGGTATTCATTTCATCAGCTTCAAATACAGAGAAGGATACATTATTATTGGCTATATGTATCGTGTCTCAAGAATACCCCGACACACCCATCTGAAGTGTAAGGTGAGCAATCGCATCGTCAGCGAGATTTCAAAGAGTACGTTCGTTATAATTTTTATTTAGCATAATACATTATTTTGTCAACTGCTTGCAATATATTCACTTTTTCCTATACTGCAAATCTATTTTTATAAAAAACTAATTATGGGGAAGATTCTCATAAAAACTCCTGAACAGATAGCATGAATCCGTAAGGCAGGAAAGCTCACGGCACAGACCCTAGATATGATAGGGCAATATATCCGCCCTGGCGTCTCCACGCTTGAGCTCGATAATATCATGAATACCTACATCCTCTCGAATGGGGGAACTTCAGCGTGTATCGATTATCTCGGGAATAACAAGTGGGGTAAGTGAGCAAGCGCCTATACTCGTTGTACGTGTATCTCGCTCAATGATGTCATCTGTCACGGAGTTCCACGCGCAGACGAGATACTGAAGGAGTGAGATATCCTCAATATCGATGTCACGACGATTGTCGATGGATACTTCGGTGATGCGAGTCGTATGTATACTGTTGGAGACGTGAGTGACGCAGCCAAGAAGATCGTCGCAGTAGCCAAAAAATCTTGGGAAATCGGGATTGCCCAAGTGCGACCAGGGAATTTTTTCTGAAATATAGGGTACGAAATATCTAAGTATGCAGAAGCAGAATGATGCTCTGTGGTACGTGAATATACAGGTCACGGAGTTGGTGTACAGTTCCATGAGGAACCGTATGTCTACCACAAGGCGGACAGGAACTCATGACCCAAGATGCAAGCAGGGATGATATTCACCATCGAACCGATGATCAACTCAGGCAAGTTCGCGACCAAGCTCGATCGAGATGATTGGACAGTGCGAACCAAGGATGGTTCACTCTCAGCACAGTGGGAGCATACGATACTCGTGACTGAGACTGGATATGAGATACTCACAAAGGCATAGGAAATCCTCCAAAACGGAGGATTTTTCTATTATTCTTTCCATCCCTCTATTTTCACGCGCGCAACCTTTACTGATAAGATGAGTGACTCATCTATGCGTATATGCATGAGGAGTTCCGCAGTGTACTGGAGTATCTCTTTACGAGACTCAGGATTGGCTAATATGGCGAGTCGGATAGACTCAAGGAGACTTGATATGATAGCATGACGCATAGGTGTCGTCTCTGGCATACGACGAGCGAATATCGTGACTATAGGGCCACCTTCCAGACAGTCATATACATCACAAGAGTCTCTGTATCCTGCATGTCTATCCCACTTTTTGTGTATACGACAGCGGTTAGTGCTATCGAGGTATCCACACTTTTCTCATGCTTTTTTGACAAGTTTCCCTGTTGTCTGATCGAATATATCATACACACGACAACAGAGTCCGTCACACCGCTCACACATTGATACAGGAGAATTCATATGGGTAGAGTTACAGTCCAGAACGTATATATTTACCCTTATTATTTACGAAAAAACCTCTCAAAATCTGTGAGAGGTTTTGTATTTATGCGAGCTTGTAGTTCTCTTCGAGAGCTTGGATACGGTTATCCAGTGATGGATGAGTTGAGAAAAATGAATCTGGCTCAGTAATCATAAATGCTGCCATATTTGCATCTTTTGGTTCTGTATCAACTATCTTTGTCATCTTCTGGAGTTTACGGAGTCCTGATATCATCTTCGACTTGCTCGTGTACTGAGCACCACCGAGATCTGCACGGTACTCACGAAGGCGTGAGAACCACATGATGACGAGCATGGCAAGGGCACCGAATAGTACTTGGAAGAGCATGTAGACTCCATGATATGCGAGGTATGAGAGGCCGTTTTCTTCTCCATCTCGAGAGAGAAGTGCTGATACCGCACGAGCAGCAATATGAGAGAAGAGTATGACGAATGTATTCATCACGCCTTGAAGGAGTGTGAGTGTTACCATATCTCAGTTGAGTATATGTGCCATCTCGTGACCGACAACTCACTCTATCTCACCCTTGTCCATCTGATTCAGGAGTCCTGTAGAGACTGCCACGAGGGAGCTATTCTTGGTTGCCCCAGTGGCGAATGCATTGGGTTCTGCAGACTCATAGTATCCAACCTCTGGCATAGAGATGTTACTTGCCACAGATATACGCTCGACTGTATCCCAGACAACTTGGAGCTTGGCATCTTGGTGTGCTGTATTGCGGTCGAGTAGGACTATGCTATAGGCGCGTTTCGCCATCCATCGAGATATTGCGAGTGAGATAAAAGATCCAGCAAAACCAAATATTACAGCGTATATAATAATAGTGTTCATGCCACCATTGGCATCGAGAAGCCCTGGGAAAAATATATTGATAACAAGCATCACGACAGAGAGAAGTGCTAGCACTGCTATGTTCGTGAGGAGGAAGAAAAATATTCGTTTGATAACTTGCATACGTATTAGATTATTAAAAAATACATGCAAGAATTATTATATGTATTTTCTCACGAAATCAACTTGATTTTTTCTTATTCTTTTCTACAATACCTACTTGTATTACTTTTCTAACTTTTCTCACTTATGTTCGGATCTAAGAAAAATGACCTCCCTAAGAAGGCTACTATTGGTGTCAAGATGCATGGTTCTGTTACGGTTGGTACCAAGGGTCAGATAGTCATCCCAAAAGATGTCCGTGATATGCTCGAGATAAGTGAGGGTGACACACTCATGACGATGACAAAATATGGTAAATTCGTAGGATTTATCAAGGCTGAAGATATGGAAGAATTTATCGACCTCCTCAAGTCAGAGTGTAATATAGCATAATTATTTTTTAGATATTGTTTACTTGTATGAAAAATCTTATTTTTGGATTCATTTTTATTGTTTCTTTGGTGCTTTCGAGTTGTTCTCTCTGAGAAGAGGCAGTTGTTACAGTTTCTACGGAGAAGGTCCCATTTTTTGTCGATGTGTATTCGCTCGATAGCGATGGTATCCAAGAAGAAGTAGAGAAAACTGGACGTATCACTGCACGCTCAACACTCACTCTGGGTGCCAAGTGAGTTGGTGAAGTCTCAAAGATCGAAGTGAAGGAAGGTTCGCAAGTAAAGGCTGGAGCAGTGATCGCACGCCTCAAAGATACTCTCACGAACTATGATCTTCAGCTTGCCCAGGCTGAGAACGCTCTCAAGATGCAGAATGCAAGTAGAGAGACAACAAGTATCAACCTCGATAGTGCAGTTGATAATGCTCGTATCGCATACGAACGTGCAGATCAAGCATACAAGACACTTTTGGATCGCAATGCGCTTCAGTATGACCTCACAGTAAGTGGAAACAAAAAAACCCTTGATGCTTATAATGAAAGTTTCAGGAGCTATATAACAGAACTTGAGAAGTCCATGACACAATATCTCCACGAATGAGACAAGATACTGGGTATCACTACAGTTTTCGAGTACACCAACGATAGTTGGGAATCATACCTCGGTGCAAGAATAGGCAATGTAAAGGTTGATGCTGAAAATAAATGGAATGCTGTATATAATTTTCGTGGAGAATTACGTTCTCGAATCGAAAAATGACTCGAACTCAATCGAGAAGATCCAGAAGCAGATATCGAACAGATTGCTCAGGGATATACACAACTCAGGGACTACCTCGATACGATGCTCTATATGCTCCAGAACAATGTTATCGGTGGTGGACTACCACAAGTTCAACAAGATGCCTGGATGCTTGCTTGGAATGGATATAGGAGTCAAGTTGGATGAAGCGAATCAGGATACAATGCATGGAAGTGACAGACGGTTTCATTTTTTAAGAATTATAAAAAAACAGAAACAGCAACCAAGCTTGCTATTGCAACACTCGATCGTGCACTTACTCCAGATGAAGTAACTCTTCTTGCGAGCGATATGGATCTCAAGACTACATATGAAAGCACCAAGATAGACCTCCAGGAACGAGCAAAAAATGCAGAACTCACCCTCGAACAAGCGAAGAATAGCTATGAAAATGCAAAATCTCTCAGAAACGCAACACTCACACAACTCGATGGTTCTAGGAAGTCAGCAGAAATATCTCTCGAACTTGCTCGTCGCAATGCTGATAATCTTCTTGTGCGTGCTCCAGTAAGTGGTACTATATCGAAGGTTCTTACAAGCGTCGGACAATCGGTAGCTACAGGTGCACCTATAGCAGAGTTCACGAGCAACGAGCCAGAGATCGTCCTCGATATCGAATCCAATCTTGCTCGTACTCTCTCCGTTGGTGAGACAGTTGAGATATCAGTAGAGGATAAGCAATATAAGTGAACTATTATAGCACTCTCTTCTGTTGCAGGGAAGAATCTCCTCTCAACACTGCGTATGTCAGTTACAGATGGAACTTCAGCCATTGGTAAGACTGCCACCATTATTTTCTATCCAAAGGAATCTATCGATGGGGCTGGACTCGTGAATATACCACTTGAAGCTGTACGTATCATAGCTGAGAATGAGTGAGAGATACGATATCTCTCTGGTGAGACTATCGCAACAAGAAATATAAAAATCTTATCAATCCGTTCAGGATTTGTAGAGACAATTGATGCCATCGATCCGTCTATGCAGTTGATACTCACTGATACAACAAACTACGATACAACAAAACATACACTCACGGTTCAGCCAGAATAAACCTAACTATCAACTATGTCGCGTCAAACAGAACTCATCGAAAAATTTGAGGCATGATTCTTCTGATTTTGGATAAAAAATCATCGTATATCATACCTTCTCGTACTCCTACTCATAGTTGTGGGGTATGTTGCAACGATGAATATACCAAAAGAATCCTCTCCGTCTATCAAGCTCGGTATAGTATCTATAGCGACAGTCTATCCAGGAACGAATCCGCAGGATATCGATAGCCTTATCACTGACAAGATATACAAGGAAGTAAAAGATATCAAATGAATTGATAAGATAGAATCAACATCATCTCTTGGCGTCTCAAGTGTTGTCATCACTCTCAAGACTGATGCAGTTGTACAGGATGTTCTCGATGAAGTTCGAAGTAATGTCGCACGAGTATCTCTTCCTGATGATGCCCTTGACCCCAATATTCAAGAGATAGAGACAGATACGAGCCGTGCCTTCTCCATACTTATCTACGATGAGGATAATTCAGAGAGTCGTTCCTACCTCCTCGACAAGGCAAAACAGATACAAGAACACCTCAAGTGAACACCTGGAATAGAGAGTGTGGATATCTGATATAGTTCTGATTCTTCTCCTATTGGGGGTGGGGCAGGAGGTGTCGATGCTTATGATGTTGAGATAATACTTGAAAAAGAGAAGATAGATGCACTCGGCTTAGACCTCAACACTATTGCGAGTACTATCAAGTCACTCAATCTCGACCTTCCTATTGGCAACTTTTCTCTCGGAGACAAGCAGTATGACTACCGTATCTCCTGAAAAAATACTTCTAGTTTCGAATTCCTATCAACACCACTATCTATCCCTAACTGATGAACTATCACTCTCTGAGAGATATCTCGTATAGAGCGTGATTATGCGAGTACCACACAGGATCTCGTAATAGTTGGTGACAGTGGTAGTGGAAAAGAATATATCTGACTTACCATCAACAAAACAGACTGATATAGTATCTTCGCAGCAAGTGATGCAGCAAAAGAAAATATTGAAGAGATATTTAAAACACCTGAATTTTCGGGACTTGGATTTATCTATGGTTCTGACCTTGCCGAGACCATTCGCGAAGACTATAAGGCACTTGCTCGCGAGGCGACAACTACCCTTGTATTGGTATTTATTGTCATATACCTCTTTGTATGATTCAAGGAAGCAGTTTTTGCGAGTGTGACACTTCCTCTTGCTTTCCTTGCGACTTTTATCCTCCTCTATGCGATGGGTTATAGTTTGAATTTCCTTACGAATTTTTCTCTTATCCTCTCGTTCGGTATCGCTATCGATACGATTATCGTGATTGTACAGGCCGCGAGTTCCAAGATCAAGATTGGGTACAATCCAAAAAGTGCTATATTGCTTGCTATCAAGGAGTATGCGGTACCAATCATATCTGGAGTGGCTACAACGATTGTAGTATTTGTTCCGATGATGACACTTCCTGGTATCCTCGGCAAGTTCCTCGCGTATATCCCTATTACGATTTTTGGTGTTCTGACATTCGGTCTCATACTGGCACTTACCGTGAATAGTGCACTGTATCTTCTTTTTACACGTAGGCAGAATACGTATCGTGAAAACGAGGAGATACTCGAATATGCTGACAAGGATGAGCGTGAACTCCTCGAGTTAGAACGTGAATGAAAAACAAAGATCGCAGATAATGAGAGAAGTTTTCGAATGAGATTTATAGAGGCGATGATCAACTCGTACAAGCGAGTACTCAAGAAATTCCTCATGAACAAGACACTCAGACGACAGTCAATCCTGATTCCTGTAGTATTCTTTTTTGTCTGATCAGCTCTTTTGGCGCCTCGTGTTGGTTTTGAACTTTTTCCTTCGGATGATAACAATATCGTGAACTTCGCTATCGAGGGAACTCCTGGTATAACAACAGAGAAGATGGTAGAGATGGTCTGAGATATTCCGCCACTTTTTGCTGGATACAAGGAGATAAAAACTATATCCATCAGTACCAGTAAGAATAGAACGTCCATCAGTACAGAACTCATACTCAAGGATACTCGCAAAGAGCTCTGACTCATGAGTGTCTATGACTTTGAAAAAGAGGTTCTCCATAAGCTTGCTCCTCTCGAGTCCAAGTGACTCAAGGTAACGAGTGAGGCACTTGCCAATGGTCCACCAGGTGGCAAGGCAGTTGGACTCAATCTCATCGCAGATAGTCCGGAGCGACTCTCAGAACTTATCAAGATATCCAAGGATTTTCAGTCTGGACTTAGAGAGATACCTGGTACCAAGAATATCGGTAGCTCATCACAGGATACTCCTGGACAGTTTATATTTACCCTCAGAAAGGATATATTATCAGATCTTTCTATACCATTTTCACTCATATATGGTACGATAACACAGAATATCAATGGCATAAAAGTTGGAACAATAGAAGATAGCGGAAATGATAGGGATGTGGTACTAAAACTGGAAAAATTCCAAGATGATGTATCTCCAGAAGATATACAGGGTATTACATTTGCATTCGCATGAAGGACATATCGTGTCGGGGATTTTCTCGATGTACGCCCAGAGAATGCTATTGCCTCCATCAAGAGATCGGATGGGAAAATACAGATAACTGTTGATGCTGACCTTGAAGTTGGAGTAGATAGCATATCCACACAGAATGCATTCCTCACGTACGCTCAGGAATATAGTTTTCCTGCGGGTATAACTTACGCTGTTGGATGAGAAAACGAAGAAAATAAGGAACTTCTCGTGGCCGTTGGAGTCTCGTTCTTCATTGCGTGTATGACGATATTTGCCATCCTAACGCTCCAGTTCAATAGTTATTCACAATCAGCGGTGATACTGTACTCAGTCATCATGTCTCTGCCATTCGTTATGATAGGACTTATCCTCACTGACAATCAGTTCTCGATGCCTTTCGGTATATGATTCATCGCGTTTACAGGTATATGAGTCAATCATGGAATTATCCTCATCGATGCCATCAACAAGAATCGAGCGAAGGGTATGGATCAGATAGATCTTCTTGTGGAGGCTGGTGCGAGTCGTCTGGAGCCGATGATCCTCACGAACCTGACCACAGTTTTTGGTATATTGCCAATTGCTCTCAAGGATAGATTCTGGTCTGGTATGGGATTCACTATCATATTCGGACTTGTTGCAACAACGTTCATATCACTCTTTGTACTCAAGTCTGTCTACTACGAACTCTATATGAATCCAGAACCATCATTCATCCGTCGATGGTATGGTTCATTGCAAAATATGCTTACAAAAAAGAGAAAGAGGAATTAATCCTCTTTTTTCTCTCCTCCCTCCATCTCTTCTAGAGTCCTATACTTGAAAATATATCCTTCTCACCAGTCATTCTGAAGCCAGTGAGAGATGCCACTCTCTTCGAGTGTTCCACGGAGTCTACGGATATTGACGCGCAGAGTATTTTTCATATCGAGTTCTTCGTTGTATCACCATACTTTCTCTATGATATACTCATCCGTGAGGAGTTTTTCTCGCTCATTGAAGAACAATGAAAGTAGATATTTTGCTGTTTTTGTGAAGTTGATAACCTTTCATGCATATAGGTATTCGTTTTTTGATTGTGAATACTCAAGTCCATGGTATGAGAGGGCTCATCGTTTTTTGCTTATGCTGCCCATGCAATATTCACGGTACCAGTGGAATAACCTTATCTCTAGTTCTCTATATCGGATATCCTTGCCCATGTAGTCTGTGGCCCCAAGAGAAAAAGAATATTCGATATCGTTGATAGTATCACTTGAACTGATAACAATAATTGGTACTGAACTTCAGTTCTTACGGAGACTCTGGATAATCTTGAATCCAGATGGGTTGCGTATAGTATCTCACTCAAGTACGAGATCCACGAGTACGATGTCAAAAGATCTCATATGTCCTACAAGTTCTTCGAATTCTGCATACGATGAAATCCTCTCTACTCTATTAACATATGTATTTTTTAAGAGTGTGTTGGAGAGGTGTTCTGCAAACTGATTGTTGTCTTCGATAAGGAGGATGTTCATGATTTCCTAGCAACGGTAAGGGAAGATATATAGATAATACAATAAATTGAGAAAATTTGCAAATTTACATAGGACACTCTTTATTATAGATCCTTTTCTTTTCAGAAGTGTTTAAGTTTTTCTGGCATCAATCTTTTTAGAAGGTCTAAAAGTTCTTTATTATCCTCTGCTTCATGTTGTTCTTGAAGTCTTTCTATTGAGGCTATTTTTTTTAGAGTTTCCTCCACCAATCAACGTGCTCGTATCTCCGGGTAATAATCAACTCATCCTAAGCTATGTTGGATCAATCTTTTGTATAATGTGTCTTCCGTTGGTTTTATATGTATTTGTAATGATTGCATATAATATATTAAGAACTAATAAATACATTATACAATTGATTAGTGACAAATCTGTTACAAAATACATAATAAAAAATGGCTTCCAGTAAAGGAAAGCATACGTATGCGTAAGAATATATAAAAGTTTTTAATAGATTTTCTATGGAATTAAAAAAATTGATTAATTGTATACTATATGTATTTATAATCTATATCCGTCATAATAGAAACAATTATTTTTATCTTGATTTATGGTAGTTCTTTTCACCTTTTCGCAATGATAGTATTCTAGTGAAATTATTTATTTATCATGAAGGAGCATACTTAGTATTATAAATTATTTCAATTGAACTAATACCGTACGCATACTTACTATATTTTTTCTCATTGATACAATACTTCTTTTTTCGATTTTCCCAACGCCACCATGCGCAATGCAATCTTATCAATATCCATCGTTCCCTTGATTCAGCCAAATACAACTGTAATTTTTTCTCATGACTGATTCTTTAACATAGCCAGACTATTATCCAGATTTCTTAAGTCATTATCACTGAGTTTTCACGCAATAATACCTTCTGTAACTCTTCTGTGTATCCTTACCATATTGATAGATATTTCCTTATTAGGATCCATACATCAATCCAGTATTTTTTTACCTAACAATGCCGTACTCTCTATATGTCCTAGATTATCGATACCGACGTGTAGTCAGCTCTTCTTCAAGAGCTCTAATTGGTTGAAAAATACGCTGTCTAATTCGCCGTAGTTATCCCCATTAATCCATATACAAATTCGGTTTCTTGTTGTAGTTGGAAGATGCTTGATAGCCTTCCAGACTACGGGCATTAATTGTAGATTATTAACATCTTTGATATATACACTTAATGATGTCTTTTTTCATGCTTCTGCTCGTTCAATTGCTTTTTTGAGTATTTTTTCAAGGAGCATAAAAGTATATCAAGCATCTTTTATTTGCTGGATTCATGTAGCCTTGTCTATTTCTCAATTGAATCGTATTGATAACTCATTTGCAGCAATTTCTCCATTTGTTTTGATGAATGGCTTTTCGGTAACGTAAGCACTATCAATTAACCCTAATATATCCTCTGTCCTTTGAGGAGTATCCTGCTTTATTAATATATTTTGCTTTATTCAGTTATATATAATTATCTCTGCTCATTGCTTACTGATATAATCTAAGTATTTTCGAAACTTTCAGTATATGGCATCATTACTCCGTATTATTGTATCGTATATTGCATGTTCAATCTTGATAAATCTTGGCATTATTTTGAGTGTTCCACACATGAACTTGAACATATTATTTGGAACAATTTCTCAATCCTTATTCACATAAAAAGGATCTATACCAAATCCTACTCATAACTTGTGTATTGACTCTATATTTCTCTCACTCGTTGGGTCAACTATACTTGTGATTGTAGACTTCTCTGATACTACCTCGAGAGTTAGGTTTTTTGCATATTTTTCCTCCTTTGTTGTCTCCTGCATGATTGTAGGGACGATGTATTCACTCTCTAGGTGTTCTGGAAATATTTCCACATTTGCTGCTCTTCATTTTCGTATATGTCGTCATGCAACTCATAATCTTCACATGAGTTCATCGAAGGTTCTCCGAGCTAGGATAGCTCAAGCTCATTTTACCTCCTCTGTATTATCAATAACATTATCTTCGAATAGTGCAGCTCGTTGGCCAGTGCCTACTCATGAATTGGTAGATATATTAGATACATCTAGTGTTGTGGTAGCGCGTCATCTATATATCTTTATTTCCTCTAGAGCAGACCTTTCTCTCAGATCACTTGTTTTTTGTGGACTTGGTGCCACATATTGGATATATTCTGCTGTTGACCGCATAAAATTAAATCATTAATGATCTATCTATAAGATATATACTATATAAAAATAGTGACAAATCTGTTACAGAGTACATAATAAAAAATGGCTTCCAGTAAAGGAAACCATTGATTTCTTAAAAAAAAGCTGTTTTTTTATTAGTTTGGAAGATGACTACGCGCAAGTTCCTGAAGCAATGGCACAGATTTTCCAAGTTGCATATCAGCGATAATCCTCTGGGCCACAAGTTCCAGTCAGTCCACATATCGAGTTCAAGGCTTTATCTTAAAAGCTTCAACATCATTAGTACGAACTGCCCTAGGTGTTTCATACATACTCTGATTAATCGCTTCCGCTGTGGCGCTAATTACGCGTACAGCTCATACAGGGAGTGAGTTGCGTAGAGATGTATGTGAAAGTGAGGATGACTCAGAAGATGGGGCGAGCGCAAGAGGAGACATATTAAGTTGTGTTTACATGTTATTGACTACAGTATACCACATAATAGTGACAAATTTGTTACAAATTTAAAACAAAGAAATCCTTTCCAGATATAGGAATCCTTGATTTGGTATAAAAAATACAAAAGTTTTT
Organism: Patescibacteria group bacterium; assembly: GCA_049293675.1. Lineage (GTDB taxonomy): Bacteria > Patescibacteriota > Gracilibacteria > BD1-5 > UBA2023 > JABFSX01. The sequence continues at coordinate 180,631 of JBAQBR010000001.1, read as the reverse complement.
TTACAATATTTTTCACATTTTTTTATCTTTGTACAGTATCTTTGCTCAGGAAGTTGAGTTTACTCGATTGGAATGTGTATCTCTATTCTTATTCAGGACAGCTTTTTTCATTTTTTTGCAGCAATTGTTCCACCGTGAAGCTCAATAATCCTCTTACAGAGATAGAGTCCTATTCCGAGACCTATAGAATTCTTGCCTATTGTATACTTCTCGAATATCTCATCTAGTTCGATACCGTTGAGTCCAGGTCAGTTGTCTTCGATACCAATTAGTATACCTGACTCATCCTGCTCTATCTCTAAGTGGATTTTAGGGTTTTTGGAATCAGCAAACTTTGCAGCATTTCAGAAGAGATTGGTGAGTACTTGTGTAAACTGTGTCTTATCAAGACCTACGTAGATATTATTTTCTGGAATTACTTCAGTATAAATACAATGAAGATTTACTTTTTTCTGGATATTGTACTGTGAGGTAATAAATTCCACGATATTTATCCTTTCGGGATAGAGTACTGCCTGACTTTTCTCGAGATACTCCGTTGTGAATAACTGGGAGAGTAGAGTTTTTGTATGAACAAGATTTTCTCAGATAGATACCACTTCTTCTTGAACACCTGTTTCTGATAATCTTTTTTCTTCTATATCTACAGAGAGATTATCTATCTGGAGCAGGGCACTGGTGAGAGGAGCTTTGATCTCATGAGAGAGAGTCGCTATGAATTCTTTTTGTCGTGAGATGAGGGTATTATATTCAATAGTTTTCTCATCAACTTTTCGGTCGAGATTGCGAGAGATGTCTTCGAGTTGGTTATATACTTCTATATACTGCATATGTATAGAGAGTATGTGGGCTAGATCCTCTACGAAGGCTATTTCAGAGACAGTGTAGAAGTTTCAGAACTTCTTTTTTCCTAATACGAGGAGTCACTTTATTTCCTTAGAGTTGTAATAGATGGGTATACAGAGAAAGGGATCAATGAGTTTTGAGTTTATTTTCTTAAAATCAAACTGAATCATATTTTCCTCCATAAAAACGAAATCATCAATCAGTACTTTTCTTTTTATTCTTCAAAATGAATCCGACAAGAATTCAATTTGTTTTGAATCAGTGATTCTAATGAGCTCAATCTCTTTGGTTTGAAATATTTTACTTAGTTCTGTTCTAAGGTATCTATTCAACAACTTGATATCCAAAAATTGCACCATATTTCTTTTTATCGTTTTCATTTTTCATGCTACTATATGCATTTGAGTCTTTGAGAGGATATATCTATCAAAGATTGCCGCAATTATGTGGTATACTCATAACACAAGACTTGCATATGCAAGAATAAATACAAATGATGAGAAGTTATTTGTGAGTATTTCGGGGGGTATAGCGTAGTTGTGAAGAACTCCCCATATTATAAATGATATAATAACAAGTGCTATTATTATCAATGCAAGCCTACTAAGCTCATATCAAATTGGTGAAAAGTAATATCTCTGAATAATGCTTGCTATTACAAGAACAGAAATGACAAATAATATAATAATCTCATGTTCAAGTATCCATATTCCATATAGAGGAAGGATAACTTGAAGTACTATGAGTAAAGTAAGAAATATAAGCTTCACCCATATTATTTTTAGTATTCTTATCTTGTCGATATAGCTTAAGTCTCTTTGTTTTTTAAGAAAGAACAAAAAGGATATAGGAATGAAGCTAATATATACTGATGTGCTGAGCCATGTTAGTTCTCAGAATATTTCTCTATATACTCAGGTTTTATCGAGCGCTATCTGGTAGATGATGTTATCCGTAAAAACAGATACATAAAATATTATACCAAATGAGATTAACAGAGTTCCCATAAGTATGGCGTTTTCTTTTATCTGCATTCAGATTTTATCTCATGCCTCTTTTTTTCAGAAAAAATATATAAATAATACAAAACATATCAGAGTAATAGGCGAGAGTCAATAGTCTATCCTGGAAAAAAGCAGTCTTCGGTCTTCTGTAAATGGATAATCTGAAAAAAATAAAAAATAAAAAATTAACCATAGTGATGCAAGTATTGTGTATAGTAAAAAGAATAACCCTCATAGGTTGGTATACTTTCTATATACTCAGATTCATCCATATACTGAGAGTGCTGTTGCAATAAAGTAAAAGAATATATAGTTATTCATTTTCTCGTAAGTTAAAAGATTTTCTAGGAATAACCGAACTGATTCATTGTCTTGCCTTTTCAATTGCAGCTATTGCCCTAAAGGTAACCACACTACTACAATAGTCAAGTCTTTTATTTATAGCTGATATTGGGTCTCCTCTATGGTCGAGGAGTTTTAGAGGTGTGACTGATAACTGTCGAGAACAGAGATCGAAAAAATTGTTGGTCATATCCATCTCTGCAATTCCTGGAATCATTGCAAAATCATCACTTATAAGTTCCTTTGCCCAATCTCGCATCATCCTCATCATACTACGGAGAGATGCGTATTTTGGGAGCATTCAGATAACAGGAAAGACCATAATTCACTTCTCATTCATGTCATCGTATATTTCCTCCATGGCTCTTTTTATGTATCAATACCTTCAAGCGTAGTGTGCACTTAGCTCATTATTAAAAGCTTCTTCTAGGTTGTTTGTTTTGTAAGTCATACATACTCATGCAATGTTGTTGGTTCATTTTTCTGTTGATATCACTAGTTGTGCACTTCTTCCTGGTCATATTATTGTTTCTTTGCTTCATGGGGTTCCTATACATTTTTCTATAGGTGTTGGTAGTCTAAATCTTCATATATCTCAAAAACAGTCCTTTCCATCCCCAAGAGTATCTATTCAGTCTGGAGAATATAACATTCGATTATATCTTTTTTGTAACTCTTCTATATGAAGTGATTGGACTTTTTTTTGAATTCTATCAATAGATGCTTCCACAAAACCCTCTGAGAGTCTTCACTCCTTATTGAGTAATTCTTTTACCTGTAATCTCTCAATCTGTAGTAGTTCTCTTGCTAAGGAAAATTCTCATGTTGAGTATATAGTTCAGTATCTATCATTAAAAAATTCTCATACACATAATCTTGATCACAGTATATTATGTATTGCTACATTAATTGACTTCAAGCTAAACGATGCACTTGGATTACTTGCAAGTATTTCTCAGAAATTATCTCATTCTTCAAATGAGAAAAGATGACGATCTAAGTCTTCATTGACCTTCTTTGTCGTATTTTCTCAGAGAGAGGTTGCCAAGTCATGTATTTCCATGGTATGAATAGTTAGTGTTAATACTATTCAATATTACACCAAAATAGTGACAAAATAGTGACAAAATAGTGACAAAAAGTATATACCTTACGGGGTATTATTGGATAATAACCAATGATGAGTTTATGATTATTGCTTGCCTATTTGTCCTGCATTGATATACTCTGACTCACTATGACGCAAAAATCTCAACTCCCACTCATTCTCGCAACAGCATTTCTCGATATTTTAGGAATGTCACTTTTTATCCCGCTTCTTCCTAGTATTATTGCTGGGTTTTCCGTGGATCCATCTTGGACTGGATATACACAAGCAGTCTATGCAGTAGGTATGTTCATCTGAGGACTCATATTCTGACGACTCTCGGATAGGTATGGCCGCAAGCGCATGCTCGCTTTTACAAGCATCATCAACCTCGTGAGTTATGTTATCATGCTCATCAGTATCTGGACTCTCACTATCAATACGAGTGGGAATATAAGCCACTCTGAAGTTGGTATTATAGGAGGGAGTCACTTCCTCTCAGCTTTTGCATGATGGACACCACTCTTTCTCATATTCCTCCTCGCTCGTCTCGTTGGATGACTCGGGGGTGCAGGATTTTCGGTGATACAGGCGTACATAGCAGATATATCGAGTCCGACAGAACGGATGAAGAATATGGGATTCATGGGCGCTGCTTTCGGTATTGCTTTTCTCATCGGGCCTGCTCTCTCTGGTGTACTCTCGAATTTTATCTCTTCGAGAGATATCATCATGATTACATTCTTTGTTATACTCTTAAATGTGATACTTATCTATATATTCCTCCAAGAACCAAAAAAGCATATCCATACTGAAGAAGTACATATAGTAGACTTTCACTTTTCTCGGATGGTTTTGACGCTTTTGTTTCTCTCTTTTGGTTCAACCCTTGCATTCGCTGCGATACAGGCCATGTCGACTCAGTTCTATGCAGATAGATTCTCCTTCTCAGCAGTACAGATAGGATATACTATGGCGATGGTGGGACTCGTGGCCGTGATCTATCAGGCATGGCTCGTGAAGTATGTACGAAAGTATCTCGATGAATACCAGATGCTTACATTCGCCTTTGTGGTACTTATCATTGGATTTGCTTGATTCTCGTTCAATGAGAGTCCATACTGGCTTTTCTTTTGGGTGATATTCTTTCCTCTTGGTATGGGTTCGTTCAATCCTGCAGTTGGATCGCTCCTCGCGAAAACCGCAGGAAAAGAAGTCTGAAAAGTCATGGGCTATAATACGTCTATCCAGAGTATCTGACAGATTGCATGACCGATACTCGCATGACTCCTCTATATCACACCTGGAACCAATGTGCCATTCCTTGCATCGACTGCTATATTCGTCGTGTTATTCTGAGTCTCACTCGCAATCAAAAAATAAAAAAATGCCTCACTAAAGTGGGGCTTTTTTATTGCATTCGATAATCAAAAAAATATAATCCCCTCATGAATCAACAACCACACTACATCGCTATCGCAGCAATGTCTGAGAATCGTGCAATAGGGAAGGACTGAAAAATCCCCTGGCATATAAGCGAGGATTTTAAGCACTTCAAAGAGACTACTTCCTGAAGTCCTATAATCATGGGACGTAAGACCTACGAATCTATCGGACGGCCACTTCCAGGAAGGGAAAACATCGTCCTTACTCGTGGAGAATTTACTGCGGAATGAATGACAGTGATGCACTCTGCCCATGAACTTGATAAGTATCTACTCTCAATCTGAGTAGAAAAAGTATTTATTTGCTGAGGAGGAGAGATATATAAGCTATTCTTCAACCTCGGGAAGATAGATGAGGTTATCCTTTCACGGGTCAATATGGTAGTTGATGATGCTGATGCATTCTTTGTTGCATTCGAATCAGACTTTGAACTTATGCATACAGACAAGAGAGAAGAGTTTATTATAGAATATTGGAAGAAGAGATAGTGGATAGGGATAGTTAATAGTTGAAAACAAAAATGATCGCAATTCCTAACCTATTTTTATGAAAAAAATTCTTCTTCTCAGTGTGCTTTTTCTCTCATCGTGTTCTCTTAGCGGAGATATCGCGGACAATGTCACCCAAGTCAGACCTGCGACTTCACAAGGTACAGGCATGACAGAGCCATATGAGATAGGGACTGTGGATACAGCATTCAAGCTTATTGGTCCAGATCACAAGATAGAGGTTGGAGGCGTACCGGATCCTAAGGTGTCTGGTGTTACGTGTTTCTATAGTCGCGCCAAGACTGGTGGCATCGCTTGAGGACTCGGACTTGCCGAAGATACGAGTGATGCATCTGTCGCATGTAGGCAGATAGGCAAGATAACATTCGTGAAGCCGATTGCAGAAGTTGAGGAGATATGGAATGAGTCATCCAGTTTCTTTTTTAAAAAACTCCGTATCGTCAGGTTCTACGACAAGGGTTCCAATAGTCTCATATATCTCGTCTACTCAGACAGACTCATCGACGGTTCACCGAAGAACTCTATCTCGGCAGTCGCACTCGAAGATGTACAGCCAATACTTGAACAGTAATATGTCTTTAGAATCTTTTTCTCTCATACTCGGTGGTGGTGCTGCTCGTGGACTCGCTCATATCGGACTCATCAAGAGACTCGAAGAGCTGGATGTATCCCCGAGTCTTATAGTATGAACCAGTATGGGTGCCCTCATCGGTGCTCTCTCAGCGAGTGGTTACAAGAGCTCAGAGATACAGTCTATAGCAGAGGACGCACGTCTCATAGATCTCATAGATATCGATGTCAAGAAGGGAGGAATCAAGGGTAAGAGGATAGTAAAATTCCTCGAAAAATATCTCTCTGATACAACATTCTCTGAACTCAACATACCACTCAAGATAGTCGCAACCAATATCGATACAGGAGAAAAGGTCGTATTCACAGAAGGTCGTATCGTCGATGCTGTACGAGCATCTATCAGTATCCCATGACTCTTTGCTCCTGCAGTTCATGCGGGCTCTCATCTCGTCGATGGTGGAGTCATATCCAATCTCCCTATCGAAGAGGCAATCCCATGAGTTCCTGCAATTGCAATGTCTGTACAGATGTGGGAGATGTTTCGTGATGAGGATAGGGCAGGGGAACTTTTTCTTAAGGGATTTTTTACTCAGGGATATCACATACTCAGACGCACGATACAACTCATGATGATAGAAAATGAAAAACGCTCTTATCTCTCTCATCCAGAAGTACTCCTACTCAGTCTTGCACGAGATGATATCGAGTATTATGATTTTCAGAAAGTAGATGAACTCGTAGATGAGTGATACAAGGCTGGAGAACCTATATCTGAATATCTCAAGAATTATGGTAAAAAATAATTTCCCTAATCCAATCGAGAATCTTCCAGTATCATACCCTTGGTACAAGAGGCTCGGCTCCAATATTACATATTACTTCTCGCAGATTCCTCTCCGTCCTCGTGCCAACCTCCTCACACGCCGAGATATGAGAGATATACGAGAAAAAATACAGGAATGAGACGTGATTCTCGGTGGTAATTTTCAACATATGTCAGGAGTTTTTATCGATGGGATTGTGACACATGCGATATCGTATCTTGGAAAAGGGAAATGCATACATGCATTTGCTCATGGTGTTGCATATATATCACTTCGGAGGATACTGAGAACGTATGATACAATCATCATATTGCGTCCATATTGGCACAATCAGACTCAAGTCAAGTCTTTCAGGGAACACATAGAGCGACATATCTGAAAACCATATGACTTCTTCTTCGGAGTGGATGCAGAGTATATCGAGAGTTACTTCTGTACCAAGCTCGTGAATGATGCTCTCATCGAGAGTGGATATGATACATGATTGCATTCAGTTCGAGAGACAGAGAATATCATCGATACTGTTTTTGACAAGACATTCCGAGCTCATAGAGTACTCAAGCCTGAAGAGATGATACATGGAAAGCTTGAAACCGTATTCTTCTCACACAATATTAGGAAAATCTGAGAAGAATACGACCTCGTATGAGGAAAAATTGCTCAGATATTACCAGAACTTCGTAACTTCTAATCATATATGCACTTCGCCATCGGTACAACCAACAACCCAAAATCTGCTGCCATTGAGCATGTTCTCTTGACTTCACCCTATACGAGTGGGGCAACTTTTTCGAATCATAAGGTTGAGTCATGAGTGAGTGATATGCCGACCACACTCGAAGAACTCAGAACATGAGCTCGCAATCGAGCAATGCATATACGCCGAGAAAAACCTTATGCAGATTACTTCGTTGGGATGGAGGGTGGAGTATATCAAGATTATGAGTGAGAAGAATATTGGCTCCTCGGTGTTGTATATATCGAAGATAGAGATGGAGTAGGATATTATGGATACTCATGTCATCTGAGAGTTCCAGATGCTGTAGTTGATGGACTCTTTGACGGGCAGGGGAGAGATCTTGAACAAGTCGTGCACTCGCTTGGAGGCGAAGAAAATATCGGAGACAAACAAGGATCATTCTACGCTTGGACTGATGGCATGCTCAGTCGTCGAGAACAGTTCATTATGGCAACAGAGTGTGCTATTGCTCCGTTTTTCAACGAGTACTATAGTAAATAATGGTATTGCTTTTGCATAAAAAAGGATAAAATATAAGAACCTTAATCCTCTATAATATGCAAAACTTCATACAGAAGCTTATCCAGATGGATATACGTGCTACTTTTGTAGTACTGTGGAAGCGATTCCCACTCTCTGTTCTCCTCATCCTCGGAGTATCGTCACTCTGGTTCTATGTGGTGAATGTAAGTGACACTGAAGATTGGACATATAGGACTATCATTACAGGAATTGTAGTGTTCTTCCTTGCGACAGCAGTATCGCTCCTCCATGAGCAGGTGAAGATGACCCGTATCGTGAGTCTCGCGACTTGGGTAATTCCTCTGATTTTTGGTATATGTTTTTATCTTGCTATCGATGGGATATATGACGGAGACATAGAAGCCTTTACTTATACAGCACTCTCACTTGCTGGATTTTTTGCTTCTCTTTTTGTAGCTCCATTCTTGCCGGGTCTCGTGAAGTGAAAAGAAGAAAATACTACACACTTCTCGAACTACTTCACACAGATGTCATGGGTGGTGCTCATGAGTGTCGTTGTTGGTGGAGTTCTCATGCTCCTTGGATCTATCGCTATCGCTTCTGTACTTGCACTCTTTGATATCGAGGCATGGATAGATGAGTGAGACCTCTTCGGCAATTGGGCTGTCATCGCACTCTCACTTACAGCTCCGCTCTATGCGCTTGCGAGTCTCCCATATGCGCGTGAGTATGAGGCCAAGACATTCATACAGAACAAGTTTTTCTCCTTCATCATTCGTTATATTGCGACACCTTTTATCTTCGTGTACTTCCTCATACTCTATGCGTATAGTGCCAAGGTGCTCATGAACTTCTCTGACTGGCCAAAAGGTATCATCTCATGGATGGTTATAGGATTCTCATCTTTTGGATATCTTATCTATATCCTCTCTCGTGCATATGCCGATGAGAGTCGTATGCTTGCTGTGTTCCGTCGGTACTGCCCATACATGGTCGCACCACAGATACTCATGCTCGGTTATGCTATCTACCTCCGTATCAATCAATATGATCTCACGATGAATCGGTATTTTGTTGTCATATTCGGTATCTGGCTCACTATCATATCGCTCTACTACATCATCTCGGTAAAAAAGTCACTGTCGATGATACCAACCTCTCTCGTTGCTATCATCCTCATCATCTCTCTTGGACCATGGTCGGTCTACTCACTCCCACTTGCACGTCAAGAAGCTCGTCTCATGCGTGATCTCGAGACAGCACAGATACTCCAGAACGGTGTGATAGTACCACTTCAGAATAACGCTGATATCTCCCGAGAACTCTCGACGGACATATATTCGGAGATTGACTATATATGTGGCTTCGATGACTGTGATACGATCAAGGAGCTCTTCCCAGACCAATATATACAAGCAGATACCAATGCACGTAAAGAGTGGGAACAGTATACATATGAAGGAAAAGAACCATACAAAGAACCTTCAAAATATCAGATAGTAACTGCTGTTACACAATATATCAAGGTTCAGCAATACTGGTGACTTGAGTGAGCAGAGCCAAAATACCTCCAGTTCAATAATTACAAGCCACAATATCCACTCACAGTCACTGGATATGATCGCGTAATCAGTGTCTATGGAAGTGGTACATCAGGAAAGCCTCTTCCTGTAGAGACAAGGTCTGGAGTGGATGGAACAGGTGCTGACGAGTATATCGTCATAGATGCTGACACCAATATGTTCACCTACTATCGTGATGGTGCTAGTCTCTGGAACGCAGCACTCCCGATCAAGTCAGAGCTTACAGCAGATGTCGCTGGACGTGAAGTCAGTCGTGAAGATATATCATTCGCATTCACCAATGAAGAGTATCAGATAGTCATCCAACTCGATAGCTATGCACTCCGCAATCCAGATTACCAAGAATCATCAGAAGATGATCAATCTATATACTACAATATCTCAGGTATCGCCCTCATCCGCGATGCAAAATAATATTGCATTTTCACATCTTTGTGTATACTAGGCACATATCTCAAAAGCACCTGAGCGGCTATCACCCGCAAGCTGGTTGAAGAAAGGCACTCGCCGATTAGAACAACCCGAAGCTGTAATGCTCCGTCACCAACTCCATAATCAAGTATCCGCTTTCGGTGGTACCTTACGCTTCGGCGTACCAAAAGCACACAATTTTATTTATTTGTGTGCTTTTTTGTTTTATGCATCGTCTTCCAGAAGTACTACATTATTGAATTGAAAAAGCAAAGACATCAGTAGCTCGATGGCTTGTAGGGAAGCGGGTTAAGAATGTTGTGGATAGTGGCTTTGATCTAGATAATTTCTATGACGAGGTTGCATCAGAACAACTTCGAGATATTATCTGGTATAATTTTTCATGAAAAAAACATGGTAGATTCCTTGTTATCTGAGATGAGATATACTCAGATCTAAGACCTTTTGATCCTAAGGAGCTGGACTCTATAGGAACAGCTATGTGGATCATGCTCATATATCCAAAGGGGACATCTCATATACTGATACCTAGCCTACAGAAAAGATATAGTTTTGATGGCTTGTGAAACTATCAGGAGGCATCTCTAGCGGTTTCAGATGAACATGGCATCAATCCAGAAATCATAGCACAACTCCATATCGATAGGCTCTCAGCATCCAATAGAGTTCTGACTTCCACTGTTGATATACATAATCTCCTGGAATTACTCGATAAAAGATTCCCACTAAAAAAGAGGTCTGTATCAAAGAAAAAATCCAACACTCAGTAACTATTAACTCTTCTCTCTATGTTTCCATCTGTCTCACCAAAACAGTCATTCCCAGCACTCGAATCAGAAGTGCTCGCATACTGGAAAGCGAACAATACCTTCCAGAAGTCTGTCGACTCGCGTCCCGAGGACAATCCATATCGTTTTTATGATGGTCCTCCTTTTATCACGGGAACTCCACACTATGGTAGTCTCCTCTCATCTGTGGTTAAGGACGTCGTAGGGCGTTACTGGACGATGCGCGGTAAGCGTGTTGACCGAGTGTGGGGATGGGATTGTCATGGGCTCCCTATCGAGGAAAAAGTCCAGAAGAAGCTCGGACTCAAGTCAAATAAGGAAATTGAGGAGCGAGGAGTAAAAGAATTTATCGACGGATGTTATGAGTATACACAGTCTACCTCTGCTGAGTGGGATTGGTATATCGACAAGATTGGTCGTTGGGTAGATATGGACAGGGCGTATCGTACGATGGATCAGGAATATATGGAGTCTGTGATGTGGGTGTTCTCACAACTCTGGAACAAGTGACTCATCTACGAAGGGAAACGTGTATCACTCTACTCGTGGAAGCTCTCGACTCCGATATCCAACTTCGAAGTTGCGATGGATGATACATACCAAGAGGTCAACGATCCAGCGATTACGGTGAAGTTTCGTCTTCCTGAGTACGATGCTGCTATAGGACTTTTTATCGATGAAAGTGAGAGGTTCCTCATGGGTTGGAGCAACAAATACAATGGTTGGCATCTTGTTGGTGGCAAGGTCGATATGGGTGAGTCTCTCGAGGATTGTATTGTTCGTGAGGCAGAGGAAGAAGTTGGTGTAAAAATCTCAAAAGAAAATCTCAAACAAGTAGCGCAGGAATCTCAGATAGATGCTGGAAAAGTATGGAGAGCAACACACTTCGAGATACATGTTCAGTCAACAGATATAGAGAACTGTGAGCCAGAGAAATTCCGTGAATGGAAGTGGTTTACCAAGGCAGAACTCGAAGTCGCCTATGATGATATATATCCTGTAGATAGACTCATAGTAGACAGACATCTCGGTAGGGCAAGTATCCCTATGGTTGCACCAACTATCTCTATCCTTGCCTGGACGACTACTCCATGGACTATCCCTGCCAATATGGCACTCGCAGTTCGCAATGATATAGACTATATCCTCGTCGAGAATAGTGGTGAACAATATATCGTCGCCAAGAGTCGTGCAGAATCAGTATTCAGGCGAAAAGGTGAATATACTATCATTCGAGAGCTCAAGGGTTCTGAACTCGTCGGACTCGAGTATGTTCCACCATTTCCAGAGTATTATTATCAGAAAAATGGCGATAAGAACCATAAGGTTTACCATGCAGATTTTATCACTGATACGGATGGTACAGGTATCGGACATGAGGCTCCAGAGTTCGGTGATGTCGACTTTCAACTTGCCAAGAAGGAAGGAATCTATATCTCAGAAGCGATGGATGAGGCAGGGCGATATACGTCCCAGATTTTTGATTACGAAGGAACTCATTACCTCAATCTCGAAGAACCAGAAAAAGGTGCCAACAAGATCAACATCGAACGCATGAAGGCGAACAATACTCTCTTCAAGCTCGAGGGTATCACGCACCGTGTACCGTTCTGTCCACGCTCTGGAACTCCACTCATGCAGAAGGCTCAGTCATCATGGTTCATCGATATCGCGAGTCAGAAGGACAAGCTCCTTGCTGCCAATGAGCAGATTAACTGGTTCCCTGAGCATCTGAAGTATGGACGATTCGCGAAGGGTATCGAGTCAGCACCAGACTGGTGTATCTCTCGTACGCGCTTCTGGTGAGCGCCGATGCCAGTATGGATGGGTGAGGATGGGGAGAAGGTCGTTGTCTCGTCACGCGAGGAGATATTCGAACTCAATAAACCATACGGACAACTCACAAAACTCATCATCACTCGGCATGCAGAAAGTGAGGCGAATGCAAACCTCAAATATGACGATGAGTGACTTTCTGAGCTTTCAGAGGTTGGAAAAGTACAAGCTGAAAGACTTCTCACTGAACTTAAAGATGTCTGAGTAGATATCATCGTTACATCACCATTTGTACGTGCAATCCGTACTGCAGAACCACTTGCAAAAGAACTCGGTATTGAGATTATTACTGACGAACTTCTACGAGAAACAAATAGGGGAAAACTGACAAATACTGATAAAAATCCCGAAAATCATAAACTCGTGCGAGATGCTTTTATGGATCCATCTGGAAATGTAAAAATAGGAGAAACTGGGGAGTCATACAATGATATAGCGGAACGAATGAATACTTTTATCGAAAAAGTACTTCAGAAATATCCAGGAAAAACAGTATTCGTAGTGAGTCATGGTTATCCTGTACGCGTTGTTGTAGAAACATTGAAATGAAAGAAATATAAATGACCAACAGAAAATGCAAAGACTGAAGCTTTTATCCTCGATGTAGCGAATAAAAATGCACTCAATCTCCACCGTCCATACATTGACTCGATTTTCCTTGCTCCACAGAACACTCAGAAAGCACAAAAAGTTCTCGGAGTACATGGGTTTTGTCGTACTGATTCGGTTGTGGACTTTCTCTCATGAACTCGCATGAATCTCGAAAAAGATTGAATCCAGATGGATACTCCGATTTTTGAGAAGGGAGAAGCTATCAACTATAAAAACTGGGAAACAAGATTCGATGAACTTTTTGCTCATGAAAAATATGATACAGTTCTTGCTCATTCTATGGGCTCACGTGCTGCAATAGAATACATCATACAAAATCAATTATCACTAGAAAGACTCATTCTCGTATCACCTGCATATTCTTCAAATCGTCCTGAGATTATATCGTTCTACGATGCTATGAGTCATGATATAAGTGAGGTAAAAAAGTATGTAAAGGAAGTGATTGTACTTCACTCAAAAGATGACTCAGTTCATACTCTTGAACAATCCAAGTCGTTTGCTGAGATGGTATGATGAGAACTTATAGTGGTTGATGGTTTTGGTCACTTCAATGTCTCTGAAAATCAGATTATCGAATCTCTCGTTAAGCTCGGAACTCCTCTCACTCGTATCCCTGAAGTCCTCGATGTATGGATGGATTCTGGTTCGATGCCGTATGCGCAGATGCATTATCCATTCGAGAACAAGGGTGAGATGGAGGCAAGTTTTCCAGCGGACTTCATCGCGGAGTATGTCGGTCAAGTACGTGCATGGTTCTATGTGATGCATGTTCTTGGAGTACTCCTCAATCCGAACAACGAACCAAAACCAACACCAAGCTTCACTAACGTTATCACTACTGGAGTCATCAATGGTAACGATGGACGCAAGATGTCCAAGTCTTTTGGAAACTATCCTGATCCTCGCGTGACAATCGAGAAGTATGGTGCAGATCCGATTCGTTTTTATATGCTCAATTCTCCGCTCCTCTCAGGTGGAGATATGGACTTCAAGGAAGAACAGATTCTTGAGACGGTGAAGGGCGTGATGCTCCCTATATGGAATACGTATAGCTTCTTCACGACCTATGCCAATATCGATAACTGGCAACACAATGAGACGGAAGTATGGTTCACTCGTCATGCAGAGAGTACATCCAACGTTGCACAGAAGATGAGTGATGGTAATGACAATCCAGAACTTACACAAAAATGAAAAGAAGAAGCAAAAAGTGCAGGACAAGCACTCCGTGAGCAGGGAGTACAATTTGACTATATTGTTCACACTGATCGTGCTCGAACATATGATACTGCGCGTATAATTGGTGATGTCCTATGATTCTCTGGGGAGTATGTCATCGACGATGGATTTGCAGAGCAGAATGCAGGAGAATACGCCAACAAAACACTTACAGAAATAGCTCTCATGTGAGGACTCTCTTCAGATGCTGCACATGCTGAACTCAGAAAGCTCTACAAGAATAATAGTGTAGAAAATATCGAACAATTTGAGGCAAGAATCCTCTCTGCATATACTGCACTCTTGAACAAGTATCAGGGAAAGAAAGTCCTAATCGTGGCACATGCAGGAACATCAAGACCTATCCTCCATAACTATATGGGGATGGATCAGGGGCAAGCACACTACGATACGAAGGTACTCAATGCTGAGCCATTCCGCTTGATGACAACCCCAATCGTGAATCCTCTCGATCGTTGGGTTCTGTCAAAACTCCAAGTACTCATCGGACAGGTACATGATGCGATGGATGGATATGATGTCTCTCGTGCATGTCGCGCAATTGTCTCGTACATGGATGAGCTCACGAACTGGTATGTGCGCCTCTCTCGTCGTAGATTCTGGGGGTCCGAGATGACAAGAGACAAGGCATCTGCCTATGAGACACTCTATACAGTACTTACTGAGACTTCGAAGCTTCTGGCTCCGTATATGCCTTTTATCTCTGAGGATATATTCCGCGGACTCACGAACAAGGAGTCAGTCCACCTCGAGTATATCACTCGACCGAATCGTCACCTCGTCGATAGCGAACTCAATCGTGATATGGAGGTCTGTGAGCATATTGTCTCACTTGGTCTCGCGCTCCGTAGTAGAGTTGGTGTCCGTGTACGTCAACCACTCCAGTCTATCACTATTACTCAACCATTATCCGAGTACTATCAGGCTATCATCCGTGATGAACTCAATGTGAAGGAAGTCAGATTCGAAAATCCTGAAAAACTCGCGAAGAAGATCTGTAAGCCAGATGCTCGTAAGATAGGTCCGAAGTATGGAAAAGATGTGCAGAAGGTGATAGTCGAAGCCAAGAATGGTAACTTCGTAGAAAAAGAAAATGGAGTTATTGATGTTTGAGGATTCATCCTCGAGACGGGAGAGTACACTATGGAGTATATGCCACTTGAGTGAGTCGGAGATGTAGAAGGTGGATATGGTATGGTGATATCACTCGATACGAGTATAACCGAGTCACTCCGTCTCGAAGGATATGCTCGTGATATCATCCGTCTCATCCAAGACATGCGCAAGGAAGCAGACTATCAGGTTATGGATCGTGTATCGCTCCATATCTATGGTGATATGCATACAGAGATACTTGCATGATATGCTGATATGATACAGTCTGAGACACTCTCGACTCTCGCACCGCTCATGGTGGGTCCCGATGTACAGAAGGATATCGAGATAGAGTCAGGTGTTATGCTGACGGTTCAGATAGAGAAGTAAAAGAAAATCCCTGAATTAACAGGGATTTTTTATTTTGCTTTTTTTTCACCACTCACTCATCGCATCGATGATAGGGAAGAGCGTCTCACCGAGTGGAGTGATAGTATACTCGACACGTGGAGGGATCTCAGGGAATATCTTCCTCGATATGATACCATCCGCCTCGAGCTCACGGAGTTCCTTCGTCAGCATCTGCTTACTGATATTATCAAAATACCGTTCAAGTGCACCGAATCGGTTCACGCCATGCGAGAGTGCATAGAGGAGGGGAATCTTCCATTTTCCTCATATGACGTCCATACACTTGGTGACAGGACATGTTTCAGAGCCACAGGCTCCAGCCTTTTTTTCCATAATTTTTTATTAATAAGTATTTACCTAAGCAATAGTCTTAAAAATATGACTATATAATTTTAATATGACTACTTGCTATTTTTAGACATATTATTAATATCTTCCGGCAATGCAAGTTTTTTGTATTATTTTCTTACCTATTTTTATATGTCTTTCATCTCTCAACTTGACTGGCGTTATGCTACCAAGAATTTTGATACCGCTAAAAAAGTATCAGACTCGGATCTCAATACCCTCCTCAAAGCTATACGTCTTGCTCCGGCATCTTACGGACTCCAGGCCTATCATGTATATGTTGTTACCAATCAAGAACTCAAGGATAAAATCCAAGCAGTATCATGGAATCAGCCTCAGATAGGTACAAGCTCACATCTTATCGTACTTGCAGCACGTACTGATCTTGCACAGGCAAAGGAGGAATTCTTCGTTGCTCTCTCAGGTGGGGATACTACTATCCGCACACAACTTGCTGGATATGAGGGTATGGTTGATAGTGCTATAAGTGGAATCGAAGCATCTAATGCTACTCTCGCATGGTCTGCGAAGCAGGCGTATATCGCTCTCGGATTCGGACTTGCTGCTGCTGCTGAACTCCAGATCGATTCATGTGCTATGGAAGGATTCGACGGTAGTGCAGTTGGTGAGCTCCTCGGACTCCCTGCTTCACAGACTGCAGTTGTCATGCTCCCTATCGGATACCGTGCACCTACAGAGGCTCCACGTCCCAAGTTCCGTCTTCCACAGACTTCACTCGTTACAGAAGTAAGATAAGTTGTCCTTATATGCGAAGCATCTACCTCAAGATAGATGCTTCTGATATACGAATAATCTCTACAATCTCACAAAAGTATATGAACACTAAAACAATAATTCGTCTCGAACATCCTCGACATATGCATATGGTAGGTGATGGGTTTCGCGTTGCGAACTATCTACCATGATATGGAAAAACTATGGAAGATGATATTGCCAGTCCTTTTATCATGCTTGATTACAATGCTCCATGGAGTATACCGCCTCAAAAAGACTGATACCGTCCTGGTGTAGGGTTTCATCCGCATAGAGGATTCGAGACAGTGACAGTTGTGTACTCATGAGAGGTGGAACACCAGGATACTGCTGGAGGTGGTGGAGTTATCGGTCCTGATGAGGTGCAGTGGATGACGGCAGGAAGTGGCCTCCTCCACAATGAGTTCATGACAGAGAGATTCTCCCGTGCTGGTGGTATCCAGCATGCTGTCCAGCTCTGGGTCAATCTTCCGAGTAAGCACAAGATGATAGCACCGAGATATCAAGCACTCACTCGAGAGAGTATACCAGAAGTGAACTTCGTATGATGATGTGTCCGTGTGATAGCAGGGGAGTATCAAGGCGTGAGCTGAGCTGCAGAGACTTTTTCTCCTGTGGAACTCTATGATATTAGATTTGATGCTGAAGGTGAATTCACTACAACACTTCCTACATGATATACTACAGCCCTTCTTGTCACAGAAGGGAACATCATGATAGAAGAGAAGATATATCATCATGGTGATATGCTCCACTTCTCCAAAACAGGTGAAGGTATCAGCTTCATAGGTAATGCGGATACTAAAGTCCTCCTCATGGCAGGGGAACCACTCTGAGAGAGCGTTGCTCACTATGGACCATTCGTGATGAACACAGAAGAAGAGATACAACAGGCAATACAAGACTATAATGCAGGAAAATTCGAAAACAGATAAAAAAATACTCTCATACTTTGAGAGTATTTTTTTATCTTTGTTTCTGTCATTCCTGCGTATGCAGGAATCCAGTTTTCTGTTTTACTTTTGTAACCAAAAGTAACAAAAGTTCCGAGGAGAACAAAAACTCACTCAAATATTCGCTTTGCTCACCATATTTCCCTTTTTTATCACCGCTCGAAAATTTTCTCTTGTTTTCTATTTTTAGTGGTAAAATTTTTGGACAGTTTGTTCCCCTCCGTCTCCCATTTTCTATTTTCATCGCTAATCAGAAATATAATTTGTATAATTAATCTACCGGGCATCCATCCCAACTCATTGCGAGACTTTCTGGATTTGCTCCAGAGATTTTTTGTCCGAGCAGTGTCGGATGTTCTGCTTCGATACGTGCTATTACTGCATGGATATCTGCAGGTGACTCAACATGGACGAGCTGTGTGCGGTACTCCTTGACCCCAGGGAAGCCGTGGAGATACTGGACGAGGTGTTTGCGTGCTTCCATCATACCCTTGCGTTCCTTGCACTCCCAGAGGAGATCTCCGTGATTACGCATAGTTGCAAGTATCTCACCGAGAGTTGGTTCATAACCTCAGGGGATGAAACACCAAGGATTCCCAAATGAAGCACGACCAATCATAAAGCCGTCAAGATTAGAGTAAGCATTAGGCATTAGGTATCAGGTATCAGAGTTATTTTCTGTAGTGTTATTGTCTACTATTCCATTCTGATTACTGATATCCGATAGTTGCTTCCTATTATTTGGATGTATTATCTTTTGTACCCCATCATCGTACGAGAGGACATCACCATTGCATATCACTGGGATACCGACATGTTGCTTGAGATTGTAGATTCCTGCGAAGTCAGCTTGGCCAGTGAATGCTTGCTTATACGTGCGACCATGTACAGAGATGAGATTGGCACCCGCATTCTCCAGTCACTGCACGAACTCTACGAGGAGATCTGGATTTTCCCAACCGAGTCGAGTTTTTACTGATATAGGGATTTTTACTGCATTACTCATCTCTTCCACTATCTTGAATGCTGTATCACGATTGATCATAAGTGACGATCCGTGCCCGCTTTTGACGACCTTCTTGGCTGGACACCCCATATTGATATCGATTCCTGTGATTCCGTAACTCTCGATGATCTTCGCTGCTTCGCGGAACATCACAGGGTCTTTGCCGAATATCTGGATGATGAGTGGATACTCACTCTGTGCATGAGTGAGTGCCTTGCGCTGGAGTTCCTTGGAGTGGACAAGTCCATCTGCACTATAAAATTCCGAAAATACGACAGTTTTTGGTGCAATTTTCTTCACTATCTGTCTGTATGGACTATCTGTATAGCCATCCATCGGTGCAAGTGCTGCAATTGGTCATGTGAGAGCGAGATCTCGCCAGAAGTTCTTATTCATGTGCGAAGTTATATCCAAAAAAGTGAAAAAATCCAACTTTTATTCATAATAAAAATACATAATCGTTATGAGTCAATATCGATTTTTGGATTTATTCTCGTAAGTGTGGTAGAGTGAATCCAATATCTCAAACACATACATATATGGCAGTGAACCTCAAGAATCAAAAAGAAGAGAAGCGAACAGCTCTCCTGCGTGCTCATGGTCTCCCGAAGACGACTCGTGCTATTGTTGTATCATATGTACAGAATGCCGGAATAGAGGCATTCCTTACGCTTGCTTGCGCGTCTCTCGGAGTTGTACTCCTCATCGAGAAAAATGAGACTATCCTTGCTGGAGCAGATGCATGGATTACTGACGTGCTCGATGACAGTGTGCCAATTACGGCACTTATTCAGAATGCTGTTGTTCCAATCATCCCTACCTGAGACAAGAGATTCTCAGACTTCAATCCTATGAAGTTCGAGGGGAATGCATTCCTCTTTGAGACTGTTGATGAGTATCAGATGTTCGCGAGCCTCGTGCGCTATCTCGAAAACGTCCGCTATCCAGGAGACAAGCGAACACTCCTCAAGAATGTGAGTGAGACAAGCATATAAAAAATCCCTCGAATTGAGGGATTTTTTTACTCCATTCAGGGGTATCATTGTTCTATGAGCATATCTGTAAGTACTCTTCGTTTGAGTTTTCCAGGTATATAGTGAGTGTGGAGGTGCTCTACACTTCTCTCGGACATAGATTCACGAGTAAATGAAAAATATCAATCTTCACCAAAAAAGCCCTTCATAAACTTTTCTGCATCTTGTAGTTCGCTATATTCAACTCATGATACTTCATATCAATGGCAATGGTGTTCTGTGGGAACAAGCATTATATGTTTTCATCAGGCAATATACGGGTAGAGATTGTAGAGTATCGTCCAGTATTTTCATTTCCAAAGTATTCTTTCATTATTTTTGATATCACGACAAAATGGGCAATCTTCTTTCTCAAATCTTTCTTTTCATCAGAGTTTATTTTTTAGGTCTAGACGACTTCAGAATTGCATAGATTCAAGAATTATTTCTGTAATATCACCTTTCCTTCCACCTTGTCAGTAAAGAGAACTCCATTGAGATGGTCTATCTCGTGTTGGACGATGCGAGCGGCGAGATTCTCGAGTTTCATGGCGTATTTGCGACCTTCTGGATCGAGGAACGTTACCTTGACCCAAGTATACCTGATCACATCACCAGACTCACCAGGCACAGAGAGGCAGCCCTCTACATCAACACAAGTCTCCCCTGAGTGCTCGATAATCTCAGGATTGATCATGGCAATAGTACGATATCCCTCATCATCATAGTCCTTCATGAGTGATACGACAATCAGGCGCTTGTTGACTCCAACCTGAGGAGCCGCAAGACCCACACCACCATTGTCAGGATTTTTGATGTGCTTGACCATATCCTCAGCAATACTACGGTATTGCTTCAATTCCTGTGGTTTGATTGTTTCTGAGACACTTCTGAGTATCTCGTTGTCGTCTCATGTTTCGATTTTGAATCGTGCCATATTTGTCGAGGTAAAATATAAAAATATAGTTGAATAATAGCAGAATTGTCATAAAATTCAAGGAAATTCATAGTTATGTCATTTCGAATTCCTGCTGTTTCAGTGCAGGGATGAGAAATCTTCATACATAATGTATTATTTTCTGAAACATTGTATGGAAGATTTCCACCTCAAGGGTGAACTATGGTTTCTTGAATTTTTCACAGAAACAGAAAAATCCACTCGAAATGACGATTTCTTTTCTGACTTCTTACTTTATGCTCTCCTTACTCAAAAAACTCATCCCACTCGACTCCCCAATTCGTACAACATATCACTATGCCCTCTGAGTGATGGCTTACTGGCTCTCAGGAAACCCTGTGAGTGATATGATAGTTATCGGTGTAACTGGAACCAAGGGGAAGACAACCACTACTAATATCATAGCTGAGTGACTCCAGAAGGCTGGTAAAAAAGTTGCCATGTTCTCGACAGTGAACATGATGATTGATGGCAAGATGATGGATAACAACTTGAAAATGACTTCACCATGACCTTTTGTCATGTGGAAGTTCCTGAATGAAGCCAAAAAAGCTGGTTGTACACACGCAATCATCGAGACATCGAGCCATGCACTCTACTATCATCGTGTTCACGGACTTCGCTATGATGCAGCAGTACTCACGAATATCTCTCAAGATCATCTCGACCTCCACCATACGATGGATAACTATGTCGAAACCAAGATGATGCTCTTTAAGAATCTCTACAAGTACGGTATCCGCAAGGAAGTACGAAAAGTTGGTGTGGTGAATATCGATTCTGAATATGCATCAAGATTCCTTTCAAAGGATATCGTGGTGGATAATATGTTCAGTGTTGGATTCTCACCTTCGGCGATGGTGCGAGCTGAGAACGTGACTCATACGATGAACTCTACAGAATTCGATGTCAAAATCCCATCCAATCACTTTCACCTCGTAACCAAGCTCCAGTGAGACTTCAATATATCGAATATTCTCTGTGCAGTAGCAATACTCATATCACAAAAAGTAGAGATTCCTGTAATACAGGAACTCATAGCAGGATTTGACTGTGTTCCTGGTCGTCTCGAAGAGGTGCCGAATATGCGTGGAGCCAAGATATTTGTCGACTATGCACACACAGAAGCGTCACTCCAGAGTGTCCTCGAGACACTGAAACAGATAGAGTGAACCAAGCGTATCATCACGGTCTTCGGTGCGACAGGAGATAGAGACAAGACCAAGCGCCCAAAGATGTGACGAGTTGTCGACATCCTCTCTGATGTGATCATACTCACTGACGATGATACATATACAGAAGATTCACTCGCTATCATCCGTGATGTCTCTGAGGGTATCAAGCGTCGTGAAGGAGAGGGTTTCTGGATCATCCCATCACGTGAAGATGCTATCCGCACCGCTCTTATCATGCTCCAAGAGGGGGATATCCTCATTGTAGCAGGGAAGGGTGCTGAGACAGTTCAGGTGACACAGAAGTGACCAATCCCATACAATGATCGAAAAGTTATCGAAAAAATACTCATGGAGATAGATGCACAGGTGATGGTATAGTAAAAAATCCAGAATGTAGAATTACATTCTGGATTTTTTTATTGCTAAACTTAGAATCAAGTAACTAGTATATCACCTCTAATAATCTTGTATTGTGTTGTACTCGCTGTATATTCTGCATTACTTTTTCTGGTGTTTCATTAGCACCCAATGTAAGTATAATTTTTTGTTCTGTATAATGCTGGTATCTTTCATGGTATAGCTTTCGAATCATCTCTTCTGATTGTGATAATGGCCTATGATCCACTGTATCAGCAAGTACTCTTGCTATTAGGGTTTCTACATCAGTCATAAGTGTAATTACGTTTCCAGTAGAGTCAGCAAGCTGTTGATTTTCAGGGAGTAAGAGTGTTCATCATCAGAGTGATACTACGTCTCATGTCCAAAGATATTTTTTTAGGATTTCTCATTCTTTTCTTCTGAAAGCTTCCAGTCAGTGTTGGTTAATATAGGCTGATATACTTCAGTTATCATGTACAAATTCCTTATCTGTATCAATATGTTTTCTTCATTCTTTTTTTGCAAGAAGTGCTCATATTGTACTTTTCCCGATTCAGGATGGTCAGTAGAGGAGTGTTGATGACATAGTGAATAATTATTGTAATACTTTCCATACAGAGATCTTAGTCCATCAGGCTACAGTATCTCACTGACTATTTGTTGTTGAGAGTCATTGTCCATGAGATATATTTAGTCCATTTGATATTTGGATTTTCCCTCAGTGAACCCCTCATGCATCTGTTCATTCTTTTTCCATAGCCTCAAGGAGTATCTTATCTGCATGAGATATACTTCACTGGATTGCTATCTTGGTACGGAGGGCAGTGTGAGCTCGTATCAATTCTTCAGAAGTCCATCCCCTTACCAAGTTCCGTCTTTCCGTGAGTCATGTATGAGATACTACTTTGATATTCTGTAATTCTCCGAGCAGAACTGCTCAGGATTTTATCTGTGTAGGTTGGTATTGTTCAGTTAGTGATTCTCCCATTCCAGCAATTTCTTTTGATACGAACATATTAGTAAAACTTATAAAATTAAAAAAATCTCCTCCAGTTTTCACTGAAGGAGAGGTGCATGTATTCTAGTATTCTCTAGACTCCATAAATCTACCCTTCAGTTACGACTGAAAGAAATAGAAATAAAAGAATGTAGAAGAATGAGTTGTTTGCATATCGATAAATATATGTTGATGGTATTTTTTCTTTTCCTTTTGTCAAAAGAATTTTATTTTTTTGCGATTTTTCGTGATTGTGTTGGTGTTTTTGTGGAGGGAGTTTTTCCTGTATTTTCAGTAGAATTATTCTGTATCAACTCTTCTTTATTGGTCCTTTTTCTGATATAGTCCCCATACATCACGCGTACAACTCCTGCAACTGGGACGGCGAGGATGATACCGAGAATCCCTCAGAGTGTTGCTCCAGCGAGCATCACGACGAATACGAGAAATGGTGAGAGGTCGAGTGCCTTGCTCATGACGTATGGGACAAGAACGTCGTTCTCGATACGTTGTATGATGAGATAGAGTGCTACGATACCAATAGCCACTTTCCATGATATACCAAGCCCGATGATGGCAGCAGGGATGAGTGCCATGAGTGGTCCAATATATGGGATGAATTCCATAATACCACCAATAATAGCAAGAGTAAACTTCTGATCTATAGTGAACTCTTCGATTCCAAGAAAATCATGCATAAATCCAAGGTTCATGATGAATTCGAGAAGGTGAAGTCCTAAGAATGTCGTAGCAAATATACTTACTGAGAGGATAAGCGTAGCTTTTATCCACGATGTTGTGACACTCTGGATGGAACGATAGTGCGATTCAAGGTATTTTTCTATATTTGTTGGCGCAATCTCCAAGAGGAACTGTCCTA
The DNA here is from genome assembly GCA_049293675.1 of Patescibacteria group bacterium. GTDB lineage: Bacteria > Patescibacteriota > Gracilibacteria > BD1-5 > UBA2023 > JABFSX01. The sequence goes on along the minus strand of JBAQBR010000001.1, from coordinate 156,297 downwards.
TCCTCTTGCGTTCGAGCACCATAAGGAATGTTGTAATCGCAACGAGTCCCCAGTTTGCAACTACTCCTCCAACCGCACTCACAACTGATATACCACCACTTGTGAGAGAAGATATCTGAGTAGTGAGGATGGATTGTATATTCCCTGCGTTTTGTTTGATGATATCGAGTGTGTGTTCGATATTGTCTTCACCGAGTATGAGCACGATAATCTTCTCTATATAGGGATGAAAATGAAATCCCTGTATCCCATCACGGAGATAGGTAGATTGTGCACTATTGACCCAGTTGATAACGAGTGATGCTGTCTCAGTAAGATAGTCGATTATTATCGGTATGAGCGTTCCGATGACCATACTCCCAAGGAGGAATACTATGATGTATACTCCTATGAGTGTTATCCACGATGGTATATTGCGTCTCTCTCCGAGATTGATAAGTGGATTCATCACAATAGTTACGAATCCAGCTATCATAACAAGAAGTATGATAGATGAGAGCATCCAGAGGATATAGAGTCCAGCTGCTATAGAGAGCAGTATAAGTATTTTTTTGGTCCAGAGTGAGAGTTCTTGTGTCATGGTATGAGGTTGAAGTTAGATGTATTTTATCTATTTCTCTGGAAAGTCAAACTCCTATTCTTGTGAGAAAAGTTGCTCTCGCAAAACGTCTTTGAATTCATGTATTCATACCCCAGAATGTGCTGAGAGAAAAATCGGTGAAAGATGAGAAAAAGTCTCTTCAAGATATTGCCTCCTCTCCTCGGTGATAGTATCTATCTTGTTGAATACATAGAGTCGAGGTTGAGTTGCATGTATCTGTGTGAGAGTGTCCTCAACTATCGTGATCTTCTCATCTATCCACGGATCACCTGCATCGATGACATGGAGGAGAATATCTGACTCTATAGAGTCCTCGAGTGTCGAGGTGAAGGCGGCGATGAGATCAGGTGGAAGGTCTCTGATGAATCCAATAGTATCATTCAGGAGGAACTCTGTTCAGAGGGTACCTTCTTCGTCGGACTTATTCTCAATCCATACCTTTCCCACACTGGTTCCGAGTGTTGCAAAGAGCTTGTCTTCAGCAAGAACTCACTTGTGTGTGAGGGTATTAAAGAGTGAAGATTTCCCAGCGTTGGTATATCCGACGATACCGACAGTTTTGAGATTGTGCCTCTTGCGGTTCTCTCTATGGAGTGTGCGAGTACGCTCATAGGTTTTGAGTTTTTCGAGGAGGGCTCGTTCTTTTTCCTTCAAGTGTCGCTTCATGATCTCAGTGTTGGTCTCTCATTGTCACTTGGCGTTCTTGCCACCACCTTGGCGCGAGAGCTCCATACCCATACCGTAGATACGCGGTCACATATGCTTGATAGCGGCGAGTTCTATCTGGAGCTTGGATTCTGGAGAGACGGCATGCAGTGCGAATATCTTGAGTATCAGGTCCACTCTGTCCCATGCTTGGATCTTGGATTCGGATTTTCTGAGGTGTTCGTTCACATTGTAGACTTGGGCAGGTTTCATGATGTTCCCGATGATGAGGAGTTCCGCACCGAGCTCGTCTCAGATTACCATGAGCTCATCGAGCTTACCTGTTCCGACGAATGTACGATAGTCTGGTGTATGCTTCTTCTGGACGCGCTTAACGATGGTGACTCCGCCATAGGTCGAGACGAGGGACTCGAGTTCAGTCATACGGTGGTCGAGTTCTTCTGGGGAGAGTCAAGGAGGAGCGATGTCGACGATGATTGTTTTGAGTTGTTTTTGGTTTTGCATATATCTAAAAAAGTATAAAAAAATCCCGAGGAAAATATCCCCGAGAAATAAAAGTGTGTATTCCGGAGGGGATTATATGGATGCGAGTGATGTGCTCATGATCGCGGTAGTAACTGAATATATGAACTAATTATATGAAAAATAGAGAAAAATCAACGAGGAAATATTGACTTATACAAAAATAATGTAAGATACATGTCTATGCAAACATCACGCGAAGAAATACATTCCCATAGATCTTGGAGATATACTTCATTTCAGTCTACACAACCAACTGAACAAGTAATTTTAGAATCTGCAGATAAGGTCAATGCATTAACTCAGCAACAGTATAAGGGAAATAATCTAGAGGCTGAGCTATATGCTTGTTATGCTGCTCAAAATACAGAAGATTCGCAAAAGAAGCTATTAAAATTCCTCAGAAACTCTAATAAAATTCGATGAGTGTTGGAATCTGCACTGAGAGAAGTTCTTAATTGATTCAGTTGAGCAGCGAGTAAATGAAATAAGTCAGTTGTAGAAATTCAGAGACTGATAAATGAAGAACTAGAGAGAAGGTCTAGGCAGGGTAATATATTTACTCAACGGTAATCCAATAGATATTCGAATTTTTTCACTCATATGCGGTTGTGCATCGTTCAAATACTCAACCATTTTTCTCGATAGTTCTCACAGAGCCAATATTGTCCTCAAAACATCCAAGCATCACACGTGTGAGTCAGAGCTCGCGTGCTTCTATGAGTGCGAGTTTCAGTGCTTCACTCGCATATCACTTCCTGCGTTCGGATGGACGTATGCCATAACCAATATGTCCACCGAATTCTCTCAGATTCGGATGATCGATGCTATGCCTTATCTGTATTCCTCCGAGAATCCTATTTCAATCAATGACAAAAAATAGAGTAGCTGGAACTCCACGATGATTTTCAGTGAGATCATCTTCTGCTATCTGGAGGAATTCCTCAAAAGTATCTCCTCGGAAAAGTGCTCACGGTGAAATGTGTCAATTATGGAATTCCTCATGATTCTTCCATTCATTCATGAGTTCCTCGTAAGCTTTTTTGTGTGAGATGTTGGGGAATTCGAGTTTTGTCATACTAGATTTTACTTATTATAGATGTAAGTATTGGAAACTTTCATGATAGGAGGAGATTGCTATATCTTTCTGAAAATATCTGAGCCGCACTGAGTCACTCTACTGTATCAAGTGAGTTATTTTCGTGGCTTGCACCATAGCGGAAGTTGCGCGAGTGCGGAGTGGTACATATCCATACATCTCATCTCCCTACTGGACTCATGGCAGTCTCTCATACTCCTCAGAGTACCGTTAAGAGCTCTGCCATCTCATGTACAACTATAGTGGTGTAGTGTGATCGATCGAGTTCTCATCTCCTTGATGCTATACCTGCACCGATTGCATATATATTCTTGAGTACTCCGCACCAACTCACACCGAGAATATCATGAGAAAAATCCAGAGTCAGCCCATCTATGAGAAAATCCTCTTGTTCCGTCTCATCTATACTGCTACTCGCGAATATAAGGTGTACTGGTATATCTGACTGTATCTCATGGGCAAATCCTGGTCCCGAGAGTATCGAGAGTGATATATCTGGTGTGTACTTGAGACACTCATCTATTGGGAGGAGTTTATTGGCTGTGAGTCACTTCATCGCTAGTATGACATGACTTCACTTATTCAAATATGGAGCAATCATTGGGTATACTTCAGATAAGGCTGATGTAGTGATGCTGATGATGATATAGTCTGCATCACTTCCGAGATTACCAAAATCTGAGATAAGATTGTCTCATGGCTCTCGAATAGTTCTTCAGAATATCTTCACAAGATGCTTCTTACCGAAGAGATGTGCGAGTGCACGTCCGTATACTCAGTTTCAGATGATAGAGAAGTTTTTCTGCATAAAGTTATCGGATAGACTCGTCGAGGAGTGACTGAATAGTGTTAGTTATATTCCGCCTTTCAATCGCTATCCGCGAAAAAGAAAGTACTTAGGAGATGTTGGTTTACCATTTCATTCATAAATAATTGGTTTCTTAAAGATTAATTCACCCCAACCACTTCCTTCACCACTTTCATTTTCTCATCCAGTCTCGCATTCATCACTTTTGCTCATTCTGCGAGACGAGCTTCGACGAGTTCAGGGTTCTCCAGGAGTTTTTCCCTCGCTTCGCGATACGGGCGGAGGTATGCAGTGAGCACGCTGAGGAGCTCAGTCTTCGCATGACCATAGCCGAATCCTATACCTTCTGATTCGTACTTTTTTCTCAATTCTGCAGTCTGTTCTGGAGTTGCAAATACTCGGTAGAGGTTGAATATATTACATTCGTCAGGATTTTTTTTCTTCTCATCGACTCACTCAGAACCTGAGACGATAGACATGACGCGTTTCTTGAGCGTCTTGTCGTCGTCGAATACTCCGATGAAGTTATCATAGCTCTTGGACATCTTACGTCCGTCTATACCCGGGAGGGTTTCAACTGTCTTGGTGATGATAGCCTCTGGCTCCGTGAATACGTCTCGTCCGTACGTCTTGTTGAATGCTCGTGCGATATCGCGAGTCATCTCGAGGTGTTGTATCTGATCTTTGCCAACTGGTACCGCTTCACAATCGTATCCGATGATATCTGCTGCCATGAGGATAGGATAGTTGAAGACTCACATGTTGAGGTTGTTTTCATATCCATTTAAGGCAATATCAAGCTTATCGCGTGCATTTTGATTTTGTCACTTCCATTCATCGAGCAAGTCTTTCATTTCAGATTCAAAAGCCACTAAATCTTTTTGTTGATGAAATATCTTTTTTAGTAAGCCTGAAATCATATCGAGAGATTCTATATTACCAGCACTATGATCAATTTCTGACTGTAGTAATTCTTTTGACTGCTGAAAATCCTTGAAACTATGTGCACGATTCATCAGTGAATATGGTGTCACATTCGTGAGTATCCACATGAGCTTGGTGATGTCACGGATATCTGACTGACGGAATATAGTGAATGGTGTATCGAGCCCATAGATAGCAAAATACTCTATCGCAATCTCGAGAGTTTGTTCTCGGAGAGTCTTGCCATCCTTTACACTCGTGAGGGAGTGGAGATCCGCGATGAATATCGCAGCATCGTTACCCTTGGCAGCCTCTGCAAAGGGAAGTACTGCTCACATGAGATTGCCGAGATGGAGTGATGAACCTGTGGATTTGATACCGGTGATGATTTTTTTCATATGGTGGGGAATTATGTGTATAATATATAGAAAAACGAGAAGAAGACAAATTTACCAAGCTCATACTTCCTGAAATTGCTCGAATCTATTTTTGTATCTTTTGATTGTTCCTGGTACTCGGTCTACAGGTCTCTCTATATCAGGTCAGAATACCTCCACGAAGCGTATCCGTTCCTGCTTGAGTGGTATACGTTCGTATTTTTCAGGAATTGGAGGCATAGATCGGTCTCACCATTTTTTCCTGTCATTCTTGAGATAGTAATATACTTTATCTCTCTGTCGGATCTTTTGTTCTGGTATTGAGCTGTCGAACATCGTGAGTAGCTGTTCATAAGTGAGTTCTCACTGTATGAACCCATAGACACTCTGGGGAAATAGTGATGTAAAACTTGGAAGATACTTTGAGAAGTATGATTCAAGTGTGGATTGTCTGGATTTTGGGTTAAGTCATGCATCGAGAGCATTGAAGACTTGGTTGTAGTAAGTTGGTTGCATAGTGTAAAGGTTAAAAATATGGAAAATAAAATCCGCCTGTTGTGGCGGATGAAAATGAGTTTGCAAAATATGCAATCAAAAATTACCGCCAATGTGAGAGAAAATGATGCCAGATGTTACGCCAAGTGTCCTTGGATACGGAGTAGAGGTACATAGGTTAGAGCTGAGAGTATAGGGTAAAGAGTATTTAGGGAGGAATGATTGGTAGTTATTGAATTCCCGCACAGGCGGTAATGACAGGAGCAGAAAAATCCCCCGTGCGTTGTAAAAACTCACGGGGGATTTTGAGAGATATTTTATAGCCTAAAACATCTACGCAACAATACCACACCGTGAGGTGAGAGTACGATGCCAAGATGCTGTAGAGAATTGATTCATATATTCCTTATATGGATTTTTCATCGGATTGCAAATCTACTCGAAAAAAAGTATCTGGAACGCGGAGGTCATATCGTCCGTCCTCGCGTTCTACCATGAACTTTCGGAACCAATAATTCCAGTTCTTGACGTGTCACTCTGGTGGCTCTGTTGCGGTGGTCATGTAGTCTTCGTCGTTGAGGTAGGGAAATGTCTTTTCTATCTCTCGGAGTGTGAGGAGTCTCAAGTTATCTACTCGGTCTATGTGGAAACTCTTCCACGCGTCTTCGGCTCCGCTTTTGTCCAATACTTGGAGTGCGTCGAATCAGATTGCTTTGCGAGCTCCACGAGTCTCGACTGTCATCTTGTTCGGATATCCTGTTACAGGATGACGTATCTCCGTGATCCTTGTGCCAGTCCTATCCTGGAGGTAGAGATTGGCTGGGATGACTACACGAGACTCTCCGTTGTAACTGAATCCTATAGGGAGTTTTCGCATGATTGCGCGGCGCGTGGCCTCTACAAGTTGGATGGACTGGAGTTTTTCTTCGTGAGAAAAAGTACTGGGAAGGTATCCTACAAGTGTATCACCTGTGATGATGGCTGAAGTATGTTGCATAGTATGTGTTATGGGGAATTAAAAAACATAGGAACTCTGTCTGAGTGTGAAGTCACGGATACGTCTTGCGGCAAGTATCTTGTCTACGTCACTGATGTATGGATTCATATCTCCGAGGAGTGAGTGACGAGTATCCACCTTACTTGGATAGAGATTGTGGCAGTCAGAACCAAATGTGAGCATTGATCGAGTCGCCTGTGAATCCATCTGATAATCACGGAAGTCCCGTATCGAATCATGCCAATCACGAGTGGCAGTACTGTTGAGTTCGATAGCATTTACTCCGAGAGCAGTGATATACCCTACCTGCTGTCTGAACTCATCTACTGTACGGAATGTATAGTTCGGATGCGCAATAGAGACAACTGTATTGCTCCTATCGACAACTTCCATAAGTTCCTCTATGCGAGGCTCATATTCTGGCAGTTTTTCTCGAAGAGATATTTCTTTTCTGTATTTTCCTTCACTTTTGAATCATTCTTTTAGGAGATTTTTTGCTGTGATCCCTGGTGCTATGGCTTCGAGTTTCTGGAGATTCTTCCTGTGTCTCAGTACGAGCTCTACGAGGTGAGCATTATTGAATCCATCTTCCTGTGTCTCTGGGAAACACACTCGCATCGCATCGAATGAAAATGGTACAATTCGACTGTCAGGGAGTTCTATCATACATCAGTTCGACTTCAACTGTTCACATTGTCTCTGGACTTTTTCTGCCTTGCCTCTGCGGATACCTGCGAGGATATCTTCGAGTTCTGATCTGAGTGCACGTGCATAGATGGGGATATGGAGAGACTTCTTATACTCATCACGCTCATATCGTGCTGATACCTCGACTCATTCTAGGATAAGTTGTCCACTATTCTGGATTCATACTGGATAATCAGGATGGCGTGTGATCTTGTCGTGGTCGGTGATGGCGAATATCGAGATTCACTTCTCGCCCGCATACCGATACATCTCTTCTGGAGACTGCGCTCAGTCAGAGTTGGTTGAGTGGCAGTGCATGTCGAGGATAAGTTTTGACATAGACGTATGGTTAGGTGACATACGTATCCTATAGACTTTTTACTGCGTATCGTAGAAAATACGATAATCTGTACAAAAAATATAACATCATAAAAAATTGCAATACAGTAAAAGAAAAATATACTATAGAAAATGTACTAATAAGAGTACAATATAGTATAGATTTAAGAGTATAGAGTATTTAGAATTGAATTATTTTTACTTTTTATGACTGAAAAGAAAGAAGCAAAGTAAATTCCCTGAAATAGAAAAACAGTCACTCTAATCCCTTAATTATCCTCATATGCAAAAATATAACTCTCTCCTCGAACGACTCGGACTCTCAGCATCTGAGCGAGACATCTATCTCTATCTCCTCTCGTATCCATACAAGATAGTGTCTGACATAGTCCGTGAGACACGATATCATCGTCCTGCTGTGTATCAGGCACTCCGCTCACTGGAGGCAAGTGGACTTGTGGAGAAGGCATACCTCGATGGCAAGCGCTACTACTACCATGCGACGAGTCCTGACAATCTCATGAGTAGACTTGAGTCACTCACACTCTCGGCACAGAAGCTGATTCCAGAGCTCCAGACACTCCATGACAAAAACGCCGAAGCACCAATCCTCTCGGTGAAGGAGTGAGTTTCAGGCATCCAAGAGATACATCGCGACCTCGTGACCTCACTGCCAGTTGGTGGGATATATTATCGATACAGCTCATCTAAGAAGGCATATGGAAACAGAGCTACATATATACCCTCAGAATACTTCGAACTCCAAGAGTCCAAGTCTCTCGAACGATGTGTGATATCCAATGAGAAGCGCAAGGCAGATCACAGTGACAATCCCAATCGTGATATCGTCGCGATACCTGCAGGATTCGACCTTTTCGATGACAACATCACCAAGATCATCTACGGGAACAAGGTAGCGGTTATAGACTATGAGTCGCAGATAGGATGGACTATCGAGAGTGAGCGCTTCGCACGATACGAGGAGAAGATATTTCGATTGTTACACGCGATGTTGAAGAAGGGGGATTAGGTTTATAAAGCCCAAATATCTACTTAAATTTCAGCATTCATTTAAGCCATTCATTTAAAATAAGCATGTTTCAATATGAGAAATCATTGGAGTTTATTTTATTTATTAACCAATCTATAAGTAACTCACAAACTACCTTCAACTGCTCAATATAACATAGGTCATTCGTAAGGTATCTTTTCCATCCATTATCTATCTTAGTACTTTTTTGAAAAATTTCCTTATTTTCCTTGTTTCTAATATCAAATGCTGGATATACAGGGTATCTACTTTTTATCCATGCTAAATTTTCTATATATGTTCAATTCTTAATTATCGTTTCAATAAACATTTCTCCGTTTAAGTGGCTTCAGGATAATGAGATCATATGAATTAGTTGATTTCTGAATGAGTTCCATACTTTCTCTATTTCTCATCGATTATTTTTATCAATTCAAAGTTCAATATCTGTGTCCTGAATTAATTCAATAAAGGATTCGGTTTCATTAATTTCTCATATTCTCGGTTTTTTAAAAAATACTTTAATTCTTCCCCAGTTGCTCTTATTAGACTCTTTTAAAATTTTCTTTAAGGATTTATATTCTTCAAGCTTTTTGTTGTCCATAATATTCTTATCTCAATGTTTTAATATATTATAAACCTTTGATACTAATCATAGTAGTGAAAATAGGGCTATTGCGCTTGTAAATGTGCCACTTCCTAGGTCTAAATTCTTGATTTTTTCTGAATGTTCCGATGTTAGGTATGTATATGAATATGTATCTTTAACTATAAGTTTGGCATTATTTAATATAGTTTTTAGTTCAATACTTAATTCTCATATAGGTAAATTTTTCATAAGATGTCTTATTTTCAATAAATAAAGTATTTATATTATGTCTAATATTATATTTTCCCCCAACCTTTGCAACTCAAAAAATCCCACTTTTCCCGTTTCACTTTTTCACTTTTTTCCATACAATTCGGTGTATGCATCAATCAGAACTCCTCTCACTCTCAACCGATTATCTCCGTCGCAAGGACAACCTCAAGCGTGATGATATCCTCACACTTCGTGAGGTGATACGCGAACACAATCGTCTCTATCATCAAGTAGAGGCACCAGTCATATCAGATACTGAGTATGATGAGCTCTTCCATGCGCTTGCGCGGGCAGAGTCTGACTATGATATGTTCGATGAGACTTCACCGACTGCACGTCTCGCGATACTCGCATCTGAGCAATTCCAGAAGGTTCGTCATCAGTATTCCATGATATCCCTCGACAATACGTATAGCGTAGATGAGGTGAGAGACTTCGAGAAGCGTATGCGCAATGTCCTGAAGTCAAAATCCCCAGAGAAGTTCCCATACTATGCCCAACCAAAATACGATGGACTCGGACTCGCTGTCATCTATCGATATGGAGTATTCTCTCAGGCGGTTACACGCGGAAGTGGTGTCGAGTGAGAGGATGTGACACTGACGGCGCTCGAGATAGAGAATCTCCCAAAAGATATACCAACACTCCGAGATACAGAACGTATGGAGGTGCGTGGAGAGGTTATGATGAGTCGGACGGTATTTGATTCGGTGAACCGCGCGCGACTTGCGAGTTGAGAGAAGCTCTTTGCCAATCCGCGTAACTGCGCGTCAGGATCACTGAGACAACTCGATCCACTCGTCACGCGTGCACGTCATCTCCAGTTCTTCGCCTATGCTATTCCTCAGATAGAGCAGGGGCTCGATAGTGCAAAATTCGTACAATCCTATCATGATATGATGGATTTACTCTCATCGTGGGGATTTGAGCGAGAGGATTTTGAATTCAAGAGTATCGATGGTATCGATGCCCTCTGTGAGTGTATAACGAGGGAGACTGAGAATAGGAGAGAGTATTTTGACTTCGATATCGATGGTATAGTGCTCAAGCTCGATGATATGATGCTCTGGGATGATCTCGGACGCACGGAGCATCATCCACGCTATGCGATTGCATACAAGTTCCCAGCCAAGCAAGTACGTACCAAGGTGCTCTCTATCGAGCACTCAGTTGGTCGTACAGGAACTGTGACTCCAGTTGCCAATCTGGAGGCAGTCGATGTCGGGTGAGTGGTGGTACGTCGCGCAACACTCCATAACTATGACGAACTCGAGAAGAAGTGAGTTCGAGAAGGGGATTACGTATTCATCATGCGTGCGGGGGAAGTGATACCCGAGATTGTCTCAGTTATCGCAGAGGTACGCACGTGACAAGAAAAGTTGATACCAATACCAGAAGTGTGTCCTGTCTGTTCTACGAGACTGGAACAAGACGAGTGAAAGGTAGCAATATTTTGTCCCAATGTTTACTGTCCAGCCAAGGTCCAATGACAACTCGAGATGTTCGTCTCCAAGCAAGGGATGAATATCGATGGACTCGGAGAAAAACAAATTGAGCTCTTTCTTGAGATGTGATGGATAACAGACTTCGCATCTATATATGAGCTCGGGAACTACCGTGATGAGATGCTCACAATCGAGTGATACAAGGAGAAGTCAGTACACAATCTGATTGCAGCTCTCGAGAAGTCTCGTCATACAACCCTTGAGAGAGTTCTCACAGCTATCGGAATACCGAACGTCGGAAAGAAGACAGCCAAACAGTTATCAGGTATCAGTTATCAGGTATCAGTGAAAAAGGAGCTTTCCTTAGTTCATACCTTATTTGTCCTTACAGAAGAAGAGCTCGTTGCGGTGAAAGATATCTGACCCGAGACGGCTCGTGCATTCGTCGAATACATGGAGTCCAACAGAGAGCTCGTAGAGAGACTCTTCTCAAAACTCGATATACAGACACCACAGCAGACTCTTCATCCATCAAAATGACAGGGACAAGGAATACTAGCAGGGAAGTCGTTCTGTGTTACTGGTTCGTTCGATAGCATGTCCCGTGATGAGATACATGAGATGGTAGAAAAAAATGGTGGAGAAGTACGAAGTAGTGTCACAGGTAAACTTGACTATCTCATCGTCTGAGATAATGCAGGGTCAAAAAAATCAAAAGCCGAAGAACTCAGTGTAAAAATAATTACACTCGAAGAGTTCCTCACCATGATAGCATAAAAAAACCGCCTGAATTTAGGCGGGTTTTTTTATAGAACTTGCAAGGGCAAATTGTCACATATGGGTATATTTTTTGATAATACTTTTTGCTTCGGACTTTGCAACTTCAGAATGGAGATCTGGATCATTTTGGAACTTTTCTTGCAGAGAAGAGAGTTCAGACATCATCTTATCATTAATTGAATCTAGGAGTTTGTTTAATTTTTCAGGATTACTAGTAACTGAATCAAAGACACTCTTAAATTCCTTGTTGAATTCTTGTTTGAGTTCTTCATTGTGTTCAAGTAACTTCATAACCTTTCCTATAACTTCTTGAAGCTTTTTGTGAGTTTCAGGGGCTGGATGACTGAACTCTTGGGATGTCTCGTGAGAATTGATACTCATAAAGGAGAAAATAAAATACTACCCATTCAGGATAGCATTCTTTTTCTGATAACACAAGAAACTTGTATTGACTATTTATTTACATCCACTACTACAATCTCCACAACCACCAGTTCCACAAGAGTCACCATGGTCATGATCATCATCATCACCGAGAATAGAGATGAACATACTCTTGATCTCGTCATATACAGGGATCTCACCCTGAAATATCATATCACGGAAAGATATAGACTCTTCTTCGAGTGCGAGAGCTGGATTCTCCGTGATGCCAAGCTCCATCTTGTAGGCTGCATCATCAGTTGTCTCAACCTTCACTGCATCATCGAGTGCGAGTTCTGTGAGAGCCTGATTCACGAGAGTGTTGAGTGTGTCTAGTTCTGTACCAGAACCCACGAGTTTGATTATCATAAAAGACAAAGTCTAAGAATAAAGTCTAGAGAACGAATGTATTATTTTTTTCCAAAAATGCAAGAAAAAACCGCCCGAAGGCGGTAGTTTTCATAGATTATTCAGCGGATTCTGCTTTGGCAGTAGCAACTCCAACATCAGCAACTGATGCTGTTGTCTCATCCTCTTCCTTCTGCTTGCGTGGAGCGTGAACCGATACGATTGGTTCCTCTTGGTGAGAGATAACGTTGAACTTCTTGGTGTTGACAGTGAGGTCACTTACATGAAGAGTTGTATCGATATGGTCGATAACTGAGATGTCGAGCTCAAAAGCATCAACGATATCAGCAGGGAGACACTTCACATCGAGCGCATGGAGAGACTGGTGAAGTTCACCACCTGATACAACTGCTGGAGATGTTCCAACGAGCTTGATAGGTATCTGAACATGGACCTCAGACTTCATATCAACTGTGAGGAAGTCGAGATGGAGGAATGCTCCAGTAACTGGATGGCGTTGAGCCTCATGTACGAGAACATCGTACTTTTTCTTATCAACAGTAAGAGAGATGACGTGGTTCTTACCAGCAGTGCGGTAGACCTTGATAAATTCTGACACTCCTACAGCGATCATCGTCGAAGGAGTATCCTTGCCGTACACGTTTGCAGGGATGAGTCCGTTTGCACGGGCGATCTTTGCTTCATCTGTACGGATCTTTGCCTCGAGAGAGAACATAATACAATAAAGTAAAAAGTTAAAAGAAAAAGTAAGAAGTTCGAGTGAATATTCTTCGATTTCGCGCGAAGTATATAAGAAAAAGATGAAAAAGCAAATCAAAAATCACAACCTTAGAGATTGTGATTTTACTTGATTCTGTTACTAGCCTCCGATAGATCCTGCGAGGTTCATGATTGGCTGGAAGATACCGACCGCAATGAATCAGATAACCACCGCCATGATCACCAAGATAACTGGTTCAATCATCTTCTGAACACTTCCTACCGCAATATCTACCTCTTCATCATAGAAGTCTGCAATCTTGATAACCGTCTCACCAATCTGTGCTGTCTCTTCACCAACACGAAGCATAGAGATAAGGAGATCAGGGAAGAGTGGATCATCTTCGAGGGATTCTGCCATCTTTTGTCCATTTTTGACATCTTGACGGAGGAGGAGAAGACGCTGATGATAGACCTCATTACCAACGGCTGATGATACGATACGGATAGCCTCGATTACCGATACACCACTTCCGATAAGATTCGAGAAAACTCGAGCAAAACGAGAAAGGATTACCTTGCGAAGAAGTGGACCAAAAATAGGCATATGAAGGAGTATTCCATCCCACTTATATTTTCCATTTTTTGTTTTTTTCCAGATGTTAAAAAAGAAATATAGAGTACCAAGTGTTCAGAATATAACAAACCAATAATTCTGGAAAAATTCACTTGTTTTGATAATAAGTTTTGTTGCTGATGGAAGTGTTTCTGGATCTCAGAAAAATGAGGTAAGTGTTGGGATAACTTTTACCATGAGGAGGGTCACACAACCGGCCATACCTACAACGAGGAGTGCTGGATAGGTCATGGCTCCCTTGATTTTTCTGGTGATAGAGTCGACTTTCTCTGTCTGATCAGCAATCTGGAGGAGTGCTTGGTTGAGCTTACCAGTACGTTCTCAGGCTTCGATAAGTGATACTTCAGCATCAGTAAAATTCCCATAGTAGGCTGCAAGAGACTCATGCATGGTGAGTCCTCACTGAATCTTGTCTATCATGAATGTATAGAACTTTACCATGTTCGGGTCTTTTTCCTGCTTCTTGAGAGAGGTGAGACTCTTGAGAACCGTCAAACTTGCATTGACCATCGTTGCAAGAATACGAAAAAATATTACTTTTTGTCGAAGTTTTATAGATGCACCAGGAGTGAGAAATTTCTGCAGATATACGAGAATTCCATCTTCTTTTTTTCCTTCTTGGGATTCTTCGATGTCGAGGATAATAATATCTTGGGTATTAGACATAGGGAATTGATTATAGGTTTATTCATTTTCTTTGGCTGCAGCGTAGACTTCTTCGAGAGATGTTCGACCATTGAGTGCCTTGATGAGACCATCTTGTTCGAGAGATATCATCCCGTCTGTAATTGCTACATCATTGATCATCGTTGCACTTGCACCATCGATAATCATTTTTTTGACATTCGGTGTAATCTCTAGAATCTCATATATACCAACTCGACCCCTATAGCCAATGTTGTCACACTCTATACAGCCAACTGGTTCGTAGAATGTTGGCTTCTGGAGTATGTCTGCAGAAATACGACTAATGAGTTCATTTTTGGCGGTTCGCTTGAGTGCACGTTCGACACGTGCTTTCATATGTGGATCAAGATTCTGCATTGCTACTGGCTTTTTGCACTTTGTACAGAGCTTGCGAATAAGGCGCTGAGCAATGATGGCATTGATAGATGCTGGCAGGAGAAACGCAGGTATTCCCATATTAAGGATACGAGTAAGTGTCTCAGCAGCAGAGTTCGTATGGATTGTCGATACTACGAGATGACCCGTAAGAGCGGCTTCGATTGCGACGTTGATGGTCTCATGATCACGGATTTCTCATACCATGATGATATCAGGATCTTGACGGAGTGCAGTGCGGAGCCCATAGGCAAATGTATATCCAATGTCTGGGAACATCTGTGATTGATTGAGTCCATCAATCTGGCTTTCCACTGGATCCTCAAGGGTCATGATATTGACATCTGGTTTATTCAACATTGAGAGGCATGAGTAGAGTGTTGTTGACTTACCAGAACCCGTTGGACCTGATGTAAGGATGATTCCATTTGGGAGGGCTATAGCTTTTTCGAGGAGTTCTTTGTTTCTTCCCTCGATACCGAGATCGTTGAGATCGGGAATTTTTTTAGATTTATCCACAATACGCATCACTATCTTTTCACCATGAACTGTTGGGAGTGTTGAGACACGAAGGTCGAGTGCCTTGTTGTTGATAACAGTTGAGAGACGACCATCTTGTGGGATACGGGCCTCATCGATTTTGAGGTTCGACATGATCTTGAAACGAGCAACTACTTGTTGATGCAAAAATGGCTGATACTCAAGAATCTCCCGAAGTTCACCATCTACACGATAACGGAGACGGACGATATTGGTCAGAGGTTCGATATGGATATCTGATGAACCAAGTTCCACAGCTCCAATGATCATAAGATCACAGATTTGTCAGATGTTTTCTCCTTTATATATTTGTTCTTTGAGGAGGTCTATAGAAGGTGCTGCCATAAGTATGTATTTTTACGATTATTTTTTCTGAGTTATTGTGTCGAATTCATCACTCAGTGCACGAAGTGATGTTGCAATCTGTCAGAGAATAGTCATATCTCCTGATTCAACTCCATTTATTGCTTTGAGAGAGCGACTGAATTCATTATATTTTTTCTCGAATCCCTCAAGACGAGTAAGCTCAGTACAGAGAAGCTCTTGTTTTTTACATTCTTCAATTGCTTTTGTGACTGCCTTTTCAAGATTTTCTCTTCTTGTTGCAATGGCTCACTTAAGGAATATTATATCTTCTTGTGATGATCCCCGTACATAAAAGCGAATTGTGACACGTCCATTGTTGATGGCGTCTGGACGACCTGAATCAAGGACGTTTTCAAGTGAGAGTGTCTCAACTGTCATAAGAGGATTCGAGAGAATCTTTGGGATTTTATCTTCTGTGAGGATTCCTGTAAAACTCAGAATAGTAGGGTCTCATGATTCATTCACATATGTGATAAGTTTTTGTATGTTGCTATTTGTTGCTCTAAAATCGAGCCTCAAATCAAATGTACCAATAGTTCATCCAAATTCAGGAGGATAACTTACACCCTGAATTCCGAGCACTATATTACTTTTTATATCGAATGCTGCGAGAAATTTTGTCTCTATGAAACGAATGTATTCTTTGAGAGTAATGTATTCTTCATCTAGAGAATTACTAATTGGACTCATTGTCGGAAGGATACTATTAATTTTTTGCTTTACTTGAGAGAGTTTCTTTTTATCTTCGTCACTATTAGCAATGGCATTGTTGAGCCACTGTATATATTCTCATTTTCCACTCTTTGTGATGATTTCTCGTGCATCTGTTGGTGCTGAACGTATGAGTTTGAGAAGTTCTTCCTTTCATTGTGTTTCTGAGAGTTCTTTTCCGAGGACGTCAAAATTCATACCATTTTCTTTTACTCCATTATAATCATCAATTACTCATTGTGCAGCAACTTCATTGGCATTGATTTTCTCGACTCAAGGTAAAATATATGTCCATGCAACAATACCGATTCAGAGAATTATGGCACACTGAAGTATCAGTGTATAAGTGAGGTGTTCTTTTTGTGAAGTACTGATCATATAATTGAATTAAGATTTTTGACTAAATGGAACGTAGCGAACCTGTATCTGTATTGTGGTACGAGTTTCAAAAAGGGCACTTGCTTCAGCCTCACCTGCTCTGATGAGCTCCACATTGAGTGATGCTGGAGGATTGAGTAGGATAAATTGACTTCGAGCGGTGTTTGCGAGATTCTCAAGAAAACTCAAAGCCTCAATACGAGCAGATCATAGTTTATTATTTGCATCATCAGCACCAATTTTTCCTCCATATATTGTACATTGTGTTGAGAGAGTATCTCAGTTGGTTATGGATATACCATTACACTCAATATTGGAGATATCTCCGTACTCAGCACCTGTTCGCATCCTCTCGAACTGTTTCATAATCTCATCAACATGGACTTTCTTCTCAAAAGTATTTTTAATAAAATCTTTTTCTGGAGAGGTATCGATAATATTTTTAGATATTTTTATAGGTATATAATCAGAAAGTCATATGACAATTTCACTTTTGAGTCTTTTAAGACGAGCATTATATTCTGTTTCTATCATTTTGAGTGTTTTACAATCCTTGTCGGGAGCCTCTATGCCCATATGGAGGTATGGACAGATGAAGCTATAGTTCTCTGCAAATGCATTGCTCTCTTGTGTACGGATAAATACATGGATAATTCCAAGGATTCCGAGAATCACAACTATAGGAACGATATAGCCAAGTATTCCTGTGGCGATTTCAAGCTCTGATTTCTTTACTTTAGCTCCGATAGAGATATTTCCGTCAGAAGTCTCCTGAAAAAAGTCTCCATAAGGATTCGTTGAATCTGTAGTAGTGGATGTTTTGAGAAAGCTTTCTGATGCTCCTGAATCAGTAGAGATTGGGGTGTCGTTAGGCATAGTGATAGATTTATATAGATGTAGCATACCAAAAAAGAACTTTTCATGCAAATTCTCGCACAAAAAATCCCTTGCTGTTTATATTTTTCGAGTTTTTATACTATCTCTTCATGGATTCATTGTCCCCAAGTGGTCTCAATAAGACGGTTATCCTCACATGAGATAATCCCAGCATAACCAGTACTTCGTATACGAGAGATAAGTGTATTGAGTTTGATGATCATCATAGGCTCACTATAGAGTGTGAAATTATTTTTCATCCCAACAGTGCGCGCAAGAAAATATGAGTCTGTTGGCGGGTCAAATGGAAGTTTTGCTATAATTATATGTTTTGCATGTTTCCACAGCTCTAATTCTTCTCTCCACATATCTATAGTTCCGACAAGTACAGTGCCTTCTGGATTGTTTCGGAAGAGTCCAAGTTGTTTCCCCTTGCCTCAGGATATTCCTTGCATGAGTATTTTGAGTCCTGTATTCTCAAGTGATTTTCCTATCTCTCTGATATGCTTGGCACTGGTTGTGAGTATGACAGATCCTCCGAGACTTCAGTTCTTTTTGAGAGTTGAAAGGCTATGTGGGTCTACTTTGAGAGTGGACTTCTCTGATGTCTCCGCATGGGTATACATAGTGGATTCATCGAGTCCAAGCTCATTACTCAGGAATCATCGTACACGTTCTCATGTTATTCCTATTGAGTAGAGTATGTTGGTATCTCATCTTGTAATACACTTTCCTATAGCTTCGCGTACATCCCTTGGTATGAGTGAGAGTGTGAGTGCATTATTTTGGACTTGTAGGATTATTCATAGACTACTTGAATGTGAGTGAAATTCCACAAGTTTCCCAATAGCACTGTCAATCCTCTCTGCAAGAAGCTCTTGCCGTCGAGTGATGAGAGTTCGTTCTGATATCCACTCGTGATATGCTTCGAGAAGTGCTCGGTTCACGATGGAGAGATTGCTTCAACCACGTTGCCATATCTCCGATTGTGTGAGAAAATACGTCTCTCCATATCCTCCAGGAGGACTCACATCTGGTCCTGTTGGGCGCTCAGGGAAGCTAATATAGAGTCATTCGATCCAACGTATCTCACCTACAAGTCTACGTGTATGTCCAAGTTCTTCTATATCTCGAATAAGTCCATCAATTGATATATGGATACTCATGGATCTTCGCATAGCTTCTTCTAGGAGTGGTATATCTTTGATGATGAGGGTATTGTGTTCTGGTATTTGGATAGTCTCTTGTCAGAATAGACTGAGCTGTTGTTGCAGGTTGTAGACTATACAGTCATGTTGCTTGAGAGCATCTTGGAATAAGGTATAGTATGGATTGAGTTCACCTTCTCTCATACGAAAAAAATGTATCTCTTCCCGTTCTTTCCCATAGAGCTTGAGTTCAGAAAGAAGTCATGTCTTTGTATCTTCGAGCCACATAAGAAGCTTGATGATAAGAATGGTTTCTTTTCTTTCCCAATCTCATTGTACTATACGATTTTCTAGTTCCACTATGGAACAGTATTCTGATGGAGCATGGAACACAATACTTGAGAATCCAAGTTCTTGAGTGAGCTCTTGCATATATCAAACTTGTTGATATCAGAATACTCATATACTTGTTTTTCATTGTTTTGGTATATGTTTGCTGAGGAATTCTTTCTCAGATTCTCGTCCATGGGGGAGTGAGTATATATCTGGTTTTACTTGAGAGGATTCCCGAGAAAGGGGTTGTTTTGGTGTAATTGTTTCTGCTCTCGTATCAGGGGTATATAAGGCATCGATGTTATCATTAGTCTTTTCCCATCACAAAATATCAACAAAAACTCAGAGATTCGATTGAGACTCTTTTTCTTTTGCAAGCTGAAAGATATTTTTTTTACTCTCGGAAAGGTTCTTCGCGAGATTGAGATAGTGAACAAAAAGTCCCACAGAGAGTCGAGTATCACCAAGCGCACGATGCTCCTTGTCTCATGCAGAGAGTCCATAGAGTCCGGCAAGGAATCCGAGGTTCAGACTCTCAGCCTCTTGTGATAGTATCTCCGAGAGTTCGAATGTATCGAGTGTCGCATATTCACGCAGGTCTATCCCATGTGTTTCGAGCATTGCAACATCGAAGAGGACATTGTGTCCGACGATGATACTCTCTACTCCAATGAACTCACGAACTCGCTCCCGAACTTCTCACCAAGCTGGCTTACCCGCAAGCATGGCATCCGTGATACCGGTTATCATCGATATCTCTTCCGTCATATCTCTCCCTGGACTCACGAGCATGCTCCGTTCTTCGATATTGGTTGTCACGTAGTTACCCTCATTATCTTGTTCTATACCAAAACATACGGCCGCAACTTCGATAATGGTATCTGTCTCAGGTGAGAGTCCTGTGGTTTCGAGATCAAGTGCTACGAAGCGCATAATAGTGGAGAATTAATATTGATAAATACTAGTGTATAAAAAATATAGAAAAAGTCGAAATAAAAGGTAAGTATGGATTGAAAATATTATTTCTCTGTTTTTCGGAGAGTAGCTCGCCTTTCGTGAATATCAGAAACTAAAGAAACAGGAATTAAAAATCCTTCTCTATTTTGAGAAGGATTTTTTAAAAGTTTCATTAGTTTACTTGATCTTGTTTCGGAGGAATGCAGGAACATCATAGTCATTCTGTGGTTCTTGTTGTGCAGCAGGAGCTGGAGTCTGATTACCGTAGAATCCATGATTCTGTTGAGGTTGAGCTGGAGTAGAGCTTGGGAAGAGGCGATTCTGTCCGAATCCACCACGAGACATGCCACCAAGTTGTACGTTGGTCTCTTCAGAGAATCCAGTTGCAATAACTGTAATCTTGATCTCACCAGTGTAGCGCTCATCGATAGATGTACCGAAGATGATATTAGCATTTGGATCACAGAGCTCCTTGACAAGACGAGACGCTTCATCCACTTCGAACATAGAGAGGTCAGATCCTCCAGTGATATTGAGGAGGAGTCACTTTGCACCATTGATAGAGAGTTCAAGAAGGGGAGACTCGATAGCTGCGCGAGCTGCTTCGATACCACGATTCTCACCACTTCAGTATCCGATACCCATGAGGGCTGATCCAGCATTTTCCATAACTGATCGTACATCGGCGAAGTCTACGTTGATAAGACCTGGATGTGTGATGAGTTCTGATACACCTTGAACACCTTGTTTGAGTATCTCATCAGCAACATGGAATGCTTCGAGGAGAGGAGTTTTCTTGTCGATGATAGAGAGTATCTTATCATTCGGGATAGTGATGAGAGTATCAACTTTGGCACGGAGATTCTCGAATCCATCAAATGCCTTGTTGCTACGCTGTTGTCCCTCGAACGCAAATGGCTTCGTGACAACACCTACAACGAGTGCTCCAAGAGATTTTGCTATCTCGGCAATCACTGGTGCAGCACCAGTACCAGTACCACCTCCGAGTCCACACGTAATGAATACCATATCAGCACCAGACAGTGCCTGCTTGATCTCTTCACTTGATTCCTCAGCAGCCTTTTTTCCTATTTCAGGATTGGCTCCAGCTCCAAGTCCACGCGTAGTCGCGCGTCCGATATTGATGCGAGTCTGAGCCTTGGATGTGAAGAGTGCCTGAGCATCTGTATTCACAGCAATAAACTCGATACCTTCAATACCTGACTCAATCATACGATTGACGGCGTTGTTCCCACCACCACCAACACCAACTACCTTGATATTGGCAATTGGAGAGATGTAACCACCAACATTGACCTCTTGGATTTGAGCCATCATTGGCGTTGGAGGATTTACTGGAGGAACATTATTTCTGAGGAGCTTCTTGAGTCGGTCTTCGTTTGAACTTTGAGCTGACATAGGAGAGAGAAGTTAAAAACTAATAATGAATATATATGTAGTTAAAATAGAAAGAGGGAATTATACGATAACTTTTATTTATGCCCTGATCTACGGCATAATCTTTTTGAAAAGGTGCTTGAGGGAATTACTGATACCACCGAGAGAGAACTGGATTTTGAGGGATTGTTTGATACTACCGTATTTTCCTACGAGGAGGAGTGTACCTATGCTAGCAGCGTATATAGGATCAGCTATAGATGTACCACTTACTCACTCTACATTCTCAGGGATTCAGATGTTAGCCGGAAGTCTGAGGTAGTTGCGGGCAAGGTCTATGAGTCCATGCATCTTAGATGCCCCACCAGTGAGGATAACTCACTCTGGAAGCATGCCATCACGTCCAACCTTCTTAAGTTCCATATTCACATGATGAAATATCTCTTCATAGCGTGCGCGACTAATCTCATTCATGAACTTACGGCTGATAACTATTGTATCTACATTCGATACACTTGCGAGGTCTATCTCTTCATCATAATCTGGCTTCATACCTTCGCCAAATCCGAGATCACTGTAGGAGAGTTTGATCTTCTCAGCTGTATCTATCGATATACGGAGGCCGAGTGCAAGATCAGATGTCACATGTTCACCACCGATAGGGATAACACATGCATAGATGAGTGCACCTTCTTCATATACTGCAAGGTTCGTAGCACTTGAGCCGATATCGAGTACCACAACTCAGAGTTCTTTTTGTCTTCGAGAGAGCGTTGATTCACCTATAGCGAGAACATTCGGATATATATCAGAGATTTCTACACCAACATCGAGAACTCCCTTTTTTATATTTGAGAGGACATTTGATCCCATTGAGATGATATGACTACGGACTTCGAGCTTTTTTCCACTCATACCTATAGGATTTTTGATTCCATTCTCTAGATCAAGTGAGAAACTCTCTGGTATAACCTTCAGAACTGTGCGGTTCATGAGGTCCACACCATTTTGACTCATGTCGAGTGCACGATTTACATCATCTTCTGATACGTCGATACCAGCAACAGCGACGATACCGCTCTTGCGTGTGATATCAATATGTACCCCAGAGAGACCAAGGCAGACATGAGTGACTTGTGCACCTATCATCTTCTCAGCTTCACCGAGAGCGACATCAAGGTTTGCCTTGAACTCCTCCATATCGAGGATGTTTCCTTTTCGTATACCACGAGATTCTGCAGAACCCACACCAAGTATGCGGAGCTTTTTATTTTCTCCCCATTCTCAGATCACGGTTTTGATACGTGAGCTTCCTATATCTATGGCGACGAAGTATTCTCCTGATACCATATATTGTATAAAAAATTAAGTGTATAAAAAGTGTATTCTTGTGTATTGGCTTCAGGATAAGCAAATCTACAATCTGCCTTCACTGAACATGTGCCTATTATATAGCTCGTATAGTGTTTTTCAATTCGATTGTTCTGTATCTGTTCACGATTTTTATACTTTCAATTTTTATCTTGATTGAGTTTTTCTCATGGGATAAGCGTTACATCTCTGTGCAAAACTTTTTCTCTCCTCAATAAGACTCGCGTATGAATTCGCTTATTCAGAGTTCTTGAGTTGATAGTACTGTTCAACGAGGTGGATATCTTCAGTAAAAACATAAGGCAATTAAAAAAACACCTCGTGTATATGAGGTGTTTTTTTATGACAGATTGAGATTACTTTGTCGCAACTGGTTTCTTAGCAACAGGAACCTTTTTTGCAACTGGTTTCTTGGCAATAGTTTTTACAGGAGCTACCTTTTTTGCAATAGTAGTAGTTTTTACTACTGGTGTTACAAGAGTTTCTGTTGAGATTTTTGTAACTACAGGAGCTACCTTCTTTGCAACTGGTTTCTTAGCAACAGGAACCTTTTTTGCAACTGGTTTCTTGGCAATAGTTTTTACAGGAGCTACCTTTTTTGCAATAGTAGGAGTTTTTACTATAGATTTCTTTACTGGATTTTTCTTTGCTTCTTTCTTTGCCTTCTTTGCTTCTTTCTTTGCAATCTTCTCTTGCTTCTTCAATGTTTTCTTCGCGAGCTTTTCAGCCTCTTTCTTTGCCTTCTTTTCTTCCTTTGCTATTTCTTTGAGCATTTTCTTTTCGAGCTTCTCTACTTCTTTAGGAGTAAGAGCGTGGTCTTTGTTATGTTTTTTTGACATATGGATATGGTTAAAAATATATAGGAAATAGTATCCCTTTGATAATAAAAGTCAAATGATTTTTATACATACCCTTTGGGGTATATTGTATACTACAAAAATAAATCGTCAAAGTCTATACTTTCATTGAAATATTCCATGAAAATAATATGTTATCTGTATACCATAAAAGGTATATGAAATGAGTACAAAAAAATACTTTGAAGGCTTCTTTTTTTATATCTTTTTGACAAAGCATGAATAGCGCATACTATGCAACAGTATTGTATTTTTTAATTTTCTTTTTTATGAAAAAGATGATTCTCGCGGCCTGATTATCAACAGGGTTTATGCTTTCATTTTTCACTCCTGTTCATGCTGCTCTCTATAGTCCAGTTGCGTGTGATTCCCAATCATTTTTCTCACAAAATACCTGTGATCTCTGTTACGAGGAGAAGGTATTGACGCTCCCATGACAGAAGCTTATATGATTGTTTGATACATGGCAGTGACATGATATGAATCCACCTATTGTCTACGAAGATGAACAGACAGAGCGACCTATCATGATCAATCTCGGTGGCTCTGGAACGAAGTGGACGTATAGCTCTTCTGATATATTTTCTATGTGGGAATTTACTCCTGAGATCCCATGGACTACATCAGGTGCTACTGATAGAAAAGTGGTAAAAATTGAAAAAGACCAATCACTCAAATTCGTACAGCAAAAGAAAGATGCATATATATTACTTGAGACAACAGATAAGAAAAAAAGTGAATATATAGGTATGATGAAATTCCCACTTATCTATCGTTATCTTGATCCAAATACATGAATGGAGTCTGCTCCAATTCCTCACTATGAGTGTGTTGCATACAAGGCCGATGTAGCTATCGTCGAAACATGAATTACTATAGTTCCTCCAACAACCCAGGCTGTACCACCAAAAGAAGCTATAACACCAGCCGTAACACAACCTGCTCCGGTAGAGGTGAAGTCAGTGGTTACTCCGCCAGCACCTACACCAAAACAAATTACTGCAACAAAGACTGGACCAGAACTCTGGCTTATGGGAATTATCGCTCTTATGATTACTCCAATTATACTTTTTATAGGTAAAAAGAAGGTCTAAATCAATATAAGAACCCTGAAACATTTCAGGGTTCTTATATTGTAAACCATTTCATTCTTTAATCTCATAAAAACACCACTTATAACTGAGTGGTGTTTTTATGATAGTAAGTAAGCCTATTGTAAATCAGAGAACCCAGGAGGGGCATCTCCTTGCATGTTATCAAAGTCTATAATAAATGGATCGAGGTATCATCTATAGAGAGTACATACAATCACTCATTCTTCACATCCATATCCATTACGGACATTGTTGAGATCTTGTTGGAATGCGAGGTCTCTCTCTGTTGTTTTAGCTCCACCAGAGATATAGAGATTCGTTAGATCCGCACTTCATCCTATTGTGTTACGAGAGAAGAGAGTTCCTTTGAGTACGAGCTGTGTCTTTGGATTGAGGTCTGAAAATGAGTTTCCCTCACCCTTGAATGTCCCTTCAGCAAATACAAGTGCATGGATATATTGAACACTATCTGCAACGGTGATATTACCTCCATTTCCAAGAGCATCTCGAAGTACAATGATTCCAATTCCAGGATTAGTACTTCAGAGAGAAGATATATCCTTATCTATAGTGAGAGATCATTTTACAATGAGTGTCCTAAATCATCTCAACTCTATTGTAGAATAGTTGATATCTCATTCCGCATAGTAGACATCATTAATGGATCTGTCTCCATTTGCTGTAATTCAACGAGTAAGAAGTGCTGCATTTTTGATAATAGCATTCCTTGCTGTAGTAACACTCGGTCCCGTCTGCTCTCAGATAACACCATTGTTGTTGAGGTTGAAATTGGTAATATCTGTTCATGCAGAGTTACCGATGATACGTACTCACTTCATACGTTCTCCTGTGATAGTGAGTGGAGTTGGAGGGATACTGAAGTCATCTGCTCTCTCAGTGAGGCCGTAGGTGATACCACCTGGCTGAGTAAAGAGTGCTTGTACGGTTGGTCATCGAGAAGTCTTCGGTGTTGCATCTGCATCACGAGATATCGTAGCTGTAAATGTACCATCGGCAGCCCATATAACAGATCATGAGAGGGTTCAGCCAGTTGCAGAGACAGATTGTATACTAATTATACCATTGCGGCATATAGGATCATTATCATCAACTACTATACGATATCTTGCAGGTTCATCGTAGATGATGCTATCTCCATTATCTGTCCAGATACCAGCATTTTCCACTTCTAGTTTTGCTGTACATGTCTTAGTTTTTTCTATACAGAGCATAGGATCTCCAGCATAGTCTGGTAAGTCACATCCAGGAACTGTAGTTGGGATAGGTGGCTTACAGTAGTTATTCGTCGCTGTTGGGATACATGATGTTACTGGTGTAACTGTATCACACTTATTTGGATCATCTACTGTTGGTACACATATAGGAACATTAGGACATGTAGTTTTTGATGGATTGCTTGGATCACATGGTGTTGGTGGAGGGACAACGGGTTTACATATAGGGTTCGTTGAACCAGGACAACACATCACTCAGCTCACTTCAGTACATATAGGAGCACAATAATTGTTGCTTGCTATAGTAAATGTTCATTCTTCATATCTTGTATTATCCGTTCCTGTATTATACTCCTTATAATATTCATTCTTTTCGACCTTATCTAGAACTGATTCAATACGGTTCGTTGCATAGTCATATACAGGATTTCCGAATTTATCTGTGAGCTTGAGACAGACGGTTGTCTCGGCTACTGTACGAGGACAGTATTTTGGATCGTTTATATTTTTTACTGTTGGATCACATTCTGGTGTAACTGGCTTTATAGTTATAACGTCTTCCCGTGGGCTACATACATCTGGAGCATCGAAGATGACTCTACATAATCCAGTTTTTTGTGTTACAGAACCTGAAAGAGTAAAGGATGAAAGTGTTCCTGTGATATTGGTAAACGGATCTGCATCACAGAGTATGCGAGGCTTGCCATCTACAGGTGGACGACATGCCGTTGTACCTGTAAGGGATACAATTGTAGGACCATCCTGAGTAGACATAACGAGTCATGTCATGGATATGGCTGGTTGATTCCATACTGTAGAGTATCTACATTGTGGCTGTGATCGAGTCTCATCACAACATCCATTGGTTGCCGTAGGAACACAGAGCGGCTTATAATATGCATTACATGACACTGACTCGGCACTTGGTTTCTCACATGTCCATGTATATGTGGTTTTCCCTGATCCATCAGTCGAAGAGGAAAAATTTGCCGCAGTTCATTCACTACACTTTGCTTCTGATGGTGCTAGTTCTGTCGTTCGAAGTGTATCATTGGCTACTGTACTATCACATGCAGCCTTGTTACATACTGGGACATCAGGGATTCCTCAATTCTTTCATGGTATGAGTGTTACTACCGTTGTTGCATAGCGTGCAACTGCATTTCATTGATTCGTATCACAATACCATTTACCTTTATCATTTTTTTCACTTCATTTTATTCTCACTGCCTTGACTGTTCACCAGCTCCAATCTCTGTTTGAAGGACCACTATTGATCGGCCAGTATTTTAGAGATCGTCCAGCGATACCTACATTCCAAGTATTATCGGCAAAATCATCTGGGTAAGTAAAATTATGATTACACGCATCAAGTAAAGCTGTTTTATAGCGATATTTTAATTGATTTCCAGCAACTGGATCATACTGAGTTGGTCAAGCTAGTGCATTGGGGCTTGTACAGATATCGTCACGACTACAACCAGATACATAGAATGTACCCAATGCTATGTCTCATGTAGCTAGTCATGCATTGCTATTTTTAATTGTTACCCATCAGGCATGATTGATATGATAATAGCGTGTATCAAGATGATGTAATACTGTTCATCCGCCTCACCCAAATACTATTTTAAGAGTTCATAGACCTGTAGTTTTATTACAGCTATATGTTATTAGGTTTGAACGTACATAATCAACATTGGCATGGGCTGAGTTATATGCCATGAATCACAGTATAGATATAATAGTGTATATAATTTTTTTCATAAATTGTAGATTGAAAGATAAAATGAATAGTAGAAATAGCTTATTGAAATTTGAATCTATATCTTCATTCAGTATTGAGTATTTGCATCTCAGATTCTATCCAAACACCATTTTTTCTATCAAGTCTCCAGTAGCCAGGAAGTCAGTATTCTATAAGTGTTTCATTATTGAGCCACTGATTCTTTGGGACATCCTCTAGGTTGAGAGTAAAAGTTTGATTCATCTCCATCATTCCTTCACCCTCTATCTCCTTGGTAATAATAAGCTCCTTCCCATCACTATAAGCTGATACGAATGGCATTCAATCAGTTACCATACTTGAACCCATATTGATACCATCAGGCGAAAAGGTATCTAAGGCAAAGACTGAGAGATCTTGGTCTTGGTATCAAAGAGAGAATAGGTAGACATTTACAATTCCATTAACAATCTTACCATCTTCATATGAAAATGTATTTGGTGGTATTATATACATTATAGAGTTTGTTCATGTTCCTACTGTATAAGTTCCACCAACCTGATTATCCATCTGTATTGCTAGCGCTGCTTTACTCATTGTTGAATTGATCTTGAGTTCAAGAGGAACTCACTCCACACCATTAATCTTTGCAAATGCATCAAGATATCATTCTTTTTCTACACGAACACGATGAATCATGTTATCATAGACTTCTGCTTGGAGTACTGCACTCTGTGTATCAAGCTTGGTGGAGTTGAGATATATATTCGGAGCTGATACTATTGAGCCACTTTGGTCTGCTATCTGTGAGAATTCTATAGTGATACTTTCTTTTTTACATTGAGTATTATCTGTCTTACAGAGATCCTCTCTATCTGCTAGAGCTCAACTATAATCACCCATGAATGATTTGAGGTATGCTCTTTTTTCTACCGATTCAGTATCACTTCAGCTTAGAGACGCTATCAAATCTTTGATATTCTTCTGTCCACTTGATAGATAATTTGATATATCTATAACATCCACAGATTCAGATTGAGGAACAAATTCCTTTTTCTCTTCTTCTGCGAACATCGTCTCGAGTTGCTCCAGTGTATATGGTGAATTTTCTACTGTCTCTTGTACAACTTCTTCTGTGGGGGGAGTTGCCTTCTTCCAGCAAGAAGTAAGGAATATAGGAAGTATTAGTCCTATAATGAGAATGGAGAGATATTTTCTCATAAAAAATTGATAAAATAATAAATTCTCCGCAATTGTAATGGGAGTAGTACTGAATGTAAAAAGAAATATAAAAAATCGAATGACAAAAGGATAAATCGTATTCTTGATAACACTATTTGTTCACTATAAGTGAGCGATTCTGCATCATTCACCATTTCCTCATCCATTCAACTGTTGGGTAGACATGTCTACC
Source organism: Patescibacteria group bacterium (assembly GCA_049293675.1). Lineage (GTDB taxonomy): Bacteria > Patescibacteriota > Gracilibacteria > BD1-5 > UBA2023 > JABFSX01. The sequence continues at coordinate 127,071 of JBAQBR010000001.1, read as the reverse complement.
AGTATCAGTATCCCAGACAATTATATGAGTCGGAGTATCAGCTTTACCTATATAACCAAGGAGGACGAATACATGATCTCATGAGAGAGCAACCACATCTTTCCCATCTTGAGTTTTCCAATTGTAGTAGCGGTATCACTTATAATTTTTGCAGATATTTTTTCCTGGAATCGGGAATACTATCTTAAGGAGGTTTTTGTCTCTTCAGAGGATGCCATCTTCATATTCAGGTGCTGTACACCAATCCCCCCAGAGTATCACATGTTTCCCGCTATCGAGAGATGTGAGCAGGTATGTGAGATGAGTTGTATCTGTAAATTCTTCTGGTCGAGTTAACTCATTCCATGCTTCTGTGGTAAGTGCCTTTTCTCGCTTTCCAAGCTGTGTGTGAAAATACCTAGCAATCGCTCACTCGTAGATGCCATACCCCGTTTTATCATTCTGACTTCCTTGATAGAGTCATACGAATTCTTTGTCTGGATCTCACCATATACCTGATTCCTGATTCATGGGTTTGTTATGATGTGGGAGTGTTCGTATGATATAGTCCTCACTTCGTGGATATCCTAGTGCTCAGAATACTGCCTTCATTGCTGCTATCTCACATGAGAGTTTGTACTTCTGAAGGGTGAGTGTATATTCAAGAGTCTTATCAGTTGTTGGGATGAGGTTCCATGTTGTATAGATAGTATTGATATTTTTCGATACTCCTGCAAGGAGTTCTCAACGTCTTTTCTTTTCTATGATGCTTCTCCCACTCCCACTTCGAATAGTTTCATCGAGTTTTAGGACACGTTTCATCGACCAAGCAGTATCTTCCAGTTGTACACTGGCTGATACGGAAGGCAAGAAGACGCCAAGAGATACAATGAATGATACAAGGATTCGAGAAAACATAAGAAAAGATAGGAATTAAAACCCGCTCTGCAACTCTAGTATTTTATTGTAGATTCATCACTTTGCAACAAGAGTATCATGATTGCTTTGTTCAATTATCTCTGATTACCCTATAACGATAGGGGTACCTACATTGGAATAAAGATAGCTAGACAGTAAAAATTATTTTGTTTTTTTCTTGGCCGGAGTCTTCTTGGTAGTTGTTTTCTTAGGTGCTGCTTTCTTCTTTTCCTTGAATGCATCAGGAATTTGTTCGCTGATTATCTCTTTTACATCCTCAAGTGTGAGGGATTGTATCTCTTCGAGTTCTGTGATTTTTTTGCTACCACGCTTGAGGTAGACATTTTCCTTACCGAACTTGATATATGGACCGTATCGTCCATTCTCGACGGAGATTTTTTCCGCCTCCCAGTTGTGGATATAGCGATTGGCTTCCTTATCGACCTTGGCAGCGATAAGTCTCTGTGCTTCCTCCTCTGTGATATTATCGAAGTCGATATTTTTTGGTACATTGACGTAGAGTGTTTTCCACTTCAAAAATGGGCCAAATCGTCACTTTCCCTTGGTATATGGTTCACCATCGTAGTATCCAACTGGTGCATCTCACACTTTTTTCTCTTCGATAAGCTCGATAGCACGTTCACGGTCAACCGCATGAGGGTCTTCACTGCGAGGGATAGATACAAAAGCTTCTCCCCACTTCACATACGGACCGAACCTTCACTGTCCGATAACGAGTGGTTTTGACTCGTATTCGCCGATCTCTTTCGGAAAAGAGAAGAGTCCGAGAGCATCCTCGAGGGTGATATCATCGATATTCATCCCAGGACCGAGATTCGCGTAGCGTGGTTTCTCATCCTCTCATAGCTCTTCTGTTGATCCTATCTGAGCAACAGGGCCGAACCTACTCATACGTACGAGAACTGTACGCCCAGTTTTTTCGTCCTTGCCAAGGATACGCTCTCCTGCGAATCTCCCTTCTGTTCCAAGTGCTTCTTCGATAGAGGCATGAAATGGTGTATAAAAATCTCCGAGCATTTTTTTCCAATCAAGCGTTCCTTCTGCTATCTGATCGAATTGTCCCTCAACATCCGCGGTGAAACTATACTGCATAAACTCTGTAAATTCCTTCTCAAGATAATCTGTCACGATGAATGCAATATCTGTTGGGAGGAGTTTTTTTGCTTCGATGACAACATATCCGCGATCTTGGATAGTTTGTATAGTTGCTGCATAGGTCGATGGGCGTCCGATACCTTCTGATTCAAGTTTTTTGACAAGTGCGGCTTCTGTATATCTCGGAGGAGGGAGAGAGAACTTCTGATTTCAGATCCACTCTGTTGAAGTGACTTTTTCTCATTTCGCAATTGCTGGAAGCTTCTTGTTCTCTGCTTCCTCATCTTGCTCTTCATCAGTTCATTCGATATAGAGCTTCATAAAACCTGCGAACTTGATTACTTCACCTTTTACAATCCAGTCTTCATCTGCACCTGTCGTACTAAAGTGATATGTTGTTGTCTCGACGAGTGCCTCCTTCATCTGGCTTGCAACCGTGCGTTCCCAGATGAGCTTGTAGAGCTTGGCTTCCATAGCATCGAGTCCGATAGCCTCTGGAGTCTTGTCGATATAGGTTGGGCGGATTGCCTCATGTGCTTCCTGAGCATTGGCTTGCTTGGTTTTGTATTGACGACCATTCGGCATCGCGTAGTCACTGCCGTATTCCTGAGTGATAAAATCCCGAGCCCCAGAAATAGCAGTATCCGAGAGGTTGACCGAATCAGTACGCATATAGGTAATATGTCCGTTCTGATAGAGGCGTTGTGCTATATCCATCGTTGTCTTGACCCCATAACCGAGTTTGCGTGATGCCTCTTGTTGGAGCGTAGATGTTGTAAAAGGAGCTCCTGGTGTACGAGTTGATGCTTTCACCTCAGCCTCCATAAGGACAAAGTCTTCAGCATGAGGGATAGTGAATACTGTATTTCACTTTTTATCTTTTGTGGTATTGGCTCCAGTCGTACTGATTCCATGACGCGCAAAAAATGCAAGTGCATCAGCTTCTGTTTTGAACTTTTGATTTTTGCCTCAGATCTTCGCGAGTTCGATCATCATCGGTGTACTTCCTCCGATGCGTGCAAGGAGTTTCCAGGTCTCTTCCGGAACGAATGCCCGTATCTCGCGTTCACGCTCGACGAGGAGTTTCACTGCTACCGACTGAACACGTCCTGCTGAGAGTCCAGATCTGACCTTGCGCCAGAGGACAGGGGAGACCTCGTATCATACGATACGATCCAATATACGACGTGACTGTTGCGCGTTCACGAGTGAGAGATCTATTTTTTTCGGGTGAGAAAAAGCCTCCGCAATAGCGCTCTTGGTAATCTCATGATAGGTGACACGTTGTGCTTCTTCTGGCTTGATTCCAAATACGTGTGCGAGATGCCATGCAATTGCCTCTCCTTCACGGTCCGGATCCGTTGCGAGGATGATATTTTCAGCATTCTTGGCGTATGACTTGAGTTCTGTAACACGCTTTTTCTTATTTGCTGACACTTCGTATTCTGGGACGAATCCTCATGCGATATCGATTCACATATTTTTCTCAGGGAGGTCGCGGATATGTCCGATAGATGCTTCGACTTTGTAGTCTTTGCCGAGATATTCTCAGATTTTTTTGGCTTTGGCAGGGGATTCCACGACAACAAGGTATTTGACCATAGGATATATTTTTATGATAGAACTTGTCTAGAGGGTAGGGAGTGTCAAGGGAAAGTCAAAACTTTTTTAGAAAAAATATATTTTATTTTCCTTTTTTGGGTGATTTTTATTGATTTTCTATCAAGAATAAATACTTACAAAAAAATTCCTTATACGAGAAGGGAAGAGGTGATATAGGTGAGAAGTCTCTGACCAAAGAGAAGACTCGAGATATTATATAATTGAGGTTAGCTTTAACCAAGGGTACTATATTGATATTTTTCCTCTCCGCAAGTTTTTCTTTACAAAAATAACAGGAGCAAGTCCTGTTATTTTTTTAATTTTTAGATTATCTGATGACCTTGAGGAAGTCTCTGAGTTCATCGATGTCCTTATCAACTATAGCTCATTTCTTCTCCGAGAGTCGCTCGAGAGAACATATGATCTCTTCGTTCATCGCTTGTCCCATGGCAGAACGGATGGCTGATAGTTGCTGGAGTATCTCACGAACTCCTGCCTCATCCTCAATCATCTGGATAACACCTCGAATCTGTCCTTCGACACGACGAAGTCTATCTCCAACGCGCTTTTTTCCAGCTATATCTTTGATTTTCATAGTTCATTAGTATAAAAAAGTAGAATTCGTGAGGTATTTTATGGGTTTTTTCCTGTATGGAATACAAAAAACCCACCTCTATACATAGGAGTGTATCCAAAAAACCCAATTTTGCAAATTCTTGACAGAATAATTTCCATTTTCTCACATTTTCTATATACTCTCTCGTGTTATTTTCTCATTCTTATACCTATGCAAGATACTATACAGATACTTGTAGAAAAATTCTGGAGATGACTTGGAATCACTCTCGAAAAAGTTGAGACGGTTATATCTGGTGAAGATATAGATATCCGAATTCAGACCCCAGACAGTGCTCTTGTTATCGGTATGCATGGTAAGTCACTGGAGTCCTTTTCTCATATTCTTAGCCGGATGATAGAGCAACTCACAGGAACCTTTGTACATGTACATCTCGAAGTGAATGATTACATGAAGGCAAAAGATGAGAGACTATTTCGCTTTCTAGACTCTAAGATAGCTCTTGTAATGTCTACAGGTCGCCCAACACAGGTACAGAATCTCAACTCATACGATAGAAAAAAGGCACACAACTATATCTCTGAAAAAGCAATCGAAAAACTCACTACACATAGTGAATGAGCTGGTGCTGAACGAATACTTGTTATCGAATATACTGGTGAACTCAAGACTCCTTCTGTTCAAAGGCCTGCCCCTAAAGTAAGCTCAACATCAACTATATCGGTTGATGATCTCTCAGAAGATGGTGTTGGTATTTAGTTTCTAGCTATGGTATCTGGTGCCTTATGAAAAAAAGAAAATATTTTCCATCTATCGTTATATTCACATTTCTTATAGGGATGGGCTTATTTTTCTCATATACAAATACAGGAAAGCTCTATAGTCAATATCAGTCACTCTGGGACTATCGAAGGCTCCATCCTGATATCATACCATCTGCGCAAGCACTCCGTATCCTCTCTGTATGACACGATACTACGCATGCTGATATTCTCTGGATGAGACTTATTCAATTTATCGGGGACAATATAGGAAGTGGATATTATCTCGAGTTCACTCATCGAATCCTCTCCAATATCCATGTACTCCATCCACGCTTTGCACGTGCCTACGAAGTAGACCTTCTTCTCTTTCCCACTGCATCACCTGAGAACGAGAGTGAACGTGCAGAAGATACTAGAAAAAGACTCAAAGAATGACTTGCCTACTATGATGCAATCCTCCCAAAAGTTTGTGATATGGATAAGGTTGCAACTATACGTACGATGGCATTCTGAGCTGAGCTCTGGTCTCGTGAAGATCTGGCTAATCCATGTCTCTCCTCATATATCCCTTATTATATGGCGGCACGCTATGACAGTGACCTCCTCGAAAAACAAAAAGCAGCAGATTACTATAAGATAGCAAGCATGCACGATGATGTTCCTGTGGCGGCCCGGTTCCTTGGTATCCTTGCTTTCTCGAGTAAATGAAACTATCGCGAAGGTGCCCTGACATTTGCCCTACTTGCATCATCAGAGTATGATGAGTCACCATATGTCTGTCAGAATCTTGCAGCTCGTCTCGTGCAGGATCTCAGTGAAGAGCCTCTATGGACGGCTGAGTGGATATCGGCCCTTGAAAAAGAGGAAAAAACACTTCGTCTTCCAGAAGCAAGAGATAATCCGCTCGCACGTGCTGGATGAAATTGCTTTACTTCGTTGGAACGATGAATCAAGCAGATATATATCGGGTATATTACAGAAAAAGCTGCTCCATATCCAGATATAGATACAGGCATAGAGCTCGTAAAACTCGGCATAGTAGACTCTATCCCAACTATACAATCTCAGAGTGGCTATACCGTCGTACTGAGAAACTGAATCTGGAGATATACGGAGATATTCCCAGAGACCGATACTGAAAATACAAAAAATCCTACTTCATGAGAGTAGGATTTTTCTTGCCTGAGATTATTTACAAGCGTTGGTATACTTGGTTATGAGTGCAGTATCCTTGCTATATGTTGCGATCACCTGAGCATCACAAGCAACACTTGCGAGCTGTCCGAGAGACTCGATTTTTGCTATCTCAGCGAGAGACTCAGTGTACTTGCCGATGATAAAATATGTACGGTATCTGATACGAAGGAGATCGTATGTTGCGGTGTTGGCTGTAAGATACGTATTAGAGAGAGATATAACAGAGAGATATCTCTTATCTGTATATGCTTTCTCTATCTCAGCAAAGGTAGGTATAACAGCTGAAGCAGTTGTTGTGCTCGTGCCAGAGCTTGTCGCAGTAGCTGGAACAACAGTTGATTGAGCAAGAGGATCTCGTACGAACGTGCGGGCTACTCATGCAAATATATTATTTCCAGATCGAGTCTTGTAGTATCCTGTCGTCCTGTCGAGCTCAAAAAATCCTACAAGTTTTCGCTGATATGTGCCTGTATTGTACTCATAGAGTATCTTGGCATCATAAGCATTGGTTGCTGTTGCTACATCATATACTATATCTACGAATACATGATTATCAGATCATTGTTTTACGAACTCGTATCCTCCGATATATGCTGTTATCGGAAGCTTATAAGCTCACTGTATCCCTGTCCACTCTGAGTGTATACGAGCAATGAATCCGGCATAACGCGCCCCATATTGTGTGGTGAGAGTTGCTATTGATCCAGAGATACTTGCTGATGATGGAGTAGTGGTGATTGCCGTAGTTGTGCCAGTGCTTGTAGTTGGAGTAGTGACTGTCGTACTAGTATTGGTCTGTATGATGGCCCCAGAATATGCAGAGAGTGGTATCTGTATCCCTGCCTTACGCACTTCTTCTCTCAGGACAGCATTCTCGACTTCAAGATACTTGATACGTGTAGCGTATTGATCGAGTATTGCCTTCATCTGAGTGACCATACTTTCAGTTTCTGATGCAGTCATACCATTTGCTGCAATTACTTGTACTGGAAGTATTGCTATAAGTCAGAGAATGATATATTTTTTCATAAAATTATAATTATACAAGTGTCAACATGACTATACTGAACTCGAATTCAAAATCAAGGATTTCATGGGTTCATAGCTCTTGCGATGAATCGGAGTTATTCCATAATTAAGAAGAGACTCCCTATGCCTTCTCGTACCATAGCCTTTATGTTCAGAAAAACAAAATTCTGGAAAATCCTCATGAAAATCACACATCATACGATCTCGAGTAACTTTTGCTACTACGGATGCTGCAGATATGACAGGGGAGAGTGCATCTCCGTTTATGAGATAGGTGATAGAGTTATGATTTATAAGGATTGGATTAGTAGAAGTTTCTGTCATTTCGACGGTAGGAGAAATCTTGCTCTGTTTCCCCGGGAAAGATATCTCATTCTTCGATATGACGGAAATAGCCATATCTTTTTGGACTCATTTCCTCCGTTTTTTCGCAAAGATATACTCGAATCCATCGATACCAAACTCATAATTGTCACAGCCATCGATAGAGATACGTATTGTATCAGTATCTGATGTATATTGGAGGAGTCCGAGTATTACCTCTTGCATGCATTGTCTATTGGCTTCACGGATTCAGAGCTTATCTATATCGGATGCTTCACGATAGGCGAAGTGATACCGACAGATATTAGATTCCATAACTCTCTCTATCCTGTGATATATCTCTTCGCGTTCGCTCTCAGACATCTTCTTGGAGTCATCGAGATATGGTGCAAAAACCGAAAAATCAAAATCTACAGGACACATAAATCCTCCAGCCACGACAGGTCAGGCCCATGGTCCGCGTCCAGCTTCATCGATGCCAATTATATAGTTCAGAGGAGAGAGTATTTAGTTTTTAGACGTGTAGTATATGTATTTGAGAAAAAATTCCACCCTAAATACTCTCTACTTTGTACGAAATACTATCCTACTCTTGACTCAACACTCTTTTTCTCTATTATTCCCATGCCGAAAAAGGACAGATACACGCGTTCTGAGTAATCAGGATGAGGAAAGTCTGGACATCACTCCAAGAGGAGAAGAGCTAACGGCTCTGGCTCACGGATATATCTAAAACCGAGAGTACGGACAGTGCCACAGAGACAATACTAACTCGCAAGAGTAAAAGGTGAAAAGCCCACTTCAGGTGGGGACATCCGCAAGGATGTGTGGTAAACCCTCTCTGATGCAAGGAGAATGGTACTTGACTCTACAATGTCTTGGGGCAGTAGGGGAGAGTATACTCCGCTGGAGGTCTCGGGCGACTGAGATCCTAGATAGATGTGTATCGATATACAGAATCCGGCTTATTATCTTTTTTCGGTTTTTCTTTTTTATACAAAATATGTCACACCTCATGCTCGTCGGAATACAGGGTTCTGGAAAATGAACTCAAGCCCGAAGAATTCTCGAAAAATATGATGATTATATCCTCTTCGAAATGTGAGGAGAACTCAGGAGATTTATCCAGACAGATGGTCCAGAAGCTCAAGCAGCAAAGGCATGTATGAATCAATGACTCAAGGCTCCAACATCAGCTATTATCAAGATGACAGAAGAATTCCTTGAGAGAAATGCAGACAAAAAAATAATCATGGATGGAGTTATCCGTAGTGCAGAACAAAATGAAGCTATCGGTTCACTCTTTGGGAAGTTCGATGTACTGTATTTTAAGCTCGATGAGGATACTGCTGTAGAGAGACTCTGTGGTCGTCGTATCGATCCTGTGACTCAGGAGACATTTCCTGCGAGTTTCACAGGCGATAGCAATCCCAAGACAGGAAACAAGCTTGTTATCCGCGCTGATGATACTGAAGATGCTATCCGCAAGCGTATTGCGTGGTCTATCTCTGATACCCTTCCTCTCCTCGAGGTATGGCGCGAGCATGGACACAATGTCTATGAGGTTGATGCGGATCAGAGTGAGGAGGAGATATTTAGAGAGGTGGAGAAGATAATTAATATATAAAAATTATGACGCCTAATTATGGGCGTTTTCTTTCATGATAGAGTATTTCTACCTCCATATACCCTTCTGTAGGCAGAAGTGTCCGTATTGCAAGTTTGCATTGACACCTGTTTTTGATGAGTTTAAAAAAAAGCGATACATAGAATATCTGAAGAAGGAGATACGAGAATGTTTTTTAGAGCAAAATCCTTCTGGTCTCTTTTCTCAAATAGGAATTAAAACCATCTATTTTGGATGAGGAACACCGTCTGTTTTATCTCTCGATGAGGTGAGGGATATTCTTGATTGTTTTCCTGAGAGGGGTATGGATTGCGAAATAACTTTTGAATGCAATCCTGAGGATATCACTACAGAATATGTAGTATGACTTTTCCTACTTGGAATCAATCGATTGTCGATATGAGTACAGAGCCTGAATAATGAAACTCTAAAATCGATATATAGAAGTGATGAGATGAGTATATTGGACGCACTGAATGCAGTCCATGAGGGAATAGGCCATATGAATAAGGTATGAATCTCTGTCAATATTGACTTTATCCTCGGGCTTCCACATGTTGAGAGATGAGAAACTCTTGAGAATATACAGAGACTCCATAAGGACTTCCCATATATCACTCATACAAGTGTCTATATACTCGAAAAATGACTCTATCCAAAAAGTTGGAAAAATCATACTCTCGATGAAGAGTCTCTCCAGGATGAATATCTGGAGATTATGGAGTATTTTGAGAGTATTGGTTGGAATCACTATGAACTCTCGAATTGGGCTCGTCCCGGGTATGAGTCCAGGCACAACCAATCATATTGGAATCATTCAGCCACTCGTGGCTTCTGACTCTCAGCTGCGAGTTATGTATGATGAGAGAGATATTCCAATAGCGACTCATTCTCTGGATACTACAAGTGAGTGAGGATATGAGAAGAGACACTCACTCCTGAACAAGTTGCAATCGAAGAGCTCATGTTCTGACTCAGGACTTCAGAAGGCTATGATATAGGTAACTCCTCTATAGAGTTGGATCAGATGAAAATCCAAGAATTCATATCAAAATGACTCATTACACAAGAGAGTAATACGATAAAGCTCACAAAAACTTGAATTTTTCTCATAGATTATATAATGAGCGAGCTAATCTCGTAGATATGCCGCCATAGCTCAGTTGGTAGAGCATCCCCATGGTAAGGGGAAGGTCGTGGGTTCGTGTCCCACTGGTGGCTCCACTTGGCTCTGCAAAGCCATAAATAATACAAATCTATAAAAATCATGTCCCAACCCTCGTGGGGAAGGATCATAGCTCACCATTGCTCGCAACAATCTATATGTATCAAAAAATCCTCAATTAGTTGAGGATTTTTATTATGCTTTTAGTTCGGCTATTCTTTTTTCGATGGATTCTATCATATGAGTGAGAAATGCATTTACAATCATCTTACTTGTCTCACTTATCTTTTTTGAATCATTGTTTTTTTCTTTCCTTGCTTCAAGTGAGGATTGTATCTTGGTATATGCTTCGATGCGATCTGATTTTTCTGGAGCTGTTTTCTGAAGAGTTTGATCTATGTCTTTGAGGATTTTATCTCACTGAGCCTTGTATGAGTCGATGATGTAGCTAGATATCTCTTGTTTTATCTTTTCCTTTTTGGCTTCAGCAAGTGAGGCCTCCTCAGTATCAGTGTCTTCGAGTACCTTTACTGTTTGAGTGGTTTTAGCTTTTGACTGAACCTGTCCTGATCCATCTATTGCTCCACTCTCAGCAAAAACTCCCGAAACAAAGGCGAGACCAAAGAATAGCGAGATGGTTATACGTAGTAATGTGTTCACGTATTAGAGAATACTCAACTCTCTCACAAAATCAAGTTTCACTCTGTGAATTTTTAGTGAGTGCTAAATATCGTTCCTCTCGATTATAAAGCCATCTTCAGTATACCTTACTAAAGATGAATAAAAATTATCATAATTCATAAAATATAACTGTCAAATAATAGGGAAGGTTCATGGTGGTTTTTCTATGATTCTTCACTCGATGAGTTTCTGATATATATCCTTCTCTATCTCTATGCTCTCTATATGTGGGAAGAGTGTTTTTAGCCCAATGTTTTTGTCATGAGAAAAATCTTCAAGTGCCACTGCAGATGATATTGTCAATGTAGTATGCTCCGTAATTATCTCTATTCGACGGAGACTGGTAATATATCATCCAGGGACTCAGAAGAACTCACCAATTATGGGAGCAAATGATCGCACATATCATCCCGATGAGATACAGAGTTGGATGGTAAAAATGGGTGGATTGAACATGAGTATCTCGACTGAGTATACTTCGATAGATCGAGGCTTGATATCGAATTCTATGTTTTCTCGGGCAAGTTCGTATGCACGTTTTCCATCTATATGGAGGGCACTATATTTGGGTGGAATCTGTTCTTTTTGCGCCAAGAGGAATTCTCTGAGTTCTTCAGAACTCCTATTTTGGTATTCCTTTTTCTCGTGATATGATACAGGAGTACCGAGATCGAGGCTTGGTGTTGTACCATCTATGTTCACTGAGAATATATATGTTTTCTTACTTCACTCTATGAGAGGTAGGAGTTTGGTGCTCTTCTCTGTGGCTATGAGAAGACATCCAGTTGCGAGAGGATCAAGTGTACCTGCATGACCTATACGTTTGGTATTGAGTTTTTTTCTGAGTTCTCGTATCACATCGAAGCTCGAGAGTCAGAGGGGTTTATCGATGAGATAGAACATAATTTATAAAAACTTACTTTTCATACTTTTCTTATTGTAATTCGAGTTCAGGATATGTCGCACTTCTTGGATGGTTGAGGAATCGTGGAGGACTCACCCAGCCCATATTGTCGAAGTCAACAGACCAATTCTCATCGTTGAAGAAGTGAAAGTATCAGAAGTTGAGAAGCGCACGACCTATGATATCAGAACGCTTGATAAAGTGTGCTGTATACTCCTTACCATAACAATCCTTGAAACATGTACGAGAATCTGAAGAGTTCTGTCTGTTGTCACCCATAACCCAATATTGGTTTTCTCCGAGGAGAAACTGACTCTCTTTGATTGCTTCAGAGAGGTAGGTTCTTCCTGAGTTACTCATAGAGAGATATGGTTCATATATCTGAACGAATCCACTCGCCGTAGGAGTCTTTACAAAAACATTGCCGTCTTCGAATCGGATAGTGTCACCAGGAATAGCGATAACACGCTTGATATAGTATTCACGATTCTTGTCTACGTGAGGAGTGATGACAACTACATCGCCTCTTTTTGGGTCTCAGATGCGTACAGGGAGCTTACCGAGGAGGGAATTGACTGTATTCTGGAGCGCGTTCTCGCTTTTCTTGGCTCAGAATGTATCTCTGAGGTTCAGGTAAGATAGCTTATCTACGAGGATATATTCCTTCTCATGATAACTCTCTTCCATAGAGGTTCAATTGATCCTGAATGGAGTAATCAAAAATATACGTATAAGAATCACGATTATAAGAATCACGATGAGGTCGCGAAAAAATGTGATAAACTCACGAAATGTGGAGTTAGTTTCATCGATTTCTTCCGTTTCGAATCCTGCGTTCATAGAGAGTAGTTAGAGATAGAATAGTATACGAATTGTTAGGCATTTTTCCCATGACATTGTTTGTATTTTTTACCACTTCCGCAAGGACATGGAGCATTGCGTTCTGTTCATTCGTATGGATTTTCACTTTTTCATGTTGATGCACGTACGACACGTATCCCATCACTCATTCAGGCTGGTACGACGGGTGAACCTGGAGTAAGTGGCGTATGCAGAAGCATGTTTATCTTTTCCTCTGAGAGTTTCTCTTGATTGAGTTCAGCCTCGTTCGTATAGCTTTCGAGGAGTTTTTCTTCAAGATTGACTGATTCTACTCATTCGCGTGGTTTGGCAGTCAGGAGTCACTTCACGACACGATGTTCGATATTGCTCATCATCTCGATGAAGTAGTCATATGCCTTCTCGCGATAGACGATAAGTGGATTCTTCTGCGCATATCCCTCAAAAGCAACCTCTTCTCGTAGGTGTGCCATACGATCGATATGTTGCATCCAGAGCTCATCTATTGCAGCGAGAGTGAGACGACGTTCGAACTCCGAAAATTCTTCTTCTGTTCCTGTATTTCTCAGTGATTCTATTTTTCCGAGGAGGGTAGTTTTTGCTTTTTCATAGATGGTCTCCATAGAGTCATCTTGTTCAAAAAGTGAAGGAGATGTTATCTCTTCTGATGCGAAATCATGGATTGCTTCGACAAGGGGTGCAAAGTCCCTGTCATCATACTCCTTGGTAGGCTCTGCAAGGTGTATATCAACAAGACGATGAGACTCAGAATGTATCATCTCGAGTACTTCTCTGTGGATATCTGAACCACTCAGTATACGATTGCGACGTGAGTAGATAGCGAGACGATGGTGATTGAGTACATCATCATATTCGAGGATGTGCTTACGTATATCGAAGTTGCGACCTTCTACTTGTTTCTGGATGGTAGTTATGTTCTTCATGAGCATCTTGGACTCGATGAGTGGATCACCTTCTGGATGTGATTCAAAACTCGCAAGTATACCAAAGAGCTTGTTCCCACCAAAAATACGCATGATATCGTCTTGTGGAGAGAGGAGGAACTGAGAAAGTCCAGGATCACCCTGACGACCAGAGCGACCACGGAGCTGATTGTCGATACGACGAGTCTCATGCTTCTCTGTACCGATAACGTAGAGCCCACCAAGTATATATTCTTGTGTTCCTGCAGCACCCTCGAGACTCACAGTCCCTGTCAGTGTACGGACACGCTCGTCTATCTTGATATCTGTACCGCGTCCAGCCATATTGGTTGCAATTGTGATTGCTCCATACTGTCAAGCCTTGGAGATAATCTCTGCTTCACGGGAGTCTTGCTTGGCATTGAGGACTTCATGAGTAATACCGAGTTCCGTGAGCTTGTGTGAGAGGTACTCACTCTTGGCTACAGATACAGTTCCGACAAGTATAGGTTGCCCCTTCTCATGGAGTGCCTTAATCAATCTGACGAGATATTCGTATTTTCATTTTTCACTGCGGAACAATACATCTCCACGGTCGATACGACGAATTGGCCTGTTGGTTGGGATGCTTACAACTTCGAGACGATATATCTTGTAGAATTCTTCTTCTTCAGTCTTCGCGGTTCCCGTCATACCCGCGAGCTTTTTATAGAGACGGAAATAATTCTGGAATGTGATAGAAGCAAGTGTGCGTGACTCTTGTTGGATAGTGACATTTTCCTTGGCTTCGAGTGCTTGATGGAGTCCATCAGAGTAACGACGACCAGGAAGTACACGTCCAGTATGCTCATCGATAATCATGACTTCATCATTGCGTACGAGATAGTCGATATCTTTTTTGTAGACTGCAGACGCCTTGAGGGCGTTCTCTACATGATGGAGGTCGTTAAAATGCTGACTCACATAGATGTTCTCTACTCAGAGGTATGCTTCTACGGCTTTGATACCTGCTTCTGTCAGGGTTGCAGTTTTTTGTTTTTCGTCAATCTTGTAATCTGTCTCAGCCGTGAGTGAGCGTGCAAATGCTGCAAAACGAACATACTTGGTAGTTGGTTCTGAGTCTGGTGCGGAGATGATGAGTGGAGTACGAGCCTCATCGATGAGGATGGAGTCAACCTCATCTACTATGGCGAACCATCTCTTTCCCATGGCGCGACGCTCTGTGGTAACAGCCATATTGTCACGGAGATAGTCAAAACCAAGTTCATTGTTGGTTGCATAGACGATATCAGAGCTATATGCTGCTCGTTTTTCGTCAAAATTCTGTCCGTGAGTGATAACACCAACAGAGAGTCCAAGAGTCCGATAGATGATACCCATCTCTGCCGCATCACGACGAGCAAGGTAGTCATTCACAGTAACGATATGGATTGATGCTTCGATGAGAGCATTGAGGTACGCAGGAAGTGTAGCTACGAGTGTCTTACCTTCACCTGTTCGCATCTCTGCAATACTCTTATCATTGAGCGCGAGTCCACCGATAAGTTGCACATCGTACGGGATCATATTCCACGTAATCTCTACTCCGTTCCCAATATCGAACTTCTGTCCGTAGATGAGTTCACAGGCACGACGATGGAGTGCAAATGCCTCGTATTTTGTTGCATCGAGTTTTCTTTTTATCTCTTCGAGGTCTTCTTCTTTGTCGATATCGAGTCAGAAGAATCGTGATTGGAACTCATGAGTTTTTGCCTGAACGTGGTCTATGGTGGTTATCGTTTCACGATATCCTGCTTCGATTTTTTTGATTTCGATAAGGTCTTTTTCGTATTTTTTGAGGCGCTTGCTATTGGAGTCACCGAATATGGCTGTAAGGAGAGAGAGCATGATATGGGATATGAGTTATGAGATTCGTAGAGTTCTTTTTAACAAAGAAAATCGCGCGAAGTATACAAAAAAAATCAATTTTTTCAAATTGGGTCGCGTGAAAACCGTGTGAATATGTTGACAAAAACTCAAAAATCATCAAAAAATCCTCTCGAAAAGAGGGGATTTAGAGTTGAAAAAAAGAGTAAATTGCATACAGTTCGACCATTATGAAAACTTTTTATATAAAAACATTCGGATGTCAGATGAACTATGCTGATAGCGAGAAGATCAATATGATCCTCATGTCTGCAGGGCTACGCAAGGTCATCGACCCTGTGAAGGCTGATGTTGTCATCATGAATACGTGTTCTGTCCGCCAGAAGTGAGAGGATAGGGTTTTTGGATTCATGCGAGAGATATCGAGATATCACAAGGACAATGCAACAGGACTTGCTCCACTCTTCGGTATCACAGGTTGTATGGTACGTCAGTCTGGGATTGCCAAGAGATATATTGCGAATGATGAATACAAACGTAAAAATGCAGGTAAGATTACTCTCCTTGAAGATGCAAACTCGCTCATGAACTATGATGATGAGCTCTTCTTGCGTTCGCCACTTATAGACTTCACGTTCCGTATCGAGGAGGTGTCTTATGTCACCAAAATCCTCTCTATGATAACTGGTGAAGATATCGGCAATGATGCCAAGTTCAACGAATACCTCGCAGTCAAGCAACTCCAAGAAAATCCTGCCAGTGCGAATATCATCATCCAGACCGGCTGTGATAACTTCTGTACGTTCTGTATTGTACCACATACTCGCGGTCGTGAGCTCTCTCGTCCACAGGAGGATATCGTAGCTGAGATACGTGATGTTGTAGCGACTTGAGCCAAGGAGGTGACACTTCTCGGGCAGAATGTGAATAGCTATGGTAAGGAAACCAAGAAAAAACTCTGGAATCCAGACGAACTAACATGGACCAACAAAGACGTAAAAACTCCTTTTCGGGATCTATTAGAAGAGATCAACTCTATCCCATGACTCGACCGTATCCGATTCACGAGCTCCAATCCGCATGATATGACTCGCGATATCCTCGCAGCACACACTGATCTCGATAAGATGTGTCCATATCTCCACTTCGCACTCCAGTCTGGGAGTGATACGATGCTCCGTAAGATGAACCGCAAGCATACATACGCTGACTTCAAGGCACAACTCGACTACCTCCGCGCGCATGATCCACTCTTCAGTATCTCTACTGATATCATCGTTGGATTCCCGTGAGAGACTGAGGAAGAGTTCCAGGCAACGGCGACAGCTATGCGTGAATGTCAATTCGACTTTGCATATATCGCGCGATACTCTCCACGATCTGGTACTGTTGCGACTGACAAGTATGAGGACGATATATCTGCCGCTGAGAAGGCTCGTCGCTGGAATATCCTCAACGATATCCTCCGTGAGTCAGTCTATGCACGCAATGTTCTCATGCTCGGACGAGAAGAAGAGATACTGATATCATGAGAGTGAAAAGATGAAACCCTCGTCGGTCGTACTCGCAACTGGAAAGAAGTCCGCATACCACTCACACCAGATGTGGTAGTCTGAGACCTTGTAAAAGTGAAAATCACTGAGAGTGATGGGTGGGTGTTGAAAGGGGAGAGAATTTAATTATCAATTGTTATGATTACTATCTTGCAGAAAGTCTACTCATCATTGTAATCTTAATGCATGTGCTACTCTTCTTGAGAATATTCAATTATATTGTTCTACAAAATGTCCTGACCTTCAAAGTGTTGATATCCTATTGTTAAATATAATCTTTCACCTTAGACTATCTTTTGAATCTTCTGGAGAGAATCATAATATCTCACTCGCAGTGTTTTTATCACGTTGGGTTCATATCTGAAACTGAAATCCTACTCAAGGTATATAATCCTTTTTCAGGGATATTCATAATATAGGATAACCATCGACATCTTCTAGTAGTTGTGTTTTTTGTTCTGCTACTTTAAATCATCCTCTCTCAATCGTTCACTTAACTAGATCTGGTATATTTTCGGGTATCTTTCAATTGATTGATAATACAACAATATCATCTGCATATCTCAGATAACGTATCCATACAGATTTTTTTCATCTTCATTGTGTTTTTTCAACTTCTCTGAGATAGTTGCTCTCAAATTCATGGTATCAGACTATATTTGAAAGCATTGGAGATGATGATGGTCACTGGTTTAGTTGTCAATTATAACAACTGAGTAAAACCAGTATATCTATAACTCATTGTGTTATCACTCACTTATATATCTGGGGTAAGGTAATTAACCAGGCATTTTTTACTTGTTCTTCTGTAATTGAGTTAAAAAAATCTTTTATATCAACCTTAAACATTCCTCATATTTGTGCTACTGAATTGGTACTTGCTCATCAACGTACTCCGTCGAGTAGATTTCGCAAAGTAACATATGGGTCAATTCCGTATCTAAATGCACATATCTGCTTTGGTAAAAGAACCATTCCTAGTATTGTATTTATTCTTTTCTGCAGAAGGTTCAATAAAGAGTAGGATCCCTCTCTATGCTCCCATTCCTCCATCACTGCATCTCCTATTGGTGCGTGTATAATTCGCTTTCCTCAACTCTTTTTTGGTAGTTCTATTGTTTTGTATGCACTGTCAGGATCTGATACTAGAATATCTAGCACTCTCTCTAGCCTGGGTAAGGTAATATCAAATAATCTAGAATCCAGTCTTGAAAATGTTGTCAGTTCATTGCTTACAACAGGCTCATTTGATAGTATCTCAGCGACAGCATGTATATCTTTTCTAGAAAACATATTTTTAATATATATAAAACTTGATTAATGTCAATTAATATATAAGATGCCATTGGTCTTGGCAAAACCATTCCAGTTTGGAGTGGTAGTGAAATGGGTATAGTACATCAAGCTGTGCAACCCTATTTCTCTTTTACGCGAGAGTGAGTAGTCTTTCTGAGACTTACTCGCTACTCCTGAATCGCAAGACTTTGAGGGGTTATACCCCTCTTTTTTTAATGTCTTTTGGAATATGGGTTATTTTATATACAATCCATGTATGACACTTATCCTCCTCACTCTCCTTATCTGTTATACTCTCCTCTTCCTCTACTCAATCCACATCCGCGATAACTCTATCGTTGATGTGTTTTGGGGATTTGGATTCATGATTATTGCTGTATCGTCATGGTTCCAGTCAGAGCAGGGGATAGCACAGTATGTGGTCACTGGACTCGTCTTCCTCTGGGGAATACGTCTCACATCGCACATCGGTTTCCGTAAGCTCCGTGAAGGGAAGGAAGACCCGAGATATGCTAAGTGGCGGGAAGAGTGGGGAAGTGGGTGGTATTTTGTTGTGCGGAGTTTTGTCCAAGTCTATATGCTCCAGATGCTCCTCATGCTCGTCGTCGCGATGCCGATACTGGTGGTGAATATGACAGACATAGACATAGGCATAGTAAAAGATTGGAATATTTTTCTCATAATTGGTACCATCACCGCACTCTCGGGACTCGTATTCGAGACGATTGCTGACAGACAACTCAGAGAATTCCTCAAGATCAAGAAACCATGACAGATATTCACTACAGGACTCTATAGATACTCTCGTCATCCGAATTATTTCTGAGAGAGCATGTTCTGGTTCGGTGTGAGCCTCATTGCTCTGCCATTCTCATATCTCGGACTCATAGGTTGGATAACTATCACATGTCTCCTCCTCTTCGTCTCGGGTGTACCGCTCCAAGAGGCTCGATATGAGTGACGACCAGAGTGGGAAGAGTATAAAAAAAAGACCAGTGTTTTTGTTCCGTGGTGGCCCAAAAAATAAATTGGAAATAGAGGGTTTTATCGTATAATCCTTCCCATGCCAAAGAGAACATTTTTCATCGGAGATGTACATGGTTGTTATGATGAACTCATAGCACTTGTTGCATATGCAAGCGTGCAGGATGAGGATGATGTCTACTTCGTCTGAGACCTCATCAACAAGTGACCGAAGTCGTATGAAGTAGTTGAGTATGTCCGCAACCGTCCGAATACATGGTGCGTGACGGGAAATCATGAATATTTTACATTTTTTGATAACTCTCAGTTGCATACTCTTCAGTGAATCACCGAGGGTCGGAAGAATTGGATAGAAAAGATAATCCCAGAATATACTCGTGAACGTTGAGATATTGATGTTCATGCTGATTGGATAACGGCTCTGCCACATATTATCGAACGTGATAATTTTATCGTTGTACATGGCTGACTCCATCCAGAGTACTGACTCTCAACTCCCCCAGAACTCTCTACGATGTTACGACTCCATGAGTGAAGACCTTGGTACGAATACTATACATGAGAAAAACTCGTCATCTACGGTCACTGGGCTGTGGAGTGACTCAGAGTACGAAAAAATACTATCTGACTTGATACTGGTTGTTGCTTCGGTGGTGCACTCACTGCGTATTGTCTTGAATCTGGAGAATTGTACCAAGTCCGTGCCAATAAGGTCTACAAGGAACCAACACATTGGAAGAAAAAGATTTCAGAATAATCCATTAACTATCCTCCTATGCGATATCTCCTCCTCATCACGTCTCTGCTCGTCATCGCTTTTACGACTCTCGTGAGTATCCCGGGTTCGCCATACCTCATCGGGGGTATGACACAGGCAGATATCTCGAATATGTTCCCCTCGGCTGTTACACCTGCAGGAATCACTTTCTCTATCTGGTCGGTGATATATCTGTCTTGGATTATTGCTGGTATCTATATTGGATTCTTTCAGAAGAAAAAGGGAAGTGTTGATAATAAAACACTCACAATGTTCTCATCTGCAATAGCACTTACTGGTGTATGGCTCATACCATGGGGATATATCTGGATTGGGACAGCACTCCTCGTGATGATTGTCATTCTTTGATTATTGAAATACACATTCCATCACACTCGCGCATCACATCCCATACTTCGCTATAGTGTGGAACTCACACTCGGATGGATCAATATTGCAACTGTAGCCAATGTGACTATCTGGCTCCTCTCCCTCGGATTCACAGGCGGGTGACTTACTCCAGTCTACTGGGCAATCGGAGTCCTCGCACTCGCACTTGGACTCACTCTCTACTATCAACTCAGATATCGTGCCTACATCATCTCAGCCGTGTTCCTCTGGACGATGCTCGGTGAGTGGCTCGCACATGACAATCCACTCCAGAGAGGATTCGTCATCGGATATGCAGTTGTGATTATGTTCGGTATGGTGTACACATATATCAAAAAATAAAAATCCCCAATTGGGGATTTTTTATTGAACGAGTGTCTTTTTCATGAACTTCTTGCGTAGCTCCATGATTGCCATAGGAACGAGTGAGAAGAGGATGATGATGCCCCAATCTAGATATCCGAGTGGTTCTGTACCGAGGACAGTATTGAGGAATGGGATATAGACTATGGCGAGGACAAGGAATACAGAGAGTGTTACTGCACCGAGATGATATGGATTCGCGAGATAGTTGGTCTCGAATATTGACCGAGTTGGAGCAATGGCAGAAAATGTATTGACCATCTGAATGATGACGAGTCCTGCGAAAGCGGCCGTTACTGCGTGTTGCCAGTTACCGTTGTCTATCATACCGTATGCCCAACCGTCTCCCGCGAGTGTGATGAGGAATATCGCAACGACACAGAGTCCGATAGTTATACCCGTCATGATGAAGCTCATGATGAAGTGCTTGTTCACGATACGTGCGCGAGGATCTCGAGGAGGCATCTTCATATTTTCTCTATCGGCTGGGCCGACTCACATAGCAATCGCAGGGAGGATATCTGTACCGAGGTTGATACAGAGAATGAGGACAGCAGTGAGGGCATTCGGGATAAAAAAGAGAATCGAAGCGGTCACTGTCACGAGTTCACCAGTATTGGATGAGAACATATACCAGATGAACTTCTTGAGATTCTGATATATGCGACGACCTTCCTCGACTGCCTTCACGATAGAGGCAAATGAATCATTCATGAGGATCATGGTTGCTGATTCCTTGGATACCTCTGTTCCCGCGATTCACATAGCAATACCGATATCTGCCTTCTTGAGCGCTGGAGCGTCGTTGACTCCATCACCGGTCATTGCGACGACTTCACCGAGTTCCTGGAGGAGTGACACTATACGCATCTTATCAGCGGGGAGTGCACGAGAGAATATGAGGGATTCTTTACGGCCGAGGATTTTCTTCAACTCTGCATCAGATATCTTTGCGACATCTTCTCCGACGAAGACGTTTTGGTTTTCTTTTTTTGGATGGTCTTTTCAGATGATCTTCGAGATGATTCCGAGTTCCTTGCCTATTGCTCCAGCGGTGATACCATAGTCACCAGTGATGACGATGACGCGGATACCAGCACTACTACACTCTCAGACTGCAATCTTGGCTTCTTCACGAGGTGGGTCAATCATACCAACGAGGCCGATGAATACGAGATTATCCTCAGCTTCTTCTTCTGTAGTTGGAGTCTTCTCATATTCTCTCTCAGCAAATGCAAGCACTCGGAGCGCTTGTTCTGCCATATGAGTATAGTGGTGATGGATTTTCTCTAAGTCTTCCTCTGTGATTGGACGAACATACTCCCCATCGTCGATATGAGTACAGTGAGTGAGGACATGATCTGGAGATCACTTTACGAGAACCTTCCTCTCCGATAGTGCGCTCATCATCTTGCGATCTGAGTCGAACGGAAATACGCCATCGAGATTTCGGTCTTGTGTAATTGTGCCTTCTTGTAGCTTCTCTGCTAGTGTCATGAGGGCTCACTCAGTTGGGTCTCCGAGCATCGTATATT
Source organism: Patescibacteria group bacterium (assembly GCA_049293675.1). GTDB lineage: Bacteria > Patescibacteriota > Gracilibacteria > BD1-5 > UBA2023 > JABFSX01. The sequence goes on along the minus strand of JBAQBR010000001.1, from coordinate 104,681 downwards.
CACCATCTTTTTCTATGAGGGATGATTCATTGCACTTCCATGCAATACTCGTGAGCTTATGGAGAAGGACAGTATTGATTTTTTCTTTTGGAATGCCGTTGATTGAGCCATGTGTTGGATCGTACCCGACACCACTAACACCAAGATGTGTACCATCTGCGAGGTGGATGACACGGACAGTCATCTCGTTCTTGGTGAGGGTTCCTGTCTTATCCGAACAGATAGTTGTGACAGCACCAAGTGTCTCAACCGATGAGAGTTTTTTGACGACAACTTTTTTGCCTGCGAGTACTGATGCTCCGAGCGCGAGAGCGATCGTGATAGTAGTTGGGAGTCACTCTGGCACCGCAGCGATAGCGATAGACACAGCATACATGAGATTGTCGACAAAAGCACCAGCCCCATCACGGTACATCGATATCATAAATATAATGATACAGATACCGAGAGTGAGCTTGGCAACAAATGCTCCGATATTTTTGAGTTCTTTCTGGAGTGGGGATTCGACCTTCTTGGTCTCGACTGCGAGGCGAGCAATCTCACCGAACTTTGTATTACTTCCAGTTTTGGTAACTTCATATATACCACTTCACTTGGCAATACCAGTTCACATATAGACTTCGTCTCAGACTTCTTTACCGACTGGGACACTCTCACCCGTGAGGGCAGCTTCCTCGACCCTGAGTGAGTGTGATGTGACGAGTTTTCCATCTGCAGGGATCTTGTCTCATTCTGAGAGTATTACCATATCTCATGGAACGAGTTCCTTGACACTGATCTTCTGCTCGACGTTATCTCGCCATACGCGAATCTCTGGGAGTATCATCTTCTGGAGTGCGGCAAGCGTCTTCTCTGTGCGGAACTCCTGGAAGAATCCGATGAATCCGTTGAGCAAGATGATGAACACAATCACGAGTGTATCGACAATCTCACCGTGATAGCCTGATATCATGGCCGCGATGATGAGGATGATGACGAGGATATCGGTAAATTGCCCTGCAAGCATCTTGTACCAAGGGTTTTTGTTCTCGGCTGTGAGCTCGTTGAGTCCGTATTGTTCGAGGAGTTTCTGAGCCTCGGTGGTTGAGAGTCCCTGCATAGTAGTGGGATTATAGAGTAGTATGCTATGAGACTATCATATATTTTATTATTTGTAAAAAAACAGAGCATTTTCTCTCCAAAAAATTGCATTTTCATGATTTTTCTCTATTATCCTCTCGGTTTTATCAAAAATTCAATCCTAATTCCTAAAAATTCAATATATGGACTTCAAACAAGCACAGGAACTCATGAAACTCCAACAACAAGCTCAAAAAATCCAAGAAGAACTCTCAAATACTCATATTGAAGCTGAGGTAGATGGTGTCGTTGTCACTATCGATGGACAGCTCAAGGTGGTTACGACTGTTATCGAAGATAAGTCTATCCTCGCAGATCAGGCAAAACTCGAAAAGGCATTCACAGAAGCAGTAAACAAGGGTATGAAAAAAGCTCAAGAGATCGCTGCAGATCGTATGCGCGGGGTTATGGGTCAGATGGGACTCAACCTTCCTGGAATGTAGTCCAAAATACTGAAAAACAGCGAATTTCTTTGTCAGAAAAATTATTTCCCCAGTCATTTACAAATGAGTAAACTCCTATCGAAAATAATTTCGCCCCAGGAGTACTTCCAAGCTTCACTTTGTGAAGTAAGGGGCGTCTTCCTCGAACTTCTTGTTTTTGAGTATTTTTGCCACTAGGCTGTTATACTTAAGAGTACCAATCTGCTATCTGTTTTCTGCTTCCTGATAATTTTTTCCTATGAACCCAAAAGTAAAACTCGAAACCAACTTCGGTGATATCATCCTCGAACTCTATCCAACTGCAGCACCCAAAGCTGTTGAGAACTTCGTTGGACTTACCGAGAAGGGATACTATGATGGTATCATATTTCATCGTGTTATCCGTGACTTCATGATACAGTGAGGTGATCCGACTGGGAGTGGTCGTGGCGGTAAGAGCCTTTGGAATCGAGCATTCGAAGATGAGTTCCTCGATCCTGATCTCACTCATGTGAAGTGAGTTATCTCTATGGCCAATGCTGGTCGCAATACCAATGGTTCACAGTTCTTCATCGTCACGGCCGATGACGCATCGTTCCTCGACCGCAAGCATACGATATTCGGACGGGTTATCGAAGGCATGAATGTAGTTGAGGATATTGAGCGACTTCCAGTTGATGGGCAGGATAGACCTAAGATGGAGGTCAAGATACAAAAAGCGACGGTACTCGCATAAATCAAGATTATATCTTAAAAGTCCGCCAATTTGGTGGACTTTTTTAATTCTCACTCTATGTACAATCGTAGCCTCTTCATATTCCGTCAGGATCTCAGAACTCATGATAACACTGCTCTTACCCAGGCAATGCGAAATTCAAAAGAAGTACTTCCTATTTTTATCCATGATACTCGTGCAATAGAGGAGTTCGGTATGGATGATAGGCGTTTTGGATTGATCCGTGAAGCGCTGGAATCTATCGATACAGAACTCCAGGAGTATGGTGGGAGACTCGCGGTCTACCAGTGAAAACCTGAGGATATAATATGAGAACTTATAGAGAAGTATCATATCGATGCGGTATTTATGAATCGGAGTTATAGTCCTCGTGGTAAAACACGCGATGAAGCTATCATGTTCTATTGTCGTAGCCATGATGTTGGATTTCACTCGTATCAGGATTTCCTCCTCGTTGAGCCACATGAGTGTGAACAACGGAAAGTATTTACACCGTATTCAATGCTGTGGAAGAAGTTCCTCATAGCACATCCAGAACGCGTCGGGATACAGGAGTTCGATGGTTCGAGTGTGAAGTGGCTTGTTCTTGAAGATAGGAAGGAGATATCTGAGAGTATCACGGTACCATATCATAAGTATTGGGGTCTTGCACTTGGTCGAGAGAGACTTGAGAGAGATTTCTCTCACTATGATGATCTGCGCAATCTCCCTGCAGTTGATGGCTCAACGAGACTCTCTCCGTATATCAGGCTTGGGATATTTTCAGTGCGGGAGATATATCAGAATGTTGCATCGAATCCTACACTTCTCTCGGAGATTATCTGGCGAGAGTTCTGGTATCAGATTGCGTATTATTTCCCATTCACATATGAGCTCGAATTCCAGGAACGTAGACGCTCGATTGTATGGAAAACGGATACAGATACATATGAGTATGAAAAGTTCGAAAAGTGAGAAACAGGATATCCACTCGTCGATGCAGCTATCCGTCAACTTATAGAGATCAACTGGATGCACAATCGTCTGCGTATGGTAGTAGCATCTTTTCTCACCAAGAATCTCGGATATGACTGGAGAATAGGGGAGAAGTTCTTCAAAAAATACCTCATCGATTATGATGAGGCAGTGAATTATGGGAACTGGCAGTGGAGTGCAAGTGTGGGTGCAGACCCCAAGCCTGTACGTATTTTTAACCCCCTATTACAATCAGAGAAGTTCGATACTGAGTGCGAGTTCATCAAGCAATATATTCCGGAACTTGAGTGAATTGAACCGAGAGATATCCATACACTGAATCTCTCAGGCAGATATCATCGACCGATTGTGTGACAGAAGGAGAGTGCTGCGGAGGCAAGGGAACGATATAGAGGAGGCTAACATCTCTTCTTTTTTGGTTTGGGTGGTGGAGTGAGAGATAGAGTGAGAGTAGCTACCTTCAGGAGTTCTTCCCGATTCTCGAGCCAGTCAGGATTGGCTGGTGCAGTGTTCTTGCTTCCTGGATACGCCTTGGTCTCGGTATCCTCGAAGTATCCTATCGTCTGTGGAAAGGTCTTAAAAAAGAGCGTCCCATCACAGACAAGTGCGAACATGCGATCTCATGAGTATATTCCATATTCTCAGAACATAGCTTTTGCTCGGAGGTCAGGAACGCATAAGAGACATTCGAGAATGTAGTCGAGAGTGGAACTAGAGGTAGACATGATTATATAGAAAGTTAAGAATCCTCCTCTTCATCTTCCCCCACGAATCCATCATGTTGCATATCGACCATCTCTTGGTATTCTCTTGAAGATCTATAGAGCTCGGAGTGATTGCCAGAGGCGATAATACGACCCTTATCCATGAGGTAGATGATGTCTGCTGACTGAATAGTCGAGAGGCGGTGCGCGATGATGATACTCGTACGTCCATCCATGAGGTGGTCGAATGCTTCTTGTACAAGTCGCTCAGTCTTGGTATCGAGTGCACTTGTTGCCTCATCGAGGATGAGTATCTCGGGATTGGCGAGTATGGATCGTGCTATAGCGATACGTTGCTTCTCTCCACCTGAGAGCTTGAGTCCTCTCTCACCAACTTGAGTCTCCCACTTTTCAGGAAGTGACTCGATGAACTCGAGGATATTGGCTTCTTTACATGCTTTTTTGAGTTCTTTTTCCGTGATACCATCTCGGACATACTCGAGATTGTGTCTGATAGTCTCGTTGAAGAGCGTTGTATCCTGGAATACTGCAGCGAACTTCTGCCTGTAGGATGTGAGAGTGTAGTTGTATATATCAGTCCCATCGATGAGTATCTTGCCACTCGTTGGCTCATAGAATCGCATGAGGAGTTGGATGATGGTGGATTTTCCACTTCCTGTGTGTCCGATGAGAGCGATGCGTTGTCACTTCTCTATCTCAAAATCAATACCTGAGAGGACCTCACGTGGAGAAGATGGATAGCAAAATGAGAGGTTCTCAAATCGGATAGATTTTTTGATGGACTTGAGGAGTTCTTTTCCATCGTCTTTCTCATCTTCCATCATGAATACTTCTTTCGCTTTTTCATAGTAGGCGATGTCGCGCATGCTGTTCTGTACGACATTGAATAGTTCCATAATAGGGGAATATATCCTATCGGTAAAAGCTATAAAAAAGAAAAATGTTGGGAAATCAGTCTTGCCCATATAGAGGAGGATGCCCCCTCCAGATATCGTGATGAGTTTCGCTATCACAGTAAAAAACCTGCCAAAAGCGTTGAATTGACTCCAGTTCTTCCGTACAACCACTTGTGCATCACTTCACTCATCGAGTCGTGTCCGCATGATATCGTATTCTCGGTCTGACCGCGCGAATATACGAATTACAGGAAGATTGATAATGCCATCCATAAGTCTATCATACATCCTATCCCATTTTTTGTTGGCGACTCGTTGGTTCGTATGTGCTTGGTTCCCGAAGTAGTATACTCAGAGTACTCACATAGGTAGGAATGCGAGACAGATAAGAGTGAAGACAGGATCAATAATAATGCCAGATACAAGAAGTACGATAAAGACGAGTAATTGAGGCAATACCGCGAGGATAAAATTATCCGCTACAGTCCAGACTGCTTCTGCTGCCCGATCGACAATCTTTTGTTTTTCTCAAGCTTGGATATTGCGATGATACTCTATTGGGAGGAGGTGCATCTTCGACATGATCTTCATCAGGAAGTTCCCCCAATCGTCCATTGCACGAGAGAGGAGTCTCATGCCATAGGCGTATCGTAGGAAAATCGTAGATACTCATACAACCGTCCATATCGATATGATGATAAAAAGATCAGTGATTCACCTCTGTTCTTCTATGCTGGATATGAGCCACTTATAAAAATAAGGCTCACTCGATATGGCACCAACAAGGAGTAATAATAGAAAAAGAAGGACCTTCCAGTCCTTTTTTACTTTTTTTAGATGAATGGTTATCTCTTTGAATGTTTCGGTTTTTGTGTATGGCTTTTCCATCTTTCGGAAACTTATCGTAAAAATGTATCTGCTCGTTCCATCTTTTTTTCTATTGTGTCACGCGTAAGTGTTTCTGTCACAGTTTTGAGAAGATTATCCATGAGTTCTCCATCATCGATTACTATGTCATTACGATTTTCTTTGTACCACATAGCATTGTGATGTTGATGATTCTGCGAGCTCCATGGGTAGGGAACTATGATTTTTCTTTTTTTGAAGAGATCTATCTCGGCGAGTGTTGTGGCACTCCCGCGTGTGATCACAAGATCGGACTTACTGAGGATGGAGGCAACTGTATGCGAGTCAATCCAATCATATATCGTTGCGTGTGGAAAGTCATGGAAAAGGTCACGAGAATCCTTGTTGAGGAGTCCAAGAAGGATGATCCATTCAACATCGAGATACTTACATGTAGATGTAATCGCCTTAAAAATACTGCGTGATCATTGACTTCCACAGATAACAAATATGTGGGTTTTTTCTGTTTTCCAGTATTTGTATTCTTTTGGTGGCTTGAGCATGTCAGGGCTTATGATCTGTCCAACAACAGTACAGCGCATATCAGGAAAATGTCGTCTTGCGATGTCGAATCATAGGAATATCTTCTCGGCTATGCGACCAAGTAGACGATTAGACCAACCTGGTATAGTGTCTGATTCATGTATCCAGAGAGGTATTCGCAAGAGCCAACTTGCTATACCTACAGCAACAGATCCAGGTCATCCCTTAGAAAAGACAACATCAGGCTTCTCATGTACGAGTACCGATCTTGCTTGGAGTATCCCACGAACAAGAATGAATGGATAGAGAATAATCTTGGGAGAGAATACAGTTGCGAGTTTGAGGGTACTTATACTAAAGAATTTGATATTTTCTTTTTTTGCCTCAGTTTCTTCGAGTGAGTTCTTGCCTCAGATCCAGATGTAGTCAATATGTGTATCCTTGTGTTCTTGTACGAGTGCGACAATCGGTGTGACATGTCCACCTGTTCATCCTCAGACAAGTGCTACTTTTTTGAATTTTGTAAAAGAAATCATAGGAACATGAAAATTGATAGTATAAGAGACAATGAATCACCAGTAAGATATGGGTGATGTATTCGCCCGATTGTATCCAAAAATAGAAAAATTGCAACTCTCAGCGTACTTATCTGTAGCCAAAAGATAATATTTCTATGAAAAATAATCTACCCTATTCTTCATCATCATTTCCCACGATTTTTTCGAGCATCTCGATGATAAAATCCCAAGTTTCAATATTTGGTTTCATCATAAGGATGTCGTCTACTTCGAACCAATTATATGCATAGATTTCTTCATTTTGGATTTTCTGTATCTCATTGTCGGCTTCCATGAGGAATACATACTCTGTTCTGGACTTGTCTACTCATGATGAGTTGGTATATACAAGATCGTAGATAGATATCGGAAGGGGATGATGTGTGAGTTTTTTACCTCTGTGATGGAGTATCTCTTCACGATCCATCTCGAAAAATCTCGCCTCAAGAGAGAATTCTTCCTGAAGTTCACGTATCATCGCTTCATGGAGAGATTCGTCACCTTCTACATGTCCACCAGGGAGTACCCAAGGTGTATCTTTTTTGTGTTGTGCCATCAGGACTTTCCCATCAGGGTTGAATACGAATGCTCGAACAACGGATTTCATAGGGGGAGGGGTTAGGTTTTAGGATTTAGAGTATCTCGTATCTTCCTGACGTAGAGAGTCTGATATGTCAGTCCATCTCGAGAAGTGCCAGGGTCATGATGATTGTATCTATCGTATAATCAGTATTTTGTCCGAGAGTATCTGGTGTATCATATCATTCGGAGATAGTACTATATATAACCTTTTGTTCTTCGGATGCAAACTCTTTTTGTGAAAAGAGGGAAGTAGGAGTCATGGACATATTCGGAAAGTAGTCTTCGAGGATATCTGATGCTGACTTGATACACTTCGCCTCTCAACGAGCAATGAGCTGATTGGTTCACTCACTGGTCTCGCGGAATATATCTCCAGGTACAGCGAATACATCTCGTCCGTGTTCGAGAGCGAGCCCTGCAGTGATGAGAGTCCCACTTTTGACTCCTGCTTCGGGTATGATGATCCCATCAGAGAGGGCCGCAACCACTTCGTTACGTATGGGGAACATGTAGGACTCAGCCTTGGTTCCTATTGGGAATATCGAGACAAGAGCACCTCATAACTTCAATATATTTTCGAAGAGTCGTATATTCTGAGCTGGATAGAGTATATCCACACTACAACCAAATACAGATATAGTATATCCTCCATGAGCAAGTGTGATCTCGTGAGATATCGCATCGATACCATATGCACCACCACTCACAACTCAACAACCAGATTGGATGAGTTCAGGAATTATCTTTTCGAGGACTTTCTTGCCGTAACTGGTACTCTTGCGTAAACCTACAATACCCAGCATCTTACGTTCCTCATGCAAGTCACCTCGTACATAGAGCATATATGGTGCTTGTTTTATTGTGCGGAGTTTTTCTGGATATCTCTCATCATGGAGTGTTATGAGTGCTATGTTTTTCTCTTGTATGATTTTTCCTATTTTTCATACATCGAGAGTTTTTAGATTATCAAGTATCTTAGCCTTCCTTTCTGTTGTAATCCAAGGGGTTGAGATAGATTTCCCTGACGCACATAGTTCATAGATATCCTCATAGTTCTCTTCGATTTCAAAAAGTTTTTTGAGGTCTTTGTGTGTAAAACCAGCACTGTGAAGGTATGCAAGAGCCAACATAGGGAATATGGGATTATTTTCTGAACCTTAGAATGGGATACGAGTCTTGAAGAATCGATTGAGTTCGCTGACACTGTCAGTATTTGTAGTAATCATGATATACGATCATCTTGCTGATTGAATAGTTTTTTCTATATTCTTTCGTATTTTTTCAAATTCTTTTTGATAGCTGTCCTTTTTTACTGAGAATCCTCAGAGTATCAGCGATGAGTCAGGAGATACCTCGTATGGGTGGAATACATGAACCACAATCAGGTCATTGGACTCTGTGAGTCAGCGTATCTCTTCGAATTGATGGGCATCAAGACTCGATGTGATATAAAATATCATACTATTTCTGATGTTTTTGATATCTGGTGTTACCTGTATTGTCTCTATGGGGAAATGGTATTTTTTACATGAAGTAACAATCCTTTCGATGAGTTCAGTGGCAAGTGTGTATGTACTTTTTGGATATTGTTCTGTAAAAAATCCATGGGAAGCGTCGATATCTTGAATCACAACAATAGGAAAACTCTCTTCATCTATTCGGATTTTCTTAGAGAGTGTCTCGGTTCGAGCGGAGTGCTTCCAGGATATATCACGAGTATCATCTCAGACTATATATGGGCCGATGTCAGCAAAATCAGACCCCCTTCCTCGATGTGTGAGGATATTGGAGCCTGATTTTGTTGAGTGTACCTTATGTGACCTGAAGAGGATATATGGTAGCATAGCTAAGGAATCTGATAAAATGCACCACGTGAATATATCAATGAGGTATCTGGAGAGAGCACACTTGGAAATATGATATCACACGACCTGAGCTCTGAGAGTATTGTTACCTTATTCTGACATGGACACTGGTCACAGATGGGTTCTGCTATTATGAGTCCTTGGTTTGACTGATACTTGAGCAGACAGGAATTGGTACTGATTCCAGAAAGCAATGTAAAATTAGAACTCTTTGTTATCCCTGCAAGGAGGCTTGCGATGGTTTCTCCGTATCTTTTTGTAGATACAACAGGGCATCACTTGTTGCCACTTGTTCATACAACGAGAGGGCATATATCAGTATCATCATAGACTCCATCCTTATCGGTGTCGAGTATCCCAGTTGCACGTACTGTTGTGTGAGCAACAACTGGAGTATTGTCAGATCTCACAGCAAATACTGAGACAGTATAGAGTCACTCTCCATCATATGTATGTTGGACTCTTGGAGTGGTAGTAGTCCTGATGTTGCCATCCCCGAGACTCCATCTATACGAAGTTGCGGATATGTCAGCTATTGAGAGTGTATATGAGTTACTCGCTCATGTCACGCTGAGTGTTGGTCCTGTAGAGGTATCGATGATATCACTAAAAGATGGAGTACACTGTGTATATGACTGTACTTGTGCTGCCATCTTCACGGCTTCAGCACGACTGATGATAGTATCTGGTAGTATATTTCAGTCGGTATTTTTTTGTATGAGTCAGAGTTCGAGTCACTTTCTTGCGTATCCATAATTCACAGAAGTTCCACTGATATCAGCTATGTTGATGATAGTATCTGGTGGATTCTTGGAGTCGTTCCAGAGATTGGCACTTCGCAGTAGTCACTTTACTGCCTCGATACGTGTAACTCATCCTGTCGGACAGAATCCAGTTGTACAGTCTTCTTTTTGTCCAAGGTAGCCAATCGCCTTGTCCCGAGCTATACAGTAATAGTATGGATTTCCCGTAGTCACATCACTATATGGCGCACTAGCATATGTCTGGATATCCGTCTTTCTTGGGACGAGACATGATTGACACTTGCTCGAGTAGATCAGCGCGGTAAAAAAATCCCTACTTGCAGGACTCCCTCCAGCAAAAACCCCACTTCCGTCGTCCAGTATTCAGCCAACTGATATCATCCGGGTGAGATGAGTATAGATGGTATCTGAATTACTCACGTCAGTAAAAGGAAAACTCGCCGCAGAAACAGAGTTCCAGAAGCCAAAAAGTATGATGATGGAGAGGAGGATTCGACGCATGGAGGAATTATAGACAGAAACAATATAAAGGCAAGAATGGCAGTATATATTTTATTTTTATATGAAGAGTTGCTTCAAGAATTCAAAGGTCACATCTCATCACCATATAAGTATTATACAGATGAGTCACTCTCATATCGCAACTGCTGTTATGAATTGTGCATACCGCATCTTCATGGTTCCTGCGATATAGCAGATGATATCTGTTGGTACAATGATGACAAAAGACCAAACTAATACAGTATAAAATCAGTATTTTGATATCCATTTTTCTCATATTTTCATGATTTTCTTATGCTTTCATAGGATGATCTTCTCAAAATCCATCTCTCGAGAGAAAAAATATATCATTGTCGCAGAAAGCAGTATTCATATCAAGGAGATGATATATACCTTCAGGAGTTCACCTGGGAAAAGCAGTACTCAGGCAAGGACAAAAGGGGTACTCGGAATGAGTGTGAGCCCGCGTAAAATCGACACAAGCATATATACAATCAAGAAAAACCTTCAAAATCCCATGAAAAAATCCGAAATCTTCTCAGAGGTAAATACTTCTGGATATATGAGATAGCATCACATTGCTCATATTACAGAAGCTCACCATAGAGTCAGTAAGATATTTTTCGCGTATTTTTTATAGAGATTTATTCGCATTATTTTCTGATATATAGATGAAAGCTGGAGTAAAATTCCTTGGTTCCAGTACGGTTTTCTCGATAGAAAATAGCTTCTTCACATCACTTCGGTTTACCATCCAATATTGGTACTGTATATACTTACCATCTTCTTTGAGGACGTATGATATCTTTTGGAGTATTTCTTGTGTGAAGCTCTTCTCGAAGCTTCCAAGCGGGAGAGTAGAGATAATACAATCAATACTTTTTTCATCTATGTATTCATCAAGGTGAGCAACACTCGCATGGAGGATTTTTACATTTTTCTGTTCGAATCTTTTGAGTTCTTGGAATCGAGTTGTATCGAATTCGATGGCAGTGAGAGTCGAGCTCGCATGGAGATGTTCTATGATCTCCTTGGTTACATTGCCATATCATGCTCCGAGTTCTAGTATGTGTATATTCCGTTTGTTTGATATCCCACTTTCTTTGACGAGTCTTTGTGCGAGCCATCGTGACGACCCGAGGGAATATCAGATTTTTTTGAATATCTTGAGGATTGGTTGTATCATAATAATAGGGATTTTTACATCTCACTTGGCATCTCGATACCGAGAAGCTCGAATGATTGTTTCAGTGTTTCAGTCGCTTTTGCTACGAGTGCGAGGCGGAAGTCTCGGAGTTCTGTGTTTTTCTCTTCGAGTATCTTCGGAGTATGGACGTAGAATCCATTGAACGTCACAGCGAGGCTATATGCGTAGAGTGCTATATGGTGTGGCTTGTATGTCTTCGCGGTTGTGTCTACAGCATCTCGGAATCCTGCAAGTGACTGGATAAGTGACTTGTCATGCGGTGAGAGTTCTAAGTTATTCGCAGATGGTTTTGGAGTAAAATCTGCTGGGAGTATCTTCTTGGCTCTCACGTATGCATACTGTATATATGGTCCAGAATTTCCCTCGAATGAGAGTGCCTTGTCCCAGTCAAATGTCACATCTTTTTCTCTATCTTGTGCAAGGTATGAGTACTTGATAGCTGCGACAGTGATAGCTTGGATATCTTCTCCTCTGAGTGCCTTGTCTCATGTACGTCACTTCTCCTCGAGAATCTGAGCTGTTCGCTCGTTACCCTCTTCGATGAGCTTGTCGAGGAATATCACTGTCCCATGACGAGTCGACATCGCCCCTTCCTTGAGCTTAATGAATCCATTGAACGCATGGAAAAACTCAACTCACTCTGTGAGCTCTGGCCATGCCATCTTGGCAATGGTAAATGCTTGCTTGAGGTGGAGTTGCTGACGGACATCAACAGAGTATATGAGCTTCGTAGGATTCCAACCATTCGTGAGACGATACTTGATAGCGGCGAGGTCAGAGGTGAGATAGAGTCCTGTTCCGTCCTTTTTCTGGAGGATACATGATGGCATCTTGCTCTCCTCGGGAAATACCACACCAACACTTCCGTCTTCGTTCTGAGTTGCAACTCACTTTTCCACAAGTTCAGCTACGATACTCTTCATATTGAATTCGAGATCTGGATAATCCTCTCCATTCGGGCGGGGGAGTCCGAGTCACTCATAGAAGCTCTCACCGATATTGTATGTTGTCTCTACATTGAGAAGTTTGAGTTTGTTGTTCGTCTCCGCGAGAGAGATAGCTGTGAACTTTTTCCAGAGTTCAACGTTTTCTTCATGATGCTTGAGTTCTTCAGGATTGGATAGATCAATACCAATTCCAGAGAGATATTGGAATTCAAGACGAGCTCATAAATCCCATTCTTCCCGAATTTTTTCAGCTTCTTCTGGTGTATTTACTAAGGGTGAAACATGAAATCTTGCATATAATGCTAATAATAACTTCACTCAATTATTATTTAGTTTCTGTTCTTTCCATGAGGTTTGTTCTTCTTTGCTCCACTGTTTAAAATGAATATTTCTTTTATGCATTTCAACACTTAGTTCTTTATCATATTCATTTGGCAATAGGACGAATAAATCATTCCAAGCATAAATCAACTTTCCAAAAATCCCACCCCAATCACCAAAATGTGAGTCACCGATAACTCGATATCCGAGATGACGATAAGTATTGCAGATAACTTGTCCGATAGATGGAGTACAGATATGTCCGATGTGGAGAGGTTTTCCAGCATTGGCACCGATATAGTCGACGACGATGGTTGATTGTTGGATTGGTTGATTGTTGGATTGGTTGAGACTCTGGAATACTTCCATCCATACACTCTCTGTGAGGAAAAAGTTCACATATCCACCAGTGGCACTTGTAGAGACGAATATGTCAGTGTGTTTTGCGAGTTCGGTTGCGACCTCTTCGGAGATGAGATTCGGCGCCTTTCCTGCTGTCTTCGCGAGAGGAAAGATGTTGATACAGTACTCACCGAGTTCTGGTTTTGGAGCGACAGATATCTCAGGTGTATACTCAGAGTTGTAGAGCTTCTCTAGTGTAGCTGTGATGACGGAATTGAGTGTTTTCATAATGTGCGGTATTATAGGAAGAAAATCAGAAAAATCGAGAGAAAATTAGAGTTTATTATAGAGCCAGAGTTTTTTGTCCTGTATTGATTCTGACATCCTCTCTGGATACTCTGTTGTTGCGTCTAGCCATCAACTCTTATACATCGTTTTAGTGTAGCTTTTGCCAGTGATTGCAACTATTTGTTTTTGCTTTTCTCTTGCGATGGATTCTGCTTGACTGACTATGATTCTCCCGATTCATGATGTCGTGCTCTTCACAGATCAGAGTTCGAGACTATGAGACATACTCTCAGGTACGAATATCCTAAAACATCCGACTGAGTCACCGTTCATTGTAACAAGATAGAATTCATGAATTCTGGACTGTATCAAGTCGACTGTGAGCTCTTTGAGTTCTCAGGGAAGAGTCTCAGATCTGAGTCTGACTATCTCTGAGGTCATGTAGTCAGTATATCTCGATGAGCACTGGGTTATCTCGAGAGATTGGAGAGATACCTCTCCAGAGTGTGTGGTGTACGTCCCATATAATAAAAAGATAGAAAATAAAAACAGCTCCCATACGAGAGCTGTTTTCGATATTTGTAAAAAGAGAATTATATCACAACTACCGAAAATAACCCTCGAGAGAGAGTGCTTCGGCGACGACGTGATGACATAGTGTGTGTGAACATATCTTGGAATATATGGAAAATGTGGGGAAAAGCAAGAAATTACCTTATCGGTGGATTATCAAATGTGAGGTGCTCTATCTGATTGATAGTCTCGAGATCATATCCGAGAGCCTCGTATACAACTCATACACGTCAGAAGAGTGCACTGCTATAATCGAGTCAGAGGAGCCCAGTTACTCGCATGAGTTCTTCCTCGCTCGGAGACTCTATCTCAAGATATTTCCCAGTTCCTGGCCACTCGTCGATACAGACTTCGTTCTCTCCGTCACTCCAGAGTTCACGACGTGACTCTTGTCGGAGGATGTGTTTTGGCTTGTGGGCTTTTTCGAGGATGTATACTGCCTTATCGAAGTCATCGACTATGATCTCTGTCTCTTCCGTTCAGAGAGCTCATTTTGACGAGTCTTGGTATTTGTATGTCATAGTAACTTTCCCATATTCTCACCTTACTCTCAGGGACATCTTCGGGTCATGACAGATAAATGTTGCCCGAATTGTCTGAAACTCTGGATATACGAGTTCAAAATCAGTCTCTTCGAGCTTTTGTCTTATATTGAAGAGATCTATGTGGATGTACTTTGCTTCGATTTCAAGATTGTGCATAGGTTCATAGTTAGATCTTCTCTACTCTCCAGCCGTCCTTCTCATCGATCATCTTGTATCACTTAGCAGCGAGTTCATCACGGATTTTGTCTGCGTCTGCCCAGTTTTTTGCTATCTTGGCGTCATAGCGGTCGAGTGCGAGTTTCTGTATATCTTCAGGAAGTGTTTCTGACTCAAGGAGTGTAAAATCAAGTATACCAAGCACTTCATTCCAACTCTTCAATATATCTCTTAGGGATTTTGCTTCTTCGAGAGAAAAAGTCTCATCATCGATACCAGAGTTCACGTATCCCTGGAGTTCGAATACCGTCGTCATAGCGGATACTGTATCGAAGTCGTCTTCGAGTTTTTCGATAAATTCCTGCATAAATGCCTGTTGATTCTCACGGAACTCACGAGAGATCTCATGGAACTTGAGCTTGCCCCGCCCCGTACGTTCTTCACTTGTTTCAGGGAGTTTTTCTATGTATCGTCCGAGTCGTTTCATCATCTCATCGAGTCCGCGGATAGTGTTGATTGCTGCACCGAGACGTTCGAATGTGAAGTTAAAATTTTCTCTATACTGGTTCTGGAGTGCCATCAGGCGGAATCAGCGATAGATAAGCTCTGGGGCTGTATCTGATTGCTTCTCAACTACATCGCGAAGAGTATAAAAGTTGCCTGCAGACTTTGCCATCTTCTTGTTGTCTACGAGGAGGTGCCCACCGTGCATCCAGTACTTCGAGAATTGCTTCCCGGTATATGCCTCTGTCTGTGCGACTTCGTTCTGATGATGAGGGAAGAGATTGTCGATACCACCCATGTGGATATCTATCTGCTCACCGAAGAATCGGTAGTTACATGCGCTACATTCGATATGCCAGCCTGGACGTCACTCGATTGCTACCTGCTCGTTGTTGATTTTTAGTTGAATTGTCCACTTATTCGGTCCGTCGGACTCACTATCATACGCCTTCCAGAGCGCGAAGTCTGCAACTTGATCTTTTTCATATTCGTCATTGTTGATGCGTACAGAGGATATGAGTCCACTCATATCGAGATGTGCGAGTTCACCGTATTTGCGGAACTTGCTCACACTATAATAGATACTCCCGTCATCTGCGAGGTAAGCATATCACTTGTCGAGGAGTCACTGAATCATCTTGCCCATATCCTCGATGAGGGTTGAGATAGGTGCTATGATATCTGCACGGACGATGTGGAGTCTGTCTAGGTCTGCGAGGAACTCTCCAGCATAGAACTCAGTGAATTCTTGAAGTGACTGGCCTGACTTCTGGCTGTCGCGGATAGTCTTGTCGTCGATATCAGTGATATTCATAACTGTTCTCGCCTTGTAGCCAAGATAGCGTAGTGATCGTACGACAAAATCCGATGTCAGATAGGCTCTGAGATTCCCGATATGAGCGTAATTATACGGTGTTGGCCCACAATAGTAGACCTTTACTTCATCTTGCTTGATGGGCTTGAATCGTTCTACTGTGCGAGTGAGAGTGTTGTAGAGCTGGAGAGACATAGTTGATTTGCTTAATATGTGCCTCAATATACAGAAAAACTACGAAAAATCGAATATATTTCACGCTATATATTTGACACTTCATAAAAGTATTGAAAAATTATTGACATTCATGAAAATATGAGCTATAATTATTTTGTTCTTTTTGTAAAGGTATATGAAACATCCTCAGTACCAGAGACATCGTAAATATGGTGTCGAGTGGCTCCAGGCGGTTTTTACCCTGATGGTACTTGTATGAATCTATATGTCTATGCCATATTTTGACTCATATGAGACGACACTCGCAGAACCTACGAATACAACCCCTGTGAGTCGTTCTTATTGGAATGATGAACTCGGATACGGATTCAACACTGGTTCAGGAGATACGTACAATCAGGTATCTACAGAAGTAGATGACAAGGTGGATATCCGCTCAGCAAGTGGTATAGTGTATGATAGTGATTGAGTGAGAGTATCTTTTTATTCTCAAGCAACCATCGATGATATACAGAAGTACCACGGAGAAGATACACCTCGTGCCTACTCACGCCTCCCGAATGGTATCGCTGTTATCGAATGAGATCTCGCATCTCCAACAGCCAAGACCGTACTCGCAACACTGCATTCACGATAATCTCGCCCTCATCCGTGTTCCTCCCTCTGGCGTTTGGATTCGCCACTTGAGGGAGGTTTTTGTGTTTTTGGTTTTTTTGTCGTTCCGTAGGAATCCCTTTTTTCTTCCGTACTTTTATGACTAAAAGTACCAAAAGTCCTTCTTTTTCCTTTGTTCGTTTTGCATTCTGTTCTCGACTTGTTTTCTAAAATTCCAAACTAAGGAACATTCGGAATTTTTACGAAAACTACGTCGACAGAATATCAAAATTCACAAAAATAAAGAAGCAAAGTAAGGCACAAAATAAAACAATAGAATATTAGAGAGATTAAAATTCAGATACGGTTGCAATTTTTAACGGAAATACTCACTGACAGATTCTAAAAACTCGTTCCAGAAGCTTTGAAAGGAGAAAATATGATTGTGTGAAAAGTGGGTGAGTGGAGTTGCTTTTTCGAGCTTTCTCACTACTATATTAGCGTTCTTTAACATACTTGGGGATGATATAGGATTCGAGGAAAAGAATCGT
The DNA here is from genome assembly GCA_049293675.1 of Patescibacteria group bacterium. GTDB lineage: Bacteria > Patescibacteriota > Gracilibacteria > BD1-5 > UBA2023 > JABFSX01. Next base: position 87,131 of record JBAQBR010000001.1, on the reverse strand, counting down.
ATGTCGTATGTGCTCTCTCGGGGCGGTCAGCCTCGTTATCAAATGACACACAATAGATGCAAAATCTACAACTTCTGCACTTACTCGTCTTGCTAGCTTCATGCCTGCAGCTCGTGTATTTGCATAATTCTTGCTGTCTAATCACTCAAGAATGTAGCCTCCTATATTAGGATGAGTGCCGGCTGGCCTGCTACACAACTCGATTCTCAAAGCTTGTAGAGAATTGTTTTACTTACAAGTTTCAGTCCGAACTTAACATATGTAATTCATAGGTACTGAATACTAGAAAACGTATTATTGTAGAGCTTTTTGTTCATTTTCTATTCTACAATATATCAAAATCGAACTACAGAGAGTAGATGCATCCGGTGTACCTTTTTCGACGCGAGGGCAGTGCTCGCCATCTCCACCAGTTTTAGAACAATCAAAAATACCTCCGAGTGAATCGGGGGTATTTTTAGTTATTTCATAAGTTCTCTTGAATTTTTTTTGTATATATGGTACATGATACTGCTGATACCTACAATACTCATAATGATGATACTTGTACTCTCAAATATCGAGAGTATCAATTCCCAGTTATCTCAGAAGACATATCCAAGTGCAAAAAACATACTTACATAAACTATCTCTCCTGCTATATCAGCAATAATAAAAGATCGAATTCTCATCCGTGATATTCCTGATATAATATTCACTATTGGACCAATTGCTGTAAAGAAGAATCTACTCAAAAATACCAGAATTATCCCTTGCTTATTGATTCTTTTTTCTACTTCAGTGAATCCATCTGAATTCAGTATTTTTCTTATACCTATAGCATAAAAGATACCTTTTCCAAAGGTTCGTGACAGGAAGTATGCTAAGATATCTCATGATATACATGCTAAAAGTGATACAATAAATACCATGGAGCCATCGAGGTATCACTGTGCAAAAAATACTCATCCCATCATGAGAAGTCCTGTAGCAGGCAAGGGAATACCAAATGATGCACCAAATATCACAATAAAAAGTATTATGTACTTGTATATGAGAAAAAGTGATAGGAGGTATTCGAACATGTGCTACGGTACTTGTGAAATAAAATTCGATACAATAGTCCGTACTTGTGAGATGAATTCCTCTCTCGCAATATTATTTTTTTTGGCATAGAGCCCCAATGATATGTTTGGATATTTCTTTTCCCGTATATTGAGTGTGTCAGCAAGGAGTGTCTCTGGAAGTGAAAATCGGTGATTGATGTATCCAAATGTCATCCATTCATCTATTTCTTCAACATCTTTTGCTATTGGTTTAGTCAGAGGTCCCTGGCTTCATGAAAATATAGATAACGGGTTGCGTGGTCAGATTTTTCTCTCACTGTTCTTGAAGGTATGTATACTCCTCATGAGGAATCCTATAGCAATAATGAGTACCAAAAGTGCAACAAAGAGTCCTATGAAGAGTGGTTTTATAGATTTTTGTGAAAACATAGAATAGCCTAAAAAATAAATGATATTTTACCTCATGCTGATTACGAAGCTCGTACCAACTCACTTCTCACTTTTTACCACTATGCTCCAGCCATAGAGTCGGACGATGCGCTCGACGATGGTGAGTCCGATACCTGTTCCAGGTATCTTGCCACTACGGTCTGCTCGATAGAATCGTTCGAATATTCGCTTACTTTCCGCTTCGGTCATACCGATTCCTGTATCAGTGATGGTGAGTTTCTTACCCTTGAGGATGATATCTATCTTGCCATCTTGCTTGTTGTATCTGATAGCGTTGGTCATCAGATTTGAGAGGAGTATCTGAAAGTGTTTCTTCTCTATAGATACCTGAGATAACTCAGGAACTTCTATACTTACAGTAATATTTTTCTTCTCTAGATTGTCATGTTGTATGGCTATTATCTCTTCGATATTCTCTTTCAGAGAGAGGGTACTTGTCTGTGTCGGAGCTTTTAGATTCGCGAGTTCCACGAGTCCATCGAGTGAGTCAGCCATAGAGTGTATCGTGGTGATAGACTCTTCGATGATCTCGGGATCTATTCTTTTGCTATCTCGGAGTATCTGGAGGTTGCCTGAGACTATCGCGAGTGGAGTCTTGAGTTCGTGTCCAGCATCGTGGATGAAGTGTGACATGGTATCGATGTTCTCAGCTACAGGCTCAAGTGTACGTCCGACATAATATCGACCGATAAAGTAAAATGGCAATAGAAGAAATATATCGATAAAAAGGAATCTCACTATATCACGAAATATATCCTCCATAGGGTATCCAGACTTCTTGAAAAATATTACCGAGTATTCTCTGTCTTCTATCTGTTGTTTTTTCTTCAGGAGGAGGGTTCCATCATAGGTGATGATAGTATCTGCTGGTAGAGAAGTGAGAGTATTGTCATCTATGAACTCTAGGAATTCCTCGTTATCGATATTGCCCCTGATTTCGATGATACTTCCAGATGCATCAAGTATCACAGAGTTGATGCCAATACGTGGTGGACCTGAGCGATTACTCTTCTGTGTTGGTCACCTTCACTCAACGATTCACTTGATCTGTGAGATGAATTCTTCTTTCTGGAACTGATTCTCGAGGATAAGGCGCGTTCCGATAAAAAATGCTTCGAAAAAAAGCAAAAAAGTAAAAGCTCCTATCACAAATATGGATATGAGCCGACGTTCTGTCTGGAGAAGAGAAGAGTCTTTTACGGAAGGTTTCATTATAAAATGTTATTAAAATTTTTGGTTTTTGTCATCCCGTAGGGATCTCTTTTTCTTATTCTTATGAGAATAATCTATACACTGAGACTATATCCAATTCCTTTGTGTGTCTCAATGGTATTGGTTCAGAGTTTCTTTCGAAGATAGCCGATATAGACTTCGACAACTTTCTGATCTGCCCAAGCATCATAGATTCACCATACCTTCTCTGCGAGTTCTGTCTTTGGGAGTATTCGTGGACTATTTTGCATGAAGTAGAGGAGGAGTTCATATTCTCTTTTAGAGAGATCTATTTTTTCTCCTCAGAGGAGTGTCTCATGATTTTCTTGATTGAGTACAATATTTCATACTTGAATTGTCTCAGTACTTTTCTGTGTATGGTTGCGTCGAGTAAGTGCCCGCAGGCGAGAGACGAGTTCTCGATAGTCACAAGGCTTGGTGAGGTAGTCATCAGCACCATAGTCGAGTCCTGCAACGATATCATCCTGTGTTGCACGAGATGTGAGCATGATGATTGGAGTAGATTTTCCTTCTCTACGGAGTCTGCGGCAGACCTCGACACCATCCATATTTGGCAGTTCGATATCGAGGATTATAGCGTCATAGTTATTCTGAACAGCCTCAGTATATCACTCAGTTCCATCGGTTCTGAGTGTACAGCTGATATCTTCATTGGCTAGATATCGAGTTACTGTCTGAGCAAGGATGATGTTGTCTTCGATGAGGAGTATATGCATAGAGTGTGATGATTATAGTGGGAGTTGGATTTTTTTCAAATATTGTACCTATATACTCTATACTTTGGATGTAAGAACTCAGTAAGAGAAAGTTCTTGTGTTTTTGCTTGCTTTTCAGCCCCTTTTTTATAATATAGTTCTCGTTTTTACGCAAGTATATATCTATGGCATTCACTCTCGACCGTGACGGAGCTGCCTCTCGTCTCGGAGTATCATCTCGCACTATCGATCGTCATATACAGGCAGGTCGTATACGGACTCGTCGCATCGGAAAGAAGATGTTCCTCGAAGATGAAGATGTCGAAACCCTTCGAAATATGGATCCTGCACGCAGGGAAGAGGATTATGTTATCATCATAGATGATGACAAAAATACATCACCGAAACACGAGATAGTACAACCGAAAGGACAAAAAAATCTTGCAGTTGCAGACTCTACTGCTGTTACGGAACTCGTCAGACTCTACGAAGAAACTCGCGGTATCATCGCGCGCAAAGATGAGACAATCCAAGATCTCTCATACAAGCTCGGAAAGGCTGAGACCGAACTGCGTAATACTATCCCACTTGTTGACTACAATAAGGCAACATTTCTCCTTGAGTCAGCTAAAACCAAGGGAAGCGAAGATACTATGCAATACTCTCAAAAGATAGAAAACCTCGAAAAAGAGATATCGAAGCGCAATGGAGCAATCCTCTCACTCGCACTCCTCTTCGTCCTTGTGCTTGCATTTTCTGTTGTATTTTTCTTCTTCTCACCACAGCTCTAGCTCTGGTGAGATTTTTTAGTTTTCTAATTTTTATCTTCTGTGAAAAAGTACCACACCCCAAAACGCGTCCTCCTCAAGCTCTCTGGTGAAGCACTCCAATGAGATCAGTGATATGGTATCGATCCAAAATTCCTTGCCTTCCTTGCAAAAAAAATCGTCTATCTTGTTCAAGTAGAAAAACTTGAAGTTGTTATAGTGGTGGGTGGAGGAAATATCTTCCGCGGTATTGAGCTTGAAGCTGGAGGATTCGACCGAACAACAGGTGACCATATGGGAATGCTCGGAACCATCATCAACTGACTTGCCATCGGAGAAGCTATCGAAAAAGAATGAGTTGATGTGCGCGTTATGAGTGCAATACCAACGGAGCGTGTTGCAGAACCGTTCATCCGTCGTCGAGCACTGAGACATATCGAGAAGGGAAGGGTGGTAATATGTGTTGGTGGTACGGGGAATCCATACTTTACCACGGATTCATGTGCAGTACTCCGTGGACTCGAACTCGGATGTGACGTGGTTGTGAAGGCTACCAAGGTAGATGGTATATATGACAAGGATCCTAAGAAGCATCCAGATGCAGTACGTCATGAAGAGCTCCACATGTTCGAGGTGCTCAAGAGTGATATCCGAGTTATGGATCAGGCATCTATCGCGCTGGCACATGATGAGGGGATTCCTATCTATGTATGCCGTATTGGCGATATTGATACAATTGCTACTGAGTGAATTGTTGGAACATTTGTTCATGGGAAGCGTCCAGAATAATCCCTTCAAAAAAGACCCAAGATTGGGTCTTTTTTTATTCACCAGAATTAACGAGATATGTAGATACTGCTTGTCGTTGGGTACCATCAGCATAGGTTGCCGTGAGTGTGACCTGGTACTCTCATCCCTTGGCGAATACATGTGTCACTGATATGCCTCGCTGAGTTGGAGTATTGTCTCAGAAGCTCCATGTATACATCTCAACCTGTCCACTCTCATCTGTCACTGAGAAGTCCACTGGAACTCAGATAATACCAGGTGATATACTCGGTATAAATCCAAGTGTTCTCGGAGATTCTTTGAGTACGAGTGTCTTTTTGATTTGAGCTTTTTCTCCTGAGTCATCGATAATCGTAAGGATTATTTCTTTTTCTCCTGGAGTGGTATATGTGTATGTCTGTATAGCATCACCGACAGCATCAGCTCGACCTTCACCAAAGTTGTAGATGAACTTGATAATCTCGTTATTCTCTGACCATGACTGAGATGCGTCAACTGTTATACTTGCAGGAACATAGTCACTATTCTGGATGACAGAAAGTCGTGGAATGAGTATCTTTCGCTCCACATCAACCGTAATGTTATCAGTAGCTTTCTTTATCTCTGTAGCACTTCCAGGAATATTTTTCTCAAAAGTATATGTTCCCACGATAGTGTATCGGTAGGTATTGAGGATATCAAAAGTTACTCTGTCCCCAATCTTCTCTATACTGTTGCGTCCATCAGCAAGAACCCAACGAACCTCCTTGAGCTCGTATCCTGGATTCTCTGGTACCACATCACGCGCATCAACAGTAATCTTGTCAGGGGGGATGATACTATCGATGAGATAGCTATTGAGTACTCCGTCATAACTTGAGTCAGGATTGAGTCTCTTGCCATCACTTCCCGTTACGATGACATGTCTGATGAGCTGGAGTGGCTTCTCTACGTTGATATCTTTTTTGATATCGCGGTAGCTCCTATCAGCAAAGGCGATACGAGCATTGACACTCTGCTGACCATAATTTCAGAAGTTGTACTGACAGACATCTCTCGATCATCGGCATATGACGATACCATCATTCACTGTCCACTCGATTCCAAGTATAGTATTGCTATCTGCCGTGATTCCTGTGAGCGTCATGGTGTATTCTCGTCCATCGAGCGTTGACTGGACAGCTTCTATTGTCTCATCTCACTGTCAGGCTCCACGCTTCTGTACGAGGAATATCCTATCAGGAGACTCTCAGAATACTTTTAAAAATATAAAAGTAGGAGTCTCACTTGGTTCTAGGGTGATGGTTGGATTTTTCTCTTCTTTTCCGGTGCTCTCATAGACCCAACGAGGATCACCAAGGAGTGTTAGCTTGCTGGCATCGAGCGTTATAATATCTCTTCCAAGACTGTTTTTCTGCTCTCTGACATCTACGAGTCCGCGTATCTCTACAGCATCGAGCTCTATAGGTATCTCTTTGCTCTCTCAGTTGACGTCGGTAGCAAAGTAAGATCAGCGTATATTGTAGTTCCTTATTTGATTAAAATCACAAACAATTCATTGTTCTTCTTTTGGATTGGTACCCGAGACGATACTCCTCCCATCTCCACAACTTGCACCATCGAAGTTGATCTCGTAGCGCTCTACTGTGATACCATTGGCTTCATAAGATCGAGCATTGCCACGGATATCGTATCGTAGCTGGATAGGTCATATCATGTTCTTAGTGCTCCTGATAGCAGAGTCACCCGTTGATATTGGATTGCCATAGAGTACGTTATCATAGACACCGATAACTCCACCATCCCATACAATTTCTCCGATTTTTTTGAAGAGGTATATCCAGAATGTGAGTATAGAAAAAAGGAGTATACCAATGAGAGCGGCTGTCATCCATGCGAGTATCTTTTTTCTTTTTTGTTCTCGAGGCGTCCAGATAGCTCGGAAGAGTGTGATAATCCAGAGGATAGAGAATACAAGCATGATAATACCAAAACTTCCATTGATGAACTTTCGAAGAAGTGTGGCAACATCCTTGGTATCTATACCGAACATTGTGATGAAGAATTGGGCTTCACCAGGATTGAATACTATATACGCAAGAAAACTCGCAAAAAATATAATTCCCGTAAAAAAAAGTGCACCAATTGCTTTCAATATTGTACCTGGTGGAAGTGGTTCTCTTGGCTTCTTGGGCGTAGGGGGAAGTGGTGGAGTATTGCTTCCTGAAGATACTGGTATCTCAGCTGGATTGTTCGATGGTGAACTTACCTCTGTGACTGGAGGTACAGCCTGTTCGTTGCCTGATGCCTGAGATGCTTTGATGATATCTGAGAGGAGAGAAGTCTTCTCTTCGGATTGTGGTTTTTCTTGTGTCATAGAAAATATGAAGATACCTTGAGTATATCAAAAGTCACTCCCTAAGTCAATAAAACATCAGAAAACAAAAAAGACGGAATTATCCGTCTTTTTTTACTTGAGCCATTCAGGGATATCTCCAGAGGCAGGAGGTGTATCTTTTGCTGTAGTACTCTTTTTTGTCTTTGTTGCCTTTTTCTTGGCTGGCTGGGTTTCAGTTTTTTCTGTTGGTGTCGTCGTTCATGTATCACTTTCCTTGGTTTCTTCGGAAGACTTCAATGAGTCTACGAGCCAATCAGGGAGATCATTGGAAGTTGTTATCTCTTCTCTGGTTGTCTCAGGAGATGATACCTCTTCTGTGACTATTGATTCTGTTGGAGGAGTATCTGTAGGTGCGATAGCCTCTTCTGTTGCTTGGAGCCAATCAGGGACAGTAGATTCACTTGCTGGGGCAGCAGGGGTGTCCTCTAATGTCTCGGGGACTATTACTGAAGATGTATCCCCATCGTTAGAGTCTACCTGGAGCCAAGTAGGTGTAGATACTTCCTCTGTAACTATTGGTTCTACTCCTGGAGTTTCGGTTTTAGTATCAGATACTGTTTCAGTTTTTGGTATCTGGAGCCATGCAGGGATATTGGTAGATGATTCTGTCTCAGTCGGAGCTGATTCGAGTCAGTTATGGGTAGCCTCGAGGGGTGCTGTTACAATCACAGGAGGTGTATAGCTCGCAAGAGGGTCTACCTGTATGATGGGAGACTTCTCTGCGACTACAGGAGCCTGTGTTACGATGATATTCGATGTGTCGGTTGTTCCTGATTCTGTAGTATTTGGTGATTTTCTTGCATGAAACACTGAATCAATGAGAAAGTCCTGAAATCCAATATCATCATTTTTTCGTCCAATAAGGTAGAATACATATCAAATAAGGAGAACAAGAAGTATACCTCAGAGTATATAGAGGAATACCCACACGACTCCTGATATAAATCCTAGGATAGTGCTAGTAGAGCCAGATTCTTCTACCGCATCAGCTGGGACACTTGCCTGACCACCGTTGATGATGATGAGGAGTTGATTCTTGATGTGTATCTTGTACTTATCTTCGATGGTTGGATCATTTTTGATGAGTTCTAGTATCTCCTTTCAGAGGTCTCGATTCTTGGCGATATCGCTTGGATGAGAAGAGATAGCGTTGAGTTTCTCGATAATAGTCTCTCGGTTGGCACTCGTTGCAGGTATGAGATCTTGGATGAGCTTGGTTGCAAGAGTCACTTCGTCGATACTCGCGGAATCTCCGACAAGGAGTGCGTCGATGATTTTACTGATAGCAATTTTTTTATCTTCTGTGAGAGTGCTTGTATTGACGAGTTCTTGTATATCTATCAGAGACTTTGCCTTTGAGAATGAGTCACCCCAGTTCTCTATCATGGTATTGTACTCTTGCATGAGGATAACACGATCTGTACTCTCTGTAGATCGTATCATTGTTGCAAGCTCTTCGAGTTTTTCTCTATCGAATGTACTCATAGAACCAGATGCACCAAGCAAGAAGTCTTCTCCAGACCCTGACTGTGCCTCAGGAAGAAAATCAAGAATAACTCGAATATCTTTGGTTCCTATCATGGTCCCATTGGAAAGAAGAGTTACCTTCACGGTACGCTCTCTAATTCGAGACTCTACAAAATCACTGATAACATAGGTGCTACCATCTGTATAGGAAGTGTGATTCTTGTTGTCGATATCATTGTCTGGAATACCATCAAGATCACTATCAATACGAGTATCTACATCGATAGCATAGGATGTTGCAGTAGTGTTGCCTAGAAGTGAGATAATAAGTCTATCTGACTGTCACTTGATATGGATCGTATCATCTATGGCTTGTGGTGATGTCTGATATGCAATACCTGTTCATGATGCGATCTGCATGAGATCCTTGCGTGACAGGGTGAAACTCGATGTATCTGTCTCACCATTGGAGACTCTGAGTGTTCCAATATCTTCTCCTGAGAGCGTACTGAGTTGTGCTCGAGGAATCGTGAATGTGTATGGTGATTCTGTCTGTTCTCCATTCACCGTCCATATAGCTCTATCATAGAGTCATTCACTAGTATTCATGAAGTAGATACTTCCGTCAGCGAGTGTATAACCGACAGCATTGGCCTTCAGTGGATTTTTTACATAGATAGTTGCATACTTCGTATTTGATACACCATTATGAGTGACACGTACTTTTATCTGGTATGTACCAGAGTTCTTGAACGTATGGTTCACTGATGGATTGGTTGAGCGCTCGTCGAAGCGACCATCTCCATCAAAATCCCAGGCATATTCCGCATTCTTCGTAACAACAGTTCAGACTATTGTTTTAGCATCGACAGACATAAACACATTTTCTCCTACGAGAACTGCATTCTTGGGCATCGTGAGGCTAATAAGTGGCATATAGATATTCCCGTTCTGATTGTCGAGAATCAGTGGAACTTGCTCACTTCCGTCGTTCATGCTATTTGCCTTTGCACCGTCATTATCTTCGAGGATCACACCAAAATAATACTTCTCTGTGATGTTTGGAAGAACAAAAGTAATCTCTGGATTCTGTGTAATCTGGATGTTCTGTGGTTCTCGATCGGATTCGGTTGTATAATACCAGATATATGAAGTGATCACTCCGTCAGGATCTATTGCTCCATTTGCATTTACACGAACAAGTACTTTTTGACTGTCTTGCTTACTAGAGTCGATACTTGTAGATATACTCGTGAGCTCAGGGGGGATATTCTTGATTGAGATATATTCTGTTGATGCATGAGTTGCACCATTTTTGTTGCTACGTACGGTAAGCTTGACAGGATAGCATCAGATTTCTGAGAGCTTCTCTGAGAGGGTAGATGTAGTTTTTACTTTTCCAAAATAACTCCATGTATACGTAAGATCAGCGGTTCCACCATCTATGTTGATAGATTTTGAACCATCGAAATTGGTTACTTCTGACCTATTGATGACAGTTGCCCCGCTTCCTCCACATGCCTCAGAATCATAGTATGCAGTGCTGGAAGCATTGTTCACACTGATCATAGAAAATGGGCTATTCGTATCAGTGACATATACACGTCTCTTGATCTGATTGGATTCACTTCACTTTGCGCTCGATACAGTAAGAGTTACCTCGTATACTCCAGTTTTCTGGTATATATGTTGGATGATTTTCTTGTTTCCTGTCTTGATAGGGGAGCCGTCTCCCATATTCCACTCAAAGAAGTCTGCATTCTCTGATTGGGCTATAAAATTAATAATAGTTCCAAGAGGAGCAACGCGTGGAGTGATGAGGAGATTGGCTGAAAGAATCGATTGCACTTCGAATTGGCGCTCTACAGTAGTGACTTTTCCGTATGCATTTGCTACCGTAAGTGATACGGTATGAGGTCATACTGAATTAAATACAAGAGTTCATTTTGCGCCATTGTTTGCTACATTATCGAGATTGATTTTTTCTCCATCTATTCTCCATGTATAGGTGAGTCATTTACGACCCATTGTGTCAGGATCATAACTTTTTGACGCGTCAAATTCCAAGACATTGGGACTCTCAGTTGAGAGTGGCTTCGGATTGTCGAGGTTGACTACTGGTGATCGAGACTCGATAGTTATCTGTCGTGAATCAGTATCTACTTCACCATTTGGACTACGAGCAGTGAGGGTGACTATATATGTTCCTATTGTATCGAATCGGTACTTGAGTGTACTTCCAGGGAGGTTGTTAACTATTTTTTTGTTATTGTCATCTTGTATCTGCCAAGAGTACTCTACGTTGTTTGCATTTGTAAAGTATGATATCGAAGAAAAATACATGTCATCACCGATATTTCCTGTAAGTTTTTCTCATTGGATTACGGCAGCTGGATTGCGTACGATGAGGCGGAGCTCCTTGGTAAAGGTCTGTCCATTGTTCGTCTTGAGCGTGAGACGAATATTGTAGTCTCATGAATTTGCAAAAATCTGTCGTTCAACAATAGGTACTCAACGATACGTAATAGTGTTGTTATTAGCAAAATCCCATGTGGTTTCTGTGATATTGCCCCCTGTGGCTCGTGATGCTGTAGCATCGAGGATGACTCACATTTTTCCGATGGTTGGATTGATTTTCAGTGTTTGGAGATTGCTTGCGTTGACCCCATTAACCAGGAGTACTATTTCTCCAAGGCGTGGTTTTACATCGATAGTCTTTGATGTACTCAGTGGGAGGACATCAATCTTTTTTTTACTATTACGACTTCCAGAGATAACATCGAGAAACACTGTATAGCTTCACTCTTGGGAAAATGTATAGACAAGGGATTTTCCTCTTCCGAGTTCACGACGTACGCCACCGTTTTCTCGCATCCACCAGATATAACTCATATTATCTGGAGTAGCACCAGAAGGATCTTTGATTCCTGTTGCTTGGAACGATACTGTAACTGGAGCATTTCACTCTCCCGGTGAAGCATTGATACTTCATTCAACGGTCTCGATCTTGGCACTAGAGATAAAAGCAGAAACACTAGAGATAGCATTTCCAACTTGGCTCGTAGATCCAGGATTTTTCATGGCTATATCAAGATCTCTGTCTACTCCGCGCTTCATGGTGTCGTTCTGTGTACCTGCATCACCAAAATCAGGAAGGCGATCGTATGCTCCCTGTACTAGGTTTTTGATGTTCTGAATATTAGCAGTACTTACTGACTTATTGATCTTGAGTTCACTCTCGAGATCCTGTATCGCTATCCGAAGTTTGTTCTGGTACTCTCGAAAAGTATCGACATCACTTTCACTATAAGCTGCCGATACTTCTGGAACGAGTGACCATGTGTATTTTCCTCAAGAATCCGTTGAGACTGTTCTTCACACTGCGGTGACTACCCAGTTCACAAGGGCATATGCAAGCCACATGATGACGATACCAACTACAACGTAGAGGATGATATTTTTTGCTTTTTTGCTTTTCTCTTCGTCTCATGCTCCCGTCATCACCTGGAATCATGCATAGATAACATATATGACAGCAATCAGGGTTACGAATGTGAGGAGGTACTGAACAATATCGACGACGAACACTGAAATAGGTAGATTTGTTACTTGTCAGTCCACAGCTGTTCCCGCGGCATTGAGTCCGCCTTGAAGTGTACACTTTCCATCAGCACAGTATGGTGGCTCTGTAGTTCAGCATGTTCCGTCACTAAAGGGGAACCAACATTTGTCTGCTGCGAAAGTCACACCATCTGCGATGGTAAAGAATCCGATGAATCCTATAACGAGGATGAGAAGTGAGTAGAGTGTACGCATAGATAAGGTATATACAGTCAATCGTATCATATCAAAAGGAAAAAAGCAATTTTTGATTATTTATTCTCACAATCAGCACGAGTTTCTTTTCCACTATAGGTATCGATACTGCATGATATGTTGTGTGAAATCAGTTCTGATATCTTATTAATATCTATATTATCATTTCTGTCAATATATTCTGAGAGAAAATTCCCGAATTCTGCCTTGAGTCCATAAGAAAATACAAAGAGTTCTTCGTCAATCTCTGGGATAAAGGCTCCGAGTGTTGCTCTATTGAGTATATTGGACAATACTGAACTCTCCTGTGCTGGCCAAAATGAACGTTGAGCTGAAATGAGATAAGGATTATTCTGGAGGAATCTTTTTTGTGCATCAGGAGTCAGGAGATACTCCAGGAATTTTACTGCTGTTGCAGGGTTTTCTGTAGCTCTAGAGAGTGCGAAGAAGTTATACTTTGCTGCATTCTCTCTTCCTTCTGTAGGTGAATCTGCAGGAATCCTCTCCGTGAGGATATTTCCTGCCTTACTTTTGAATCCTACACGTTTATCACTTTTTTCGAGTTCAGTAACAAGGCTTGGATATCCAAAAATCATTCAGATGTCTCCTTGCATGAAGAGATCTAGGGTTGTGAGACTTTCTGTGTCCATTTCTTCTTTTTTCCCATCGAGCGTAACAATAGGAGCAAAGGCATCATCTGATCATGCTGATGCGATTCGGATATCCTTGTAACTGAGATATGAGGCAAGTCACTCTCCATCTCCTCCTCTCAGATTCGTTGCATCGTACATGCCTGCCCTTCCATAGAATAATCCAACAATATCAGCAGCATTCTGCGTATAACGAGGCCCAAGTCAGAGATTGGCTGGGAATACCTCAGGAGATATGCCATTGCTGTAGAGTACATCGAGCGCATTCCAAGTTATTGGAACTTCTCGAACGAGATTTTTGTTATAAAAAATCCCAAGCGTCTCAAATCAGAGAGGAACACCCATAAGGTAGCGAGTAAATGTATCCTTCGATCCACTCGATACAATGAGAGGAAGGAAGACATCGTCGTACTCTTTTTCAAAGTTAGAAAAGTTGATAACACTCTCTGGTATTGGTTCAATCTTGGATTCGAGAACAACATCAGTTCCTGCTCCTACCATGAATATATCAGGGCCAGTTCCTTCCGACATAGTTGAGAGGAGGAGGATTCTATAACGAATTGGATCTGTAGTTTTTTTCTCGAATGTGATAGTTGAGTCTGCATATTCTGGTGCGTAGAGCTTGAATCACTCAATAAGCGAATCATACGACTGAGTATTGCCCTCAGATATCCATACTCTGATATTTCATGGGATAATCGTTTCTTTTGTGGTCTTTTTTTGGAGTAGGAAAATCCCTATAATCAGTGTTATAGTGATAACTCATACTATGATGAAAAAGATGATTTTTTTGGGTGACATAGTTCGGTCATGGGCAAGGAATATTTTTTAGTTCAGTGTATTGAATCAGGAGAGAAAATCCACTTTATTTTGTGACTTTTGCGAGACTCGCGAGAATCTGTACGAATGTCCCACGATTGAGTACCATATCAGGATAAAATCGTCATCCACGAACCCTTGTAGCAAATCCATAATCTTGAATCGAACTAAAATCTGGATGCATAGTTGCTACATCTGGATAGATACGAATTTGTCCAGGATTCTTCGGTATGTTACCTATTTTTACGATGAGGCGTATTGCTTCCGCCTTTGTCAGTATCTTGTCTGGAGAGAGATAGTTCCCGTCAACAATCCCACGACGATAGAGTACTACAGCATATCACTGGAGCTCATCGCTGATAGATACATCGAGGAAGTGACTTGTTCAATTTGCTGGATCAATATCATAATAATCCATGATAGCGATTATTGCCTCACGTCTTGTGATAGATTCTTTTGTGTTGAATTTGCCATCCTTTTGGAAGAGACACTTATTGTCTATGAGGGGATAGAGGAGTTTTCCGAGTGTTGTCTTTTCCCCAACATCAGAGAATCGTTTTTTCTCACATGTCTTGATTCCTGAGCTTACATATCATCCGAGCATTATCTCTCTTTCTCTGATGGATTGTTCTTCAGTGATGTTCTCACTGATTATGGTGCTTGTTGTAGGCTGTTGTGGTGCACTTGCGAAGGTATTTTGTGATACTGCTCATCCGAGATTTGCATTGATAAAATTCATTGGATGAATAGTGTACTTTAATGCATTTTCCTTTCCAAGTCCTGCATTTACTGATTCAAAGAATCCAAGTCCTGCATTGCGCGAATCAGCACTTGTGAACGGCCAATATGGATGAAACGGAGCTTCAGCGGTATCTATCTGAAAGTGAAGATGTGGAGTTGTAGTTATTCCTGTCATACCTACTCGTCCAAGCATTTCTCATTTTTTGATACGAGTTCACTCTGTTGCAGTTATCTGTGATAGGTGGAGGTATCCCGAATAGAGTGAGACTTTTTTACCATTCACTGGTACCTCGTCATGTCTGATTACTACGAACTTGTTCCCCGTAGAGTCTGCCTCAACAGTTCGTACAACGACACCATTGGCAATCGAGAGTACAGGAGTACCTATAGGCGCGCGTATATCTATCCCAAGATGGCTCCCATCATGTTCCTTATAGTTAAAATTATAACTCCCCATATAAGGAACTGTATATGTATAGTGGAGGATTGTAGATATTTTACTTGTATTTTGTAGGTCCTTGATGAGTGTTGTCGCATCATAGGTGGGGAGGGGAATATAGTCTGATATAGATATCTCTTCGAATTGCTTTGACTTATCTTGATTTGTGGTTTTTGTCCAGTCAGGAATATATGTGATAGGCATAACTGTACCATCAAAAGGAGCACTACGGATATGTGCGTAACTATCAGCTCCAGCACTCATAGATGGCACCCAGACCTCACGAATAGCTATCACACTCGCGATGATACAATTACAGAGCCATACACCCATGAGTGCATATTCGAGCCAGTGCTGTCGGATATGAGAATAAAACATATAAAAAAAGTAGGAATTGAACCTACTTTATCATAATATTTTATTTATGGCAAATATTTAGAATTTTGACTTCCAGTTAGTGAGAGTTGTTTCTAGCTCTACTTTGTGCCGTTGTTTTGTGTTCCAGCGGACAATGCTTTTGACGTAGATTGTTCCTGTATACGCAGGAACAGTGAGTACGATCTCTCGAGTAAAAAGTGATACACAATTTTTCTGTACTGCTGTATTGCATGGAACAGTTGCTGATCCAGTCTGATTAAAAAAACTTGTATTATCTTGAATGGCTCTATATGCACTTGCATATCCTGTCCAGTTAGAATCAGGGTCTATAACAGTACTTCATGAGAGATACCAGAGTCCATTGGTTGTGTAGAGCGTATATCGTCATGCCCCCAGACGGTCTCATGAGACAGCGTTTCATATACAAAAGGCATCATAGTTACTTGAATTCCAGCAATTCTGTCTATCTGAAGAGAATCGTAGCCAATTGGTATTACGGATATTGGTAACTCACTCTATGCCTTCTCGTGCCAAGTTGATAGCTCGTATAGTATCTTCGGTGTCTTTGGCAAAGTATATACCAGAAGTAATCACAGAAAACATAGATCAAAGTCCAAGGCCTACAATAGCAAGCATGGCCATGAGTTCGATCATCGTTGCTCATCGTTTCCCGGATGTATTTTTATTCACCTGAAACTGTAGCATTTTTTGATTCTTTTATGATGGTAAATGGCTGAGAGTAGAGGAGAGTATTGTCTGCACGATAGAACTTGATAGTATAGAGATTGAGTCCATCTTTCATAGTACCGTAGTCCATATTTGCAAAATAATACCAACTACTCGACTTGGCCCTGAATTGCTGTAGACGATAGTCATTCACGAGAATATAGTCTACTGTATTAGCTGGAATTGTTCACTCTACGCGCACCATCCTATCAGTTGTACTGTATGGATTTCCTGATGGAGTCAATATCTTAAAATCTTTTGCTGATACTGGGAAAGTTTCTGGAACGAGTGGTCCATTCCCTTGAGTTGCTCATTTTGCTCAGAAAATACTGATGACTCCAGTCTGGAGAAGGGAATTATTTGCATCGTATGCCTTGTATACTATGTCGAATATCTCAGTTGTTACACTTATATTTTGGAGAACAAATGTTTCATTTACAGGACTCACTACGGCTTCAACATTGTTGATAGTTACTTTCTTTACTTCTTTTGAGAGAAGATTTCCCATAACAGTGATTGTGTTTGTTCGTGTCATGATGCCGGGTTTTGGCTCAGTAATCTCTATGTAGTTCGATGCTGTTGACTCTATAAGTGAACCAGATTGTCCATCAGTGGAGGTACTACCAGTTCAAGTGTTCACACTGATGCCAGCTTGATCAAGGAGAGATGCACCATTGTTGCGTACAAAAAGTGGATATTCAAGAATAGATCACTCAATTGGACGTATCCATTCCGAGAGATCTGTGTTCGGATTGATGAGATCTGACTTCAAGAGTGAGATCATAGATCCAGCAGATATATCCTTGTTGCCAACAGAGGTCTCTATAGTAGCTACACCTTGCAGTACATATACATTGCTATATGGACCATTTTGTTCTATAAGGATAGTGCTCCCTACAGGCGCTGTTACGTTGTAGTTCTTGAGCTCTATCTGAAGGGGTTTTGTTATATCACTTAACCAGCTACGACCTTTTGAGAGATTGATGGTGTTGCCACTTGCAGTACTAGATTTGTATGCGAGTTCAGAACCTTTATCTATATCTATTGTCATGAACTCATTTTTTGCCATAGCATTCCCGAGCTCTACGGAGACAGACTTATCCGTCGCAAAGAGTTTTTGTTCTGAAGTGATGCGACTCTTGCTAGAAGTCGTCATAGATATGTATACTGAGCTCTGCTCACCTGGAGTAACACTGAGATATTGTTCAGAGGCTTCTGTGTCAGAAGATGAAAAAATCCTTACGATAATCAGAAGTGCAATGATGCCTCATACTATACCAATCCATCACCATGGGAGATTGGAACTTGGTCGTGCGCTACGGTTATATGATGTACTTCGCATAGGAGAAAAGGGAGATAAGGAATTATTTTTTCGGTATAATTGATTCTATGACTGCATAGGTCGCGTCTTTTCACTCGGGAACACGGATACTTACAGTGTCGCCAATCTCACACTTATGAAATGTGATTGCAGCAACGAGTACGTTGTAGGCTTTATGTTCGGTGGCTATCTGATATTTTTCTCCATTTTTGGTGATGATACCAACAAGTGTAGTAAATGGTATCTCAGAAATAATCTTATACTTGATGCGACCACTCTGGTCGATAGTTGCCTTGAGCTTACTTCCTTGAACGAGGAGTGATTTTGATGCGTAGTTCTGAGGTACTGGATACATATTTCCATCGGTTCAGAGCATTCATTCCCCAGTAAATACTCACTCGATAATCTGAAGACCGTCTGACTCGTATTGAGAGAGTCACGTTGTATCCATTGGAAAGTCGTCGGAAGCTCATTCTTCTCACAAAAGTGAGTTCAATATCTTTTTGGCACTATTGATAGATGATTGTGCTGTATTTATGAGGTCTCGAAGGGCCTTGATTTTATTTTCTTCAGACATAAGTATGTGTATAAGGATGCTCCTGATTATAGGTTTTTTCTCTGATAAGTCGAGATATTTTTATTGACACTATAGATAAAATATATTTACATAATCTAATATCTCTGAATAAAATGTCAAAGAAAGAATCCAGCCTATACCCAGAAAGGGTCAAAAAGCAATCTCATGAGAGTTTTGTCTCTTGTGGAATCTACCATGTATGAGCATACTGACTCATACAATACTCCCGATTACATATGCAAAGATAAGTGTTGTGATAGAGTGTATACCTCAGAGTGTGAGTCCTATAAAGAATGCTATCCTAAGATCCCCTCATCCTATCCAGGTTGGTATTTCTATGTCTATGTCTTTTTGTTCCTCCTTATGTTCTCTCCTTCGGAAAAAATCAATAATTAAGGTAATAGGAAACGTAAAATAACTGAGAATGAGTTCAAGTATTTTTGTGTAGAGTCTTTGTTTGTAGAGGAATATCGCTCATGGTATCAGTATCTGAAGAAAAAAGAATGAATAGAGAAATATTGCAGAAGCTATATGATCGGTTAGAAAAGTATGAAAAGTATCATATGATGAATAATCAAAAAATACATTATATTCTTCGGAGATAAGTCCACCAAGAATGAGTCCAAGTGTTATGATAATCCCAGGGACGACTATCTGGTCGGGTATCTCCATATACCGAATATCGTATATCACATAGATTGCCGTTACGAATGTCCAAAATAAAAATACCCACCACATCATATCTTCCCAGGTATAGCCGAATCTGAGGGATATCCATCATGACCAGACAAATAATCATCCCATGAATATCTCAGAGAGTGGGTAATATGCGGGTATACGGGTATGACAATTGGCACACTTGCCTCACTGGAATATCCATGAGAATAGTGGAACAAGCTCACGTGCGGTAAGTATATGTTGGCAATGGGGACACTCGCTGCGTCACATCATGATGCCACCTTGTCCACTATACCATCGAGATATGAGTACTGTACTAAAACTTCAAAAGCAAAGTCACAGTATGAAAAGTATGAAATAGTATAGTGTCATGTTTTGTGTAAGATTCTAGAGGATACTTCTATATACCGCTTCGCGGTTTGCGAGTTTTATTTTCTTTGCATCTTCATCTTTCAGTGTTTTGGCTGAGAGGAGTTTCGTGAGCGGCGTCTTGAGTATGTTGTTGAATATATAGAGGGGAATAGGTGAGCTCTCGAAGCTCTCTGAGCCAATATATCAAAGGGTTCTCAATACTCGAAACTGGAACAATAAGTAGTGGTGTGTATGGAGGCTCGTTGATTCTTGCATATGCGCCAGGAGTCCCTTGTAGTCTTTGAATATATTCATATATGGCGACATCTCAGGAATGAGTGTATTCATGAGGGCAAGACTCTCTAGAAATGTAGAGATCTTCTCATAACTCCATGCTTCTTCTCTTGGAGACATGATACTCTCTGTATATTTGATAGTATTGATAGCACCTTGTCTCTCAAGAGTTATGAATACAATATCCCCTATATCATGAAGAAATTGTTTCTTTTTGTACCAAGATGATATCTTTCCGTATTCTTTGCTGAGAAAAATAACCCGAGTATTATTGTCTCGAACTGTATCTATAGAGAGGATGATGCCTTCAGTCTTGAACAATGAATAAGGGAGTTATCGTAAAATAATCTTTCCATCAGCAACTTCAAATGGAAGCTCATATACATGGTTGTTCGTGGTGATGTACACTAGACCATCGCGAGGTATGTTGATGCCACGAACTTCTTCTGTACCCTGGAGTTCGAGTTGAGCTACGTAGTTCCATGCTGTTACGTCTTGAAAACGCTTGGAATCAGGGCTAAATATCCATATATTCCTCCCACTGAGAACATAGGTATATGAGAGATTTGGTTGAGAAAACACTTGTGTCACATCCTCACTTCCAATATTGTACTCTCATGGAACCTTGTTGATGCTCAGAGACTTGGTTGTGGATGTTGTTCCTCATATATAGCGTATAATCTTCCCATCCTGAAGGAGGATATAGATACCACCATCAATAGCTATGTCTATAATCTTTCATCAGAGATTGTCTATGTAGGTTGTTCCTTGAGAAAAACCGTTGATACCTGGTCTATAGCGAGTTACACTCTCTCAACCAGATCCTGCAAGATAGACATTCCCATTAAAAGTACTGATTATGTGTGATTCACTCCATTCATTCTTTCCATTATTCGTGATATAAGCAATATCATTGCCTCTCTTCCCAAGGAGTCGATTCCCCTCAGTAAGGATAAAATATTCTCCATCTTCAGTAAAGTCAAAGGCTTTTGCCTTTTCTCCTGTAGGGTAACCTTTACTGAGTGGAAGTGCCTCACCTCGAGTATATCAGAGAATTGCCGAGTCTGTCCCTATGAGATTGAGCTTCTTGTTGTACTCGAATACTCCAAGCGCTGAGATCTGTTCAGGAGTGTAAGACATAACAGCATTGAGCTTGGTCATATCAATAGTCTGTATATCATTGACTTCTTTTTTCATTGCTTCGATACGTCCAAGGAGGCTCTGGGTATCTGTCATGTAGACGCGCTTATCCCTGAGTTCAAAGAGTATCTTTTCTGCTTCTTCTATTGTCTTATTGAATGCAGTCGGGTTGGTTACAAGCTTCTGACTATTGTCTATGAGTTCTTGGGCTTGTATGAGCTTCGTTTTACTGTCTCTCTCAGGTGAGCTCACAACTCAAAAAAGTGCAGAAAAAAGGAAATACAATAGTCCGAAGAGAAGAACCACTCCCATAGCAAGAAATGCATATTTTACTTCTTGTTTTTTGTTAAAAAAAACACTGTATATCTTTTCTTGTATGCTTGCTGTCCATGTTGGTATATTGAGCTTCTGAAGTATATCTTGAGACCCTGTTCTCAGAATATCTAATTGCTTTCTCCTTTTTCATGAGAACTCAACCTTTTTACTTGCTTCATGGGAGATATGTGCAACATGAATCGTATCTTGTATCTCCTTACGGAATACGTCACCGATGATATTCTTCCATTCTACGGAATTCAGAGATGAGAGATCACGTATAAGGTCATCTGAGAGCCGATTCTCAAGTGGAGAACTCGAGAGATATATATGAGAACCTTCGAGTACTTCACCAGTGGATATAGCTTGAAACTCCTTTTTTGTGATGTCGTTGTTTGAGAGATTCGTGATGCTTCAGTCTTTTTCAACCAAAAGTATGCTCGTATCTCCAATATGAGAAAACACAAGATAGTCATCTATGAGTACTGCCAATACTACAGCAAAAGAAGCACGATCTTCTTCGTCTATGTTCTGAATAAAATGATTAAAATTCTCAGAGATAAAAGTAAAATCAGGATTGATGGAGTCCGTAGTCCACTCCATTCCAGATATAGACTCAAGGAGGTGATCCTCAAGAACACTGATAATACTTTCTTTTTCTCCTGTGAGTATACAGAATATGGTTACTCACTCGCTTGGTTGGAGCTTATGAGAGCGTACAACTTTTCCTGTATTCTCTCATGTGTGGTGAAATATATCAGTATGGATCATGGAAAAAATATTAAAATATTAGGGTTTCTCTGAATAAAATCATGGAATTAGATTCCACCCAGCATATCAAGTGCATTTTTTGCTTCATCTTTTGCTGTATCTTGCTTCTCTGCTTCTGCGATTTTTTCTTTTGCTTTCTGCGTCTGGAGTGACTGCCATTGGATAAGATGCTTCTCATTCAGAGTTTTTATCTCTTCTTGGTATTTCATATTGAGCTCTTCGAGTTGCTTGCGCTCAGTCATGAGGATGTTAAAGAGTCTATCTATCTGTTCATTGGTCATAGATGGGAGTATGTCGAACCAATATTGTTTCTCATTGTTGTCGATAGACTCACTTCCGAGTACGAGTTCCACGAGTTCGTGGTATTGTGCTTCGATCTCGTCGAGGATAGTGAATGTAAAATCATTCCGAGTTACTTGAGACATAGTATGAAAAGTAAAAAATATAGGTTGATTATATAAAACTTTCGCCATTACACAAATCAAATTCATGAGAAAACGGACACCCATTTCTTGATTTTTCGTCGGAATCTTCTATTATCGAAAAACTATGCAAAAACTTATACTTTCGATCTTAGCATTTTTTGCTAAGAATATCATCTCTTTTCATAAGCCAAAAGTTGTATGAATTACTGGAACCGTCTGAAAGACAACGGTCACAGCCCATGTACATGCGTACCTCTCACGAGTTCTCCCGCATGAGAAGATTGGGTATTCGAGAGATCATTATAATGGTGAATACTGACTTCCGCTCACGATTATCTGAGCAAAAACAGGTTGAAAAAATCCATTTAAGTGGCTTTGGGTTTTTGTTGTTGCAATATCCCAATTCTTCCGCCCGTATCCTCGATATCTTGTTCTAGAATATGGGATAGACCATCCAGGCGAGATGGACTTCCTCCTCTCTATCGCAGTACCTGATATCGCCATCATCACAGAAGTAGCACCGAATCATATCGAACAGTTTGGAACTTTTGACCTCTACAAAAAAGAAAAACTCAAGCTCATCCAGGGCGCTCGCGATATCATCATACATGACTCGCTTCGTGACTCTATCGAACGAGAGGCACTCTACTATGGCACTGGCGCTATGTCTGAGATAGACGCTTCACATATCGATATTACTCATACTGGTACATCTGCTATTGTGCACTTTCAGAGAAGGGATTATCCTGTCACTCTGCATGCTTTTGGCGCTTTTCATATTGTCAATCTCCTTCCTCTCTATGGGATTGCTGAGATATGGGGACTCTCTCTTGATGAGATTGCACCATACGCTCTCCATACTCATAGTGAGCCGGGTCGTTCTGCGATACTCGATGGGATAGGTGGTTCAACGATTATCGATGGGAGCTACAACGGAGGATATCTCTCACTCCACGGCGGTATTGCCTCAATGCGTTCTTTTCTCTCATCTCACACACTCATATTCCTCATTGGGGATATGCGCGAACTCGGTATCGAGACAGAGTCCCTTCATCAAAAACTTGCAGAAGAGATAATCTCAATGATTCCTCACAATACGGGTGATGTATACTTTTTCTTAGTTGGACCATATATGAGGCAATATGTCCTCCCAATACTCAGACCAAAATTCCAGGTAGAGAGCTTTCTCTCGTCTCGTGAAGCATGAAAAAGTATCAAAGAGCTCCTCTCAAAAAAACAAACAAAACCTGCAATGGTATATGTAAAGTGAAGCCAAAATACGATATTCCTCGAGGAAGCCATAGAGATGCTCCTCGCACAGAGACAAGATGTTTCACGACTCTGTCGTCAGACTCCTGATTGGAAGAGAAAAAAAGAAAGTTTTTTTAGTTCTATGAAGTAGAGGTATATTTTGTGTTTTTGCAAGGGATTTTTGCTCATAAAATAGCTCAAAACTGGAATCCTATCATCGTATGTGATAGCATTGAGGTATGAAATACCTTAAGCGTACATCCATCATCCTCGCAGTTGCACTCATCCCGTCGCTTGGAATGGCGCTTGATCCAACAACGTCAGGTCGTATCATTGATAGATTCAAGGAACAACAGAGTGAGATACTTTTTGAATCTCTCCCATTTAGTGACTCTGGTGCTGAGATAATCCTCCAGAATGAATATGCGATGAATTGACTCGAGTGACTCAAGGCGCGTCTCTCTCTCGTGCAGGGAGCGTACATGATCAAAAAAACTGAAGTTACAGAGCGTCGTAATACTCTCGAAGAAGCTCTTGGAATCCTGGATGCCACTATCGAGCAGAGTGAGTCATCTATCAAAATCATGAATGTTCGTATCAAGCAAAAAGATCTCCGATCTCAAGAGCTCTCACAGATGCTGGTAGATACATCGAAGAAGATATATGTCTATCGTCAGACCATCCTCTCATATCTCTCGAATATCTATGCTGAGGGTAATATGGTTCTCGATACTGAAGGGGAAGTAGATATCATCAAGTGATTGATCCTCTCTGATGGTGATACAGATGAGGCTCTCTCAGATATGACATACAAGTCTCTCGTGACGCTCCTTGGTCAGAAGTTCGTCGATGAGTATCGTGCACTCAAAAAAGATTATTATATCCTCCGAGTGCAGGTTGAGGAAGAACGTGCACAGATAGTTGTACTCAAAAAAGAACTCGAACTCCAAAAGGCACTTCTCGAGTCTCAGCGTGGTGAACGTGTTCGTCTGATTGAGGTTACCAAGTGACAAGAGGAACTCTACGCACAGTATATCGAGGCACAGGAACTCGCACTTGCCTCAGTCGAAGATTCATGGAAAAAGGCAGAAGATAGATATCAGAAGTGACTTGCAGCCGTATTAGGAGAAGCTGGATGTGAGAAAAAAAAGAAAACTGATGAACTCCTAAAGAAGTGTGAAAATATTACTACATACTTTGCCAATGAGCGTGAACTCAAGAAGACGGAGTTTGCAAGTGGGAGTGAAAATATATTCATGTGGCCAGTGGAGGGTCGACGTATTAGCGCATTCTTCCGGGATGGAGAATACTATAACTATGTTGGATCGCATCATGATGCCATAGATATCGCTGTGGGACAAGGAAGTGATGTACGTGCACCAGCTCCAGGGTATGTCTACTATCTCCTACCACCATCTCCGGGGGGATACTCATACATGGCAATCAAGCACCGTGATGGATTTATGACGGTCTATGGACATCTCTCCGAGACGCTTGTGACAGAGTGACAGTTTGTGAAGGCAGGTGACCTCATAGCCCGAAGTGGAGGCGCAGTAGGAACTCCAGGTGCAGGTCCGATGACATCTGGGCCACATCTGCATTACGAAGTCTGGAAGAACAAGGAAGCAGTAGATCCACTTCGTTTCATGGATATCTCTGGTATCGACTATGAGAATATGCCAACACGATATCAGGATAAGTTCATCAATGACTTCATCGCTGGTTCTGGCACAGGTGCTGACCTCTCCAAGTATGAGCGCAAGTTCATCATCCGCGGTGAGACAGAGAAGGATCGCCAACAGTTCCTCCTGAAGACTTACGCAACACCAGACTTTCAGTCTTGGGATATGTGGGTGGATACGGCCCTTGAAGGAGGTGTTGATCCAAGCTTCATGATGTGTATTGGTCTTGCTGAGACAACTCTTGGTAATCGTCTCAAGACAGCATACAATATTGGCAATATTGGCAATACGGATAGTGGTAGCACTTATTCATTTACATCTCCACAGGAGTGACTCTATTGGATGACAGCAACATTTAATAATCGATTCCTTGGTAAGTATACCAAGCTCTCAGAGCTCTCTCGTTGGGGGAATCCTGACGGTGCTATCTATGCCTCTTCGAACTCCAATTGGCACAATAACACTGTTCGTTGTCTCTCGGCTCTCAAGTGACGATTCGTAGAAGATAACTTCCAATTTAGACTCAAGGAATAATAAAAATCCCTCGAAAGAGGGATTTTTATTATTCTCCACCAAGACTCTTATATTTTTCTTCGAGTTTGGCGAGTTCATTCTCCGTTGTATGGAGTTTTTCCATCTCGGCACGGACGACTTTTTCTGGGGCATTCTTGACGAACTGGGAGTTACTCATCTTCGCTTTCAGAACTCGTATGTAGTCTTTTTTATTCTCCATCTGTTCTCTGAGGCGGACTTGTTCTTCGAGAGCTTTCTCTGCATCGATATGTGCATCGATATATATCTCGATTCCACCAATAACTCCGTATGCATATTCACTTTGCTTGGCAGGTTTTTTGCCGAGGGTGAGTGTTGCAATCTTGGTGAGACCAGTGAGGAAGTAGGTATTGGCTTCGATGTTCTGCTTGTAAGCATCAGGACATACGATGGCGACGTCGCGGAGATCTCCTGGCTTGATACCACTCTCAGCCCTGAGATTGCGGATAGTGCGTACAATATCGAATATACGATTCATATCTGTCTCTGCTTCCTTGTTACGTGGAAGTGCTGGAGTTGGCCATGGAGCCGTCATCAGTGGAGACTTCTGTTCTGTGATCTCTTGGTAGAGCGCCTCTGTGATATGTGGTGCGTATGGATGGAATAATGAGAGGATGTCGAGGATACAGAGGCTCATGACATCACGTCCAAGAGTACTTCGATCTTTTTCTACCTTGTATGCCTCGATAGCGAAGTCTGCGAACTCATCACGGATAAAGCTTGTGAGTTCAGCACCGATAGCGGAGAATCCGTAGTTTTCCATACCTTCTGTGACGTTCTCAATTGTATATGAGAGGCGAGAAAGTATCCATTTCTCATATGGGAGGAGATCTTTTTCTCACTTCTTGATACGCAATACAATAGCCTCTCTCTCTTCTGTGATACTTCCGATATTCATCCAGATGAACCTAGCTATATTCCAGAACTTGTTGAGAAAAAGTGAATATTCTTTCACTGTATCCATCGAGAAGTTGAGGTTGTTGCCTGGAGTATTTCCGATGACACAAGCCATACGCAGAGCATCTGTCGAATACTCGTCGATGACCGTGAGTGGATCGACGACATTGCCCCAACTTTTACTCATCTTACGTCCTGTCGAGTCGAATATGAGTCCATGCAGGTAGATAGTCTTGAATGGAGTCTGTCCAGTGTATTCGTATCCCATGAGGAACATACGAATTACCCAGAAAAACAGAATATCATATCCTGTTTCGAGGACATTGGCAGGATAGTACTTCTTAAAAAACTCTCCAGGATTGTCGATATTCCAATCAAGGATAGAGAATGGCCAGAGTGCACTTGAGAACCAAGTATCAAGCACATCGTCATCACGTCTTACATTTTCTTTGCCATATTTTGCATAGATATCTTCAGGATTCCTCGTGACACCGAGGAGTTCACCAGTCGCGATATCATAGTATGCTGGTATCTGATGACCCCACCAGAGTTGGCGAGAGATACACCAGTCACGGAGGTTAAAAATCCAATCCTCAAATGTCTTATTAAATCTCTCTGGAAGTATCTCAAATTCCTTTTTCCTGTAACCAACGATAACCTTCTCTGCCATCTTGCTCGCTCTGACGAACCACTGTGTTGATACTACAGATTCGATACGACAATTCCCACGAGAACAGAATCCTACCTTGTGTGTATATGGTTCTATCTTTACGAGATTGCCTTTGCTCTTGAGGAGTTCGACGATATTACTGCGTGCTTCAGTGGTACTATCTTGCCCAGCAAATATGCCTGCTTCAGGGGTCATGACACCATTCTTCTCGATTACACGATAGTCAGTTCTGAGTCCATGACGTTTTGCAACTTCAAAGTCTGTTGGGTCGTGTGCAGGAGTTACCTTCACCACACCTGTACCGAACTCCATATCGACAGAGTCATCGGCGATGATGGGTATCTCCTTGTTGACTATCGGGAGGATGACAGTACGACCGATGAGCTTCTTGTATCGCTTATCTTTCGGATGCACCATAACTGCTTGGTCTCCGAGAAGTGTCTCTGGACGTGTTGTTGCAACAAGGAGCTCATTGTCACTTCCTGCTACGAAGTAGTTGATGTAGTACATCTTTTCCTCTACTTCTACATGTTCTACCTCGATATCGGATATCACTGATTCGAGGGCAGGGGAGTAGTTCACCATATACTCACCACGGTATATAAGTCACTTATTATAGAGGTCGACGAATATGTTCTCTACGAGATTATTGGACTTGTCATCGAGAGTGAATCGCTCATGTTCCCAACTCACGGATGCCCCCATCTTCTTCATCTGATTCTGGATGTTTCCACCGTATTCGTCGATCCATTTCCAACATTCACCGAGGAATTTTTCTCTCCCGAGTGCATGACGTGATGATCCAGACTTGATAACGCGTTCCTCTACCTTGGCCTGTGTTGCGATACCAGCATGGTCTGTTCCAGGAATCCAGATAGTTGAATCACCGCGCATACGATGATAACGAGTCATGATATCTTCGAGTGTGAGTGTGAGTGCATGTCCAATATGGAGATTGCCTGTTACGTTCGGAGGGGGAATAGGTATATAGAAGGTTTTCCCACTTGTGGACTCCTGTGGTGCACTGCAGTTTTTTTCTTCCCAGAGAGATTGAACCTGCTTTTCTGAGATTTTTGGATCGTATTGTTTTGGAAAATCACTCATACCACGAAAATAGATAAAAAATAAAGTCATCTCACAAAAAATCCTCCCGATAATTCGAGAGGAGATGCTCTGTCATGGTGAAAGCGTCTCTTCTCGAGATTATGCCTTCACCACCACAGATGCAATTATGTGTAGATTCATGTTCCTGAGTATATGGGTTCTCGTTTCTTTTGCAAATTATTTTTTCCAGATGCGTGTGAGTACAACCGCGAATGTACGCATGAATATTGCTACATCAAGCCAGAATGAATAATTCTCTATATAGTGTCTGTCGAGCATAATCTCGTCTTTGAAGGTATTTTTTTCTCTACCATATACCTGTGCCATACCAGTGATTCATGGCTTCACTGTGAGGACTTGTGTATCTTCTTCGTCATAGAGTTCGACCTCACGTGGTTGGTGTGGACGTGGTCCGATGAGAGACATATCCCCGATGAGTACGTTCCACAGTTGAGGAAGCTCGTCGATAGAGAGACGTTCTATAATATGCCCGAATCGCATCTTACGGGGATCATTGGCTATCTTGTAGAGTGGACCGTCGCGCGTATCACTATGTGCTTTGAGTTTTTCTTCGTATTTGAGGGCGGAGTCTTTTTTCTCATCGATTCCATAGGCATCCTTGACTGAATACTTCCAGTACATATATCGGAACTTGTAGAGTGAAAATACTCGACCATCCTGACCGATACGACGATTGGCAAAAAATACTGGACCACTTGAATCCTCAATCTTGATGCCTATTCCAATAAGCACGAAGAATGGAGAGAGGATTACAAGTCCGATACCTGAGATAACTATATCAAATATACGCTTCATGATACGCTCCCAGGCACTTATAGAGACCGAACTTAGTTCGATAACTGGCATATCTCAGAAGAATGTCTCACGTTGTCGTAAGTGCTCCACGCCAGGCAGGAGTTTCGGGTAGACAAAGGGAATACCATAGATACGGGCAAGTGAGATGACTTCTCGTATGGCCTTGGTAGTAGTATTCTCTGCGAGTGAGATGATGCCATCTATGCCTCTCTCGCGTATAAGTGACGCTATTGTTTCCTTGTCGCTCGTAGGGATGTATCTATATCTTGCGGTACTGTTTGATTCGAGCTCGTATCGTTCCTCTTCTTTTGCATATATGACGATTATGAGGTTTTTTTCTATGATTCATTTTTTGTATAGTATACTGTATATAGTATACCGTAAAACCCTGAGCAATATAGAAAAAAGTGTCGAAAATATATATGTATAAAATATGATAAGACGAGGGAGTTCTTTCTCAAAGAGGAATCCAATCGAGAGGTATACGAAACTAATATACGCAATAAACCATATAAAACTGGAACGCATGACCATACGCATCTCCTCATATATCGGAGTATCGTCTCTGAGTCTATAGAGTCCTGTACTGGAAAATATAATTCACCAAAACAATACTCCAGAGATGATGAATGGGAGGAATTGCTCGTATGATATGTAGGGGATGCGAAGTTGTACAAAAGGGATACCATCGGTAATCCCACGGAGTGTGTATGCCAAGAAAAAAACTCCAGCTATCATCGAGAGTTCTACGATAGGGGAGAGGAATATGCGAGTGATTTCTGCTTTTTTCACTTTGTTATTATAGAAAAGCATAAAAAATTTGCAAAAGAATCCATCGCGAATATCATCACTCCATGAATTATCCTACTATTATCTCTATCATAGTCTTACTCCTGTTGGTACTCTATGGAGGATTGTACTTCTTTTTTCGAAAAGTTGTCCAACGCGAAGAAGGGGCTATTGTTCGGCTTTTTCTTCTCAAAACCTCAAAGATACCAGCCCTTATCGAAGTCATGCGTCCACATGTGATGGATGCAAGCGCGTTTGATAGTATTACTCGACTGCACTCTGAAGCAATGGTACACAGATATGATGCACTCTATGATCTCCTCGAACACAACTCTCGTATAGAACATGAGTTCTCTTTTCTTATGAAGCTCTCTATGCAGATACCACTCATCCAAAAGGATAAATATTTTCTCTATATTCGTGACTTTGTCATGCAGTATGAGCGTGATATGAAGGGGAACTTCGCAAGTGTGAATCAGGCGATCGCACGATGGAATCAATTTATCATGATAAAGAATCTTACAGGAATTGGACTCATCCTTCCTGGAAGCAAAAAAGAAACTATTCGTTAGTTTCTTTTTTATTTTTAAATGAGTGTGTGAGGATAATCCATCCAGCAAGGAGCATTGGGAGTGTATAGAGTATGCCAAGAGTCATCCATGATGTTCCAAAAAGATATCCAATATGTTCATCAGGAAGACGGAACTGCTCCGCGATGAGTCTCACTGAAGCATATCAGAGAAGGAAAATCCCAGATAAAAATCATACTCTCCGAGAGAATCATATTTTCCAGAATATCATCATGATGATTGTAAGGATGATCCCCTCTAAGAAAGCCTGAAGGAGAGGGCTTGGGAAGTAGGAAACATCTCCGATAGTCATCGCCAGAGTTCAGGTATATCCAGCATATCATGGGAGTTCCCCATTGATCCAGTTGCCTATACGTCCAAGTCCGAGAGCAACAGGAAGGCAGACTGCCAATATATCAGTAATCTCAAAAAATCTATATCTATATTTCCAACCGAATATCCATACAGCGATGAGTACTCACAAGAATCCTCCATGGAAGCTCATTCCACCATTCCAGAGCGCAAGTATTTCTTCGGGGTTACCCATGAAGTATGCTGGATTGTAGAAGAGTACATAACCGATTCTCCCACCACCAATAACTCAAAAAAATACAAAGAGAAGGAGTGTGTCCATGTGTTTTTTCTGTACTTTACCGTATTTACCTACAAAAAAGTAACAAAAAGAAAATCCAATCGCATACATGAGTCAGTACCATGTCGGGGCAATGTGGATGCCGAAAAGTGAGATATCAAATATGTACATATGGATACAATAATTATACAAGAATAGAATTTTTGTTTTCGGAAAGACTTTTTTCTGTGCAATTTTCCAGATTCTTCCTATACTGAGCGCTGAGTATAGTCATTTTCCATGAAACGTAAAATTCTTCTATTGATTTCTGTGACAACAATTATCGTTGCCTCTATGGTAGCGGTTTTTTCGAGTAACAATATTTCTCGCATGCGAGGCTCTTTTAGTCCTGTGAATACTTGGACAGGAGGGCATCCTGGAGTTGTTTTGTTCGACATAGAGCCAGCAGGCTCTGGGTATACGGCAACACGAGATCAGTACGGTTACCTTACTGGATTTTTCTGGCTTGGCAATGTATGATGGTCTACTTTTGGTCAGTGTGAAGATGGACTTGGAGTACCTCTGTGTAATGCGCATATAGTCTGTCCTCCTGATATCCTCCAGAATCCATATCAGATCTGTCCTGTGCATGGCTATGCCTGGAGCAAGAATGCTGGATGGATTGTATTGAGTGGTTCCCTCATTGATTCATCAAATACATGAGTATATTTTAATCCATCAACTGCACTGATAGAGTGATGGGGATGGAATAAGTGACTCTGATGGATTCCATTTTATGCGAAGACGGATAATCAGATCCTCTGAATTGACCCTATGACTTCGAGTGGTATCTCTATGGATGGTGTCGCAGTTCATTTTGTTGGGAAGATTGCAGTTATCGGTAATATCGCTGGAACCAGGATATTTGATCTCCCGAATCAAAATATAGGATACGTCTTCAGCCTCGCAAAACATGCAACCATCATGAATACAATCCGACAAAATATAGCACTCCTTACACGCAATATTAGTGATGCTGTTCTGGAGAATCCAGCCTCAACCTTTGACTTTCTTGTAGAGAAGAATGAAGATTACATATTTGATTTTGGTGCTACATGGCCAGTAGGGAAGCGCTCTATCGTGGTTGTATGACACGATATTGTCCTCGATACGGTCAATACTATCTGAACAGATGATGGAGAAGTTCGTGCCCTTATTGCTCTCAAGGATGCGAATGGAAGTGGTTGAAATATTATTATATCAGACAAGGTTAAAGAGATATATTCTCTGCTCTATGCAGAAGGTTCTCTCTTTTCATGAGAAAAACCAAATCCTACCACTATCGATAGATATCTCTCAATAGGAGCGTTCAACATACCACAGAAACAGCTCTATATAAAAGGACTCCTTATCTCAAAGAATACCATCAGTGGTGCACGTCAGACACCAATAGTCTGCCCGGTGACAACAGAGACATGTACACTTGCAACAGCTGAATTCTACGATCTCAACTACTTCCGTACGTATGATCCACTTGATCCTACCCAGAAGGCAGTTCCGTATAGTGATCCACGACTTGACGATGCTTCTATGATTATTGAGTATGATGACGCTGTTCTTGGTAATCCACCACCAGGACTTATCAACACCCTTCAATAAAATCCCCCTAACTTTTTTATCCTATGTTTCGTCGTAACCTTATCCTCTCTATTGCCAGTATACTTGGTATCACGAGTCAAGCGTTTGCTGTACAATATCCTCTGGATACACCAGCATTTGAGACTCCAGGAGGAGCGTTTCAGACATATTTTGATAATATGTATACTACCACACAGTGTAATACACTTGGACAGGTAGTATGAGGATTTACTGCTACAGGAGTGCCGATATGTCAGACTCCAGTTGCATCTTGATTATTTTTTGTTGGGGAAACATCTGGTGATACTATCCGTTTTGATGGTACTAATTGGATACGTAATAACCTCATATACAATAATTGAACCAATATTGGTATAGGAACTCAGACTCCTACAGCGACATTCGATGTCAATTGACAGATTCGTATACAATGAGGATCACCTGGTATAGGAAAACTTCTCATGTCTGATGCAACTGGTATTGCGAGTTGGTATGATCCACTCCCATCTCTTTCGGGATCTTTTTGGGCCGTTGGATGAAACACTTTCAGTGCTGTTCAAAATCTTGGTACGATATCGAACCATGTTCTCCCTATCATAACTAACAATATAGAGCGCATGCGTATCGATACTGCTGGTAATGTTGGTATCGGAACCGCTACCCCATGAGCAAGACTTGAAGTATGAGGACAGATAAAAATCACTGGAGGCTGAATTGGTTCTGGCAGATTTCTGGTCTCTGATGCTACAGGTCTCGCAAGTTGGACGGATATTGTGCCTGCTACATCTTTTTCTATATCTGGTTCTACCCTCTGAGATACCCTTCACTATAATGGTAGTGATTGGGTTCGTACGAATAATATATTCCATACTGGAGCCAATGTTGGTATTGGAACTGTTACGCCATGAGCAAAACTTGAAGTAGCAGGTCAACTCAAGATCACTGGTGGTTCACCATGAACTGGTATGGTTCTCACATCTGATGCAACTGGTCTCGCAAGTTGGCAACTTCCCACTATAGCTGGGATCAATGGTGGACAGACGAATTATATTGCTCGTTGGCTTACTAATACAACACTTGGAACAGGAACAATATATGACAACGGTACTCAGGTTGGGTTTGGTAAGACCAATCCAACGAGAATCCTCGATACCGCCGGAGATATACTTGTCAATAATCTATCTATCTGAAGAGGAAGTGGAAATTTTGAAGAGAATACAGTATTATGATGGAATGCATTTACCAATAATACTTCATGACAGTACAATACTGCTATCGGTCAATATGCTCTCGCTGCAAATACAACTTGATTTTGGAATTCGGCTATTGGTTCCGCAACACTGTCATCCAATACTATAGGGAGTCGTAATACTGCTGTTGGACAGAACGCACTCAATCAAAATATAGACTGAGAACTCAATACGGCTGTTGGTGAGCGTGCACTCCAGTATAATACTTCATGACAGTACAATACTGCTATTGGAGGTACGGCTCTTAATAGTAACATAACAGGAAGTGAGAACGTTGCTGTCGGTAATGGTGCTCTCGAAGCAAATACTACCGCATGGGCCAATACTGCTATAGGTACTCAGTCTCTATGATCAAATATAACGTGAAACTACAATACTGCGGTTGGGTCTGCTGTGCTCTATTCCAATATCTCTGGTAATAGCAATACTGCACAAGGTAACTGGGCACTCTATTATAATACTACAGGAGGATCTAATACTGCAATTGGACAGCAAGCATTGAGGGCCAATACTACCTGAAGTAACAATGTCGCAATGGGTGTTCATTCTCTTGAAGATAATACTACAGGAGGGTCTAATGTATCTATAGGTAATGAAGTATTGGCTAATATCGCTACAGGTTCATATAATACTGTAATATGAATCAATGCAGCAAACCTACTTACTTCAGGAGATAATAATATCGCCATAGGATATGATGTGAATCTCCCATCATCTACTGGTTCTAACCAACTCAATATCGGAAACTGGATATACGGAAGGAATGGGAAGATTAGTCTATGAACAACATCGCCTACATATATGTTTGATGTGCAGGGTTCTGGAAGTATTATCCGCGCTGGAAGTGGTTTCTGTCTTGGTATGACTGCCTCTGGTTGTGTATATGATTGGACAGACCTCAACAATGTAGTCAAAAGTAGCGGTACCCCAGATTATATCGCAAAATTTGATAGTGGATGACTCATCAATAACTCACAGTTGTATGAAACAGGGTGAAAACTCTATATAGGAGATATTCCATGAATTATTGGAGGCGCAGCTACGGTTGGTTATGTCACTATTGAGGCTAATTGAAGTACTAACTCAGCCAATCCTTTCCTTACTCTCTCTGAAAATGGAGGACAAGAGTGTCGTATGTGGATTACTGGTGCTAATAAGCTTGGTTCTAATTGTACATGGAGTGCCTGAGCTACTTGATTTGGTTTTTTACCGAACCAAGTTCCTCGAGCTGATTCAGCTGGTGATAGCCTGACAGGCGGAACTATATTTAATGTATGAAATAATGTTGGTATCGGTATATCCTCATGACTCGCTGCCAACCTCCATGTTTCTGGATCTACTCTAGTAACATGAGACCTTACGGTTCAGGGTAAGCTTATTACGGATAATATTGTAAATCGTACAGTTAATAATGTATCGATATCTGGATCAATACTGCCAGATGTAGCTGCACCACTTATGTATAGAGATATAGGTTCTCCTGTACTCCGTTGGAATAATCTCTATCTCTCAGGACAGGTGACTATTGGTTGAGGTTCCCCATGACTTGGTAAGATCCTTACTTCTGATGCCAATGGGCTTGCTACTTGGTCTACTGGATTCTCCGGTTCTATCACTGCTTCGGGTATTACAGGATGAACACAGGGATATATTACAAAATTCGGTACAGGTGGAAATGGGCTTATGAATTCACTTTTATTTGAAACTGGTTCATATGTTGCTCTTGGTTCCACAACGCCACAGAGTCGATTTGAGATATGGACTGGAGCTCTTTCATTAGTACATTTTCGTGGGGTAGGTAATATTGGTATCTGATCTGCATCTGTTCGCTATCAGACCTCAGGTACAGCCAATATCTGACTTGGTAATAATAGCCTCAGAACCCTTACAACATGATACAGTAATACTGCCGTTGGTGATAGTACCCTCTACAATACAACTGCTGGATATTTTAATTCCTCATTCGGTGCACAAGCACTCTATAGTAATAGTATAGGAAACTGGAATGTGGGAATCGGTACTCAGGCACTCTGGACGAATCTCGATGGAAATTATAATGTAGCCATTGGTTGACAAGCACTCTATAGTAATTCAGCTAATGATAATAGTGTTGCTATTGGATACCAAGCACTCAGAGCGAGTCTTGCGAATAATAATATAGCTATAGGATATATGGCTGGTTCTGGCATTACAACAGGTGCAAATAATATCATCATCGGGTCTAGTGTGGCAGCAGTATCCAATACTGCATCCAACCAACTCAATATTGGAAACTGGATATATTGAACCAATGGAAACATTGGTATTGGTACTGGTAGTTCTCTCTCTGCTAGACTTGTTGTAGATAGTGGTATCAATAATACAACAGGAATACGTATGTCTCGTGTGAATAACAATTCTCCTGTATATACTGGGGCTGCTGTATGACTCTGAGTAGATGCTTCTGGTAATATAGTTCCAGTATCCAATGGTGATGTAGTCGTGTATGATGCCCTTGGTCGCAATAGTGCAGCTCCAGTACCAGATCCTGATATTGCAGGAAGACGTATTCGATATGATTTCAATAAATACTTCCAACTTCCTACCAAACAATCATTTGTGGTAAGTAATGGTAATGGTGCCTGATATAATGCTCCATATTTCAAGGAAGACGGTGTATCATGACTCTGTTCTTATAATGGTGCAGCTGGTAGCTCTCCATATGATTGTGCTATCGCAGATCCTGTTACATGACTTTCAGCAAGTCCGAATAACTCATTTACTATGACGGCTCGAGGTGATAGTTATGGTTATCAACTTGCTCTTGGTGCGCGTGGTGATGCCCCACTCTTTGCTCGTAGTGGACGATGGTACAATGGTGGTAGCAACTATGGTAGTGGACTCTATCTGGCTGATGGAACTACTCCTACACCATGGCAAAAAGTTCTTACTGTTCCAGCAAATCATATTGAGTACTTCTATGTAAATATAGGTTATAACTCTCAGCTCCAAGAGATTACTGGATGATGAAATATTGGTATGGGGACATCAAACCCAGACATGAGACTCGTACTCGCTTATAGTGGCTCAGCCTGATCTACCGAAGAGATGATGCGAATACAGAGATGAGTTCAGTGAACAGACGCCAATATGGTAAATGCTTTTGGAACACCGTATCTTATGATAGGTTGACAAGAAAAACGAACAAACTCAATACAGACGATTGGTTTTTGATATACTTCTGCACAATCTTCTCAGCCTGCAGAAATAGGACTTGTAACTACTAATACTGCTGGCAATACTCTTGGTGATCTTATATTTGCCACTCGCAATGTTACAACGAATACTGCACCAAGTGAGCGTATGAGAATCTTCTCGAATGGTAATGTCACTATCGGTAGTACTAATAATAGTGCCAAACTCCGTGTAGATGGTCAGATTATGATGGTTGATTGAACAGAGTGAGCATGAAAAGTGCTTACCTCTGATGCTAATGGACTTGCAACATGGGAGACTCCAAGTGGCGGTGGTTGATGATGAGGATCAGGGAATTATACTGCAGTTCTCACAAGTGCAGCTTCCAGGACTTCAAATGTACTTGGTGATCTTGGTCTCTCATCCCCATCACTTCCAGTTGGTTACTATAACTTCCGATTTACGGCAAAATTCCGTACTGCTGCAACAACAACTGGTCTCTGAATTGCATTGGCAGCCAACGGTGCTACAGTTACCAATTATGCTGGTCGTCTACAGGCGCAGACTAGTAGTAATGCTCATCAGGTCTATTCAAACGGTACAATCGGAAGTACAACACTGACCTCAACTGCTGTAGCTGCATCCAATACTGACTATGTGGCAGTGTTCGATGGTATTTTCCAGGTTACGAGTCCAGGAGCTGTGAAGATACAGTATCGTTCAGAAGTCAACGGTTCGAACGTTACCATACAGCCATGATCTAATTTGAGTATTGAACCATTATAGCACTCTCAAAAAAAGAAGGAATTAATTCCTTCTTTTTTTCTTTCGTGCGAACTTTTCCCTGATGCGTCGCATTTCGACGGCCCCGAGTTTCTCTTCTAGTACGATATCGAGCTCACCATCAGCATCGAAGAGTGACATATCGAGTGATATGCCTCGTTCACGCTTGAATCTATAGTCATCATAGTTTCCATAAGAGATGATAAGTTCACCATCCTCAATAATCCAGAGTTTGCTCGCAAGCTTGTTCACAAAGTAGCGATCATGCGAGATAAAAAGTACCGTTCCTCCATATTCCCTGATGGCGAGCTCAAGAGATTCTCGCGTTTCATAATCTAGATGATTGGTCGGCTCGTCGAGGATGAGTATATTGGATTCCCTGAGTCAGAGGAGTGCAAAAAGAAGTCTAGAACGTTCACCTCCAGAGAGGGAAGAGATTTTCTTCTCTGTGTCGAAGTAGCCAAAACCATACATACCTATGAGTCCACCGACTCGTTCTCGTGTGAAGTTGTATCCATGTAGATGGAAGTTTTCATAGATGGTCTTTTCTATATTGAGAGTTTCATGAAGTTGTGAGAAGTAGAGTATCTTGGTATTTTCATGAACATGAACGTAGCCCTCAAGGGCCTTGATATCTCAGAGGAGAGTCTTGATAAGAGTACTCTTACCGACTCAATTCTCACCAACGATACCAACTCTATCTCACTTGGTGAGAAGAGCTTCACGTGCATAGAAAAGTGGCTCTTTACGACCAATGAAGGCATCTTCTATCTTGATAAGAGTTTCTGGTCCATGCTTATCATATGGAAAGTTGAATTTGACCCCGATGCGTACCTCAGGTTTTTCTATGAGTTCAACTTTTTCAAGTTGTTTTTCTCGGCTTTTGGCAAATCCAGCTCGTGAACCTGCACGGAATCGGTTTATGAGAGCCTTCTCACTCTCAAGCATTGTCTGTTGTTCTTCATAGACCTTTTCTTGTTTTGCAAGCATTTTTTTCTTCTCTGCAACGGAATCAGAGTAGTTACCTGCATATATAGTTATCCCAGCTTTTCACCTTACTTCGATGACACTCGTACAGGTTTCATCAAGGAATTCTCTGTCATGAGAGACAATAAGGTATCCTCATTTCCAAGTTTCGACGAGATACTTCTCAAGCCACTCGACGGATGTGAGATCGATAAAATTTGTTGGCTCATCAAGAAGGAGAAACTCTGGTCGGGAGAGGAGTATCTTGGCAAGTGCTATCTTGGTCCGTTCTCATCCAGATACAGCTACAAGTGGCTTCTCTATCAGGTGAAATATCCCAATCCCTCGTGCAACTCGCTCTACTTCATTCTCATAAGTATATCCACCAAGGAGCTTGTACCTCTCGAGAGCATCTGTATAGGCATCATATTCACCAGTTTCTGACATCTTTTCCTCCTCTTCTTGTATTACTTTCTCCAGTTTCCGTATCTCAGAGAAGGCATCTGCTAATTCATCACGGATTGTCTTATTTTCATCCATAAAATGAATCTGCTCCAAGTATCCGAGAGTGATACCTCAGATATTTTCTATTCCTCCAGTATACTCAGAAACTTCTCATGAGATTATTTTCATGAGAGTACTTTTGCCTATACCATTAGGCCCAATAAGTGCTATACGATCGTCAGCGTTGATGATAGTAGATATATTACCGATGATTACTTCACCATCCCGTTCAAAGGTGTCTATATGTATGTTTAGGTGATTCATGGACTGATTGTAGAGAAAAAGTGAAAAAAGTGAAAAAATTTTTTGACTTTCAAGGTAACTTTCATAATATGCTCCAGTTCGTTCTACTCCCCAATAGCTCAGCGGTAGAGCAACCGGCTGTTAACCGGTAGGTCATTGGTTCGAATCCAATTTGGGGAGCCACAGCGAACAATAAAAATCTCTTCTTGTAGAAGAGATTTTTTATTATTGTTTTTGTTTTGCCTCGTTTTGTGTTTTATCAACTGTATCATATATCATCTTCGATATATCTTGGGTCATCTCAGAGAGTTGCTCGAGAGTATCTCAGCGTGTCATGATACAGAGGAGATAAGGACTTTCTGGGTAGTATACGATTCAACAATCGTGGAGTTGTGCGAGTTTTTTACTTGTTCCATCAGGAAGTTCTTCGGTATATATGCGCTCTCAGAACTTATGGGCAACTTTTATATCTTTTGGGATTTTTCCAGTGATGCCCCGAGAAAAACTAACTCGTGAAAGTAAATTAAGTGTTGCCTCAGATCCAGCATTAGAGAGATATGATGCATTGAAAAGTATTCGAAAGAAGCTTGCATATTCCTTCACATTGAGTTTATATGTTTCTGCGGTTTTATCTTTTGGTGAGGGTACTTGCAGTGTTGAGAATACATCTTCAGTGATAGATTCAGGGAGGTATGCCAATAGATTGCTACTTGCATTGTTGTCTGAGTAGAGTGTCATAATTTCCAATAACTGCTCTACAGTGTATTCTTTTCATACTTCAGCATATTTTTCCGGAATATAGTTTTGTTCATAGTCTACAAGTTGCTCTATGAGAATTTTTTCTTTGAGTATGCCAGGATTTCATTCGGCCCATTTCACATATCCTATGAGAATTGGGGTCTTTAGGAGACTTGCTGGATAAAATTCTTCCTGATAGTTATTACTAAACCATGGACCATTTTGTAAATCTCTGAAATAAAAGGAAAGGTGCGTATTTGGGTTTTTACTTTTTTGGTACGCAAGAATCTTTTCTTTGAGCTCCTTTTCGAATGGTATATATTTTCGATTTCATGACTCACTTGTATCCTCACACTCAAGGAGTGGTTGTATAAACTCATATTTTCATGAGTTCTCTCTCTCTACTGAAGAGAATCATATATCCCCCAAGTGTCATCAGACTTGATGATAAAAAATTGTTCCCAAGACTCAGATGATACCACCAATAAGAGTATAGATGAGGGTTGTTGGTAAGGGTGTTGTTGTTCTTTCTAACTTCATAATTATGGATATAATGTATCGATATAGTATATTTGTTTTTTAAAAAAATCCAGTTATACTTCGCACATTCCAATTTTATTCCTTTCCTTTTATGTCTAAAAAGTTCTACATTACTACACCAATATATTATTCGAATGATGTTCCGCATGTTGGGCATGCTTATTCTTCCTTTATTGCTGATACACTTGCATATTATAAAAGACTACAATGATATGAGATCAAGTTCACTACAGGTGTAGATGAGAATTCCCAAAAGGTTGTGGAAAAGGCAGAAGAAAACTGAATGTGAGTCATGCAGTATGCTGATATAATGGCCGCAAAACACAAGGAACTCTGGGATAATAGTGGAATTCGTTATACTGATTTTGTTCGTACAACAGAATCTCGTCATCGAGAATTTGTCCAAAAAGTTCTCCAGAAATCATTTGATAATGGTGACATATATGAGTGAGTCTACAATGGTATGTATTGTGTGGGATGTGAGGGATTCAAGAAAGAATCTGATCTTGTAGATGGGAGATGTCCTGATCATCCAAATAAGGAAATACAACATCTTTCTGAGAAAAATTATTTCTTTCGTCTTTCAAAATATCAAGATAGACTCCTTGAATTTTATAAGAATAATCCAGATTTTGTAAAACCAAGATATAAGTTCAATGAGATTATTGAGTTTGTGAAGTGAGGACTTGAGGACTTTTCTGTCTCTCGTGAGACCAATAAGTTCGGCATACCACTTCCATTCGATACCGAGCAGGTGACATACGTGTGGTATGATGCCCTTTTTAACTATATGACATATTGTCAGGAGGATGAGAAGAAATGGTGGCCAGCTGATGTGCATGTTATAGGAAAAGATATCATACGCTTTCATGGTATATATTGGCCAGCGATGCTCTGGAGTGCATGATATGAAGCACCAACGAGTCTGCTGGTTACAGGATATCTTACACTTGATGGGCAGAAGATATCAAAGTCTCTCTGAAATGTTATCAGTCCTGCAGAGTATATCTCTGAGTACTCTCGAGATATGTTGCTTCTCTATCTCTTTATGGGATTTCCTATTGGGGAAGATGGCGATTTCGATAGAGAACAAGCGATACTTATGTACAATGCTAAGCTTTCCAATAACCTTGGGAATCTTCTGAATCGTTTTATAGCACTCTCTCTCAAGCTCGATGGAAAGATAGATTGAACTGTATGAAAAGTGGGTTCTGATAAAATCTTGAAATATATCGAAAAAATGGATGACTACGATCTCAAGGGTTCTCTCGAATATGCTTTTGAATACGCAAGTGAGATCAACAAATACGTTGATGAAATGACGCCATGGAAAGTGCCTACCAATTCAGAAGAGGATAGAGAAAAACTAAAAAACATACTTTTCATACTTGTATCAGATTTAAGAAGAGTTGCAATTATGCTTATTCCATTCTTTGATGTGAAGATGAGAGAATTGCTCGATAGAGTATGAACACCATATGATGACTCACTTACCCTGAAGGAGAATCTTGAACTCACTCCACATGAGTTCTTGGTACGAGAAAAATGAGAACCACTCTATATGAGGATAGGGAAGTAGAGACGAAGGATCCACTGCTGAGAATCAAAACCATAATTTAGCCTATAACCGACACGCAAGATCATGTCTTCACAGAAAATTCCAGAACATGCTGAGCTCGTATTTTCTTGAGTTCGATCACGGATATATCAGTGGGACCAGGTTATGTATGATGGCTCCATAAGTCGGTTTGAATCTATACGATTTCTCGATGGCGCATTCGTTGTTCCTATATTACCTGACTGAAGAATTCTTCTCACAAGACAAGAACAACCACTTATTGCTGAGTTCATCTCTCTCCCTTGAGGTTCTTTTGATTTTCCTGAAGAAGACCCGCTAACATGTTGACTAAGAGAGCTCCAAGAAGAGACAGGATATACTACAAAAAATATAGTTCCATGGTTTGAATTCTCATGAACTAAAAATGTGACAACGTCTGTATATTACTATATTGCAAGAGAATGTTATCAAGTATGAAATATCATACCTGATTCTGGAGAGAAAATAACACTTTTTACTGTTACGTTTGATGAATTCCTAGAGCTCTCATCACATCCATGATTCCACCATCATTGGAACCTCCTTCCAATATTGTATGAGGCACGTCTATCCCTAGAAAAGAAAGAAGAATTACGAAGAATATTTTACCCAGAATAATACTTATACAATAAAAAATCCTGAACTATATCAGGATTTTTTATTAGAGTTCTATGATGTGCCATCAAGTACTATCTTTGGCTGACATGATAACTGTATTGTCATATCAGAAGGTTACATCAAGTCCGACGTCTTCCCAGATGTGAGGAATAACTTTTCAATTTTTTCGTATTTGGTATTTCCCATCTTCCATGCGCATGAGGAAGAGATATTGTTTGGGATTCGTTATATCAAAAAATACATAATCCCCTGATATATCACTACTTGTGTACCCAGTATCTCGGATAACTGTGTCGGCATTGCGGTAGATACTCCAGATTCATTCTCTGAGTCAAGCATAGATAACAGTACTTCCATCTGCACCGAGACGAGGATTCATATATCCTGTGAGACCACAGAGATTTCATCTGAATCGTGTAAAGAGACAGTATTCATCTGATCCTACAGGACGGGCAAAGTACGCATAAGCATTGCCACTCTTCTCAAGAAATACCTCTCGTATATCACTAAATTCCTTACCAATACTCACGCCGTCATATATGAGCCGCTTGATTCCCGCATCATTGGTTATGTATATATGATGAGAACCATTGGTTTTCCAACTTCCTTCAACATAGTTCTTGCGGAGATTTTCTATGGGTGTACCATTTTTTATGATAATCCTCTCTCCACTTCCCGTGCGAACGAGAGCCAGGGTATCATATCCACTCTTAGAGAGTCCGATACTATCGATAGCGCTGTAGATTCCATTTATGGCTTTTCCATTTTTCTCTATGCTGTATCA
Source organism: Patescibacteria group bacterium (assembly GCA_049293675.1). Classification (GTDB taxonomy): domain Bacteria; phylum Patescibacteriota; class Gracilibacteria; order BD1-5; family UBA2023; genus JABFSX01. The sequence goes on along the minus strand of JBAQBR010000001.1, from coordinate 43,130 downwards.
TGAGTTGGATTTTTTTACCCAGACAAAGTTCTCTCATCATTCTGATTGTACTACTGTCGCAATATCGATAGAGCCAGTATAGTTGAGAGTTCTTTTCTCAGTCAGTATACTTATACCATTCGCTGTCTTGAGGATAATGCTTTCACTGAGCTTATTCGTACCACTGTGAGCCCTTGCCACACCATCCACCCATATATTCTTCTCTCCTATTACGATATTTTTCCCTCAGAGTATGGCAGTGTCTATAGTCTTCTCTTCGTAGAATCGTCACTCAGGGTAGACGATAGATCCTGAACTTGTTGGTACTCCAAAGACGATGCTATCATTTTTTCTCTCAAATAAGAGTCAACGGACCTGTTTGTATGCAGGACTCTGTGAAATACCAGAAAAGCTCATGACTTCTCAGCTTCAGAATATCTCTCTGAGTATAGCTCATGTATGTGTATCTCTATCTCGCTGTATCGATACACTGATGATGAGTGCCGAGAGTCAGATGAGTGTGAGAGTTCAGATGAATCCTATAATCATGTCAGAGAAGAGTGAAAAACTTGGATCAACTTCTTCTGTTCTGATGAGTAGAGTGTAGAGTGTGGCGATAACACCAATGATGATGAAGATCCAACCCCAACTCATCTGCGTAAGTGCCACGCCTCACTCGAGCTCATGCAGTCAACCAGAAAGTGCTACAATAGAGAGGTATGTGACAATCAAGACGAGTAATCCTCAGACAAATCGAAATAAAAACCACCGTCGAACGCTTACAAGATAAAATCCTATAGCGAGTAAAATTAGAAAAATATATGAGTATAGCTGTACGTCCGTGAGAGGAAAAGGATAACCACGACTACCACTAGATGCGATAGGTGCAATCATCGCTGTAAAGAGACTAATTATTCCAATCATTCCAGCATGAGAACGGGAAAAAGTCATATAAAAATATTATTATATAAAAGACAATAGACATTGTACATATTTTCTGGTAAATGCAAGAAAAAATCCGATACCTATTAAGGTCTCGAATTTGTGGAGAGAGAACTGTATTGCTATGCAATGAATACGTCGTGTTCGCCCTTGAGGATGCGTTCACGCTCATGCCGAGCCGCTTGTGCAATATGACGATTATCTTCAGTCATACTTATGGCTGCTGGATTGATGCCGTATTCTTTGAGTGCTTGCATGCGTGAGCGATATGATGCACGTGCATGGGGACCCATAGGAAGCGGGAGAGTCAAGATATCATCGGTGTCCATATTTGTATTTTTATGGGATATGAGTAGAGTGTATCAGATTTTTTTGTTCTTGTCAAAAAATGATTATCATCTTCCTATGAATATACAACTTCGACTCTCGAACTATATATCGCGGTATGCACCATCGAAGAAAAAGGTAACGGGATACCTTATGAAAAAAAAGGTTGAAAATATAACTGAACTTCTCTCTGAGATGGGTTATGATGAGAGTCTCATGTGTGATATGTGGATGCGAAGTTTTCTCTCTCTTGGCAAGGGAAGACGAGAGATGTATCAGAAGCTCTTCAAAAAAGAATTCCCAAAAGATATGATTGAAGAAAAAATAGCGCTATCTGACATCGAGATACTCGATTGGGATACTCACAGAACTCAGATAGAATACCAGATTCAGACGCTTCTCAATCGAGGGAAGTCAACTCGTATCATCGCAATGACAATCATAGGAAAATATCCATACTTTCGTGACGAGATCACAGAATATATAGAGTCATGTGATGATGATAATTGACTCAAAAAAGAAGTGCAAAAATATAAAAATAAGTATAATCTTGGTATTGCTTCTGAAAAACAGAAGTTTTACTCTGCACTGATGCGAAAGGGTTTTGAATACGGGAAGATACAAGAAGAGTTGAGAGGCGAAGATAACCAGTAGATGTCTTTCCTGTTGGCAAAATACCTAATACTAATACCTAACCCCTGGAATTATGTTTATCTGTTCCAATTGTTCTACAACATCTCCGAAGTGGACAGGGAAGTGTCCTACTTGTGGCGAGTGGAACACGTTCACTGAGTCAAAACTGGAAAATCGAAAATCAAAGATATGACAATGAAAAGTCCTCGAAACAACAAAGATCGACTACAAGGGCCATGCCTCAGGAATCGAGAGATATATGAGTATGTCTGGTGAGTTGGACAATGTTCTCGGTGGATGACTCTCTTCTGGTTCACTGGTACTCCTCTCGTGAGAGCCCTGAATAGGTAAATCCACCCTTGCTCTCCAGATGGCAGAGTGGTATACACAAGATCCAAAAACAAATACTCATGTTCTCTATGTGAGCGGAGAAGAACATATTGCTCAGATATCAGCTCGTGCACATAGGCTCGGTGTAACCAATGAGGCTATAGATATTATTACGGAGTCAGATTTTGACTCTATTGTTGTTACGATTGAACGCTCGAATGCTGATATTGTTATCATTGATTCACTCTCCGTCCTGTCATCGAGCTCTATCGAGTGATCACCCTGAAGTGTCTCACAGATACGCATAATGACAGAGATGTGTATGAACATAGCAAAAAAAATGCAGAAGTCTATCATCCTCATCTGACATGTGACCAAGGATGGATCTATCTGATGACCAAAATCTCTCGAACATCTCGTCGATGTTGTACTCTTCCTTGAGTGAGTTCGTACAGAGAACTATCGAATACTGCGAGCATTGAAGAATCGATTCGGACCAACAGACAATGTATGACTCTTCCGTATGGAGGAGGCCTGACTGATTGATCTACCGAATCCAGGACTTGAGTTCATAGATCCAGAGAGTTCTGAACTTGCAGGTTCTGCCCTGACTTTTACTATCGAAGGGAATCGTCCGCTTCTCGTAGAGATAGAGGCACTCACAACATATACCAAGTTCGGATATCCAAAACGCTCGGCTCGTGGTATCTCTCAGGGCAAACTCGAACTCCTCATCGCTGTGATGAGTAAGTTCACATCTATCAAGCTCGAATCATCTGACGTCTATCTCAATATCGCTCGTGGACTCACACTCTCGGAACCTGGAGTTGACCTCGCATGTATCGCAGCCATCATATCGAGCAAAAAAGAATCTCCTCTTGGAAAAACTATATATCTTGGTGAGGTATCTCTGACAGGTTCACTCAAGCCAGTTTATATGCTCGACCGTAGACTCGCAGAGGCGCACAAGCTTGGATTTACTCATGCTATCATCCCAGCGAGTTATGAGTGAAAGATTCCGAAAGGTATGGAGGTAAAGAAAATCAAAAGTGTAAAAGAAATATAAAAACCCTCCAATTGGAGGGTTTTTATATTATGCCTGACTATCATTCTTTGTAGCTGGTTTTTTAGTTGGAGTCTTTTTTGCAGTTGGTTTCTTCGTTACAGAAGTAGGAGTTTTTACTGCTTCAGCTTTTGCAGTTGACTTCTTTACTACCTTCTTTTCACTTGCCTTGGCTGCTTCTTTTTTGAGGGCATGTGCAACTCTTGCTCGTTCGAGTACTGATATCTCATCTTCGAGTTCATAGTTCTCTTCTTCGAGGACTTCGATACGTCTATCACGTCTACGGATAAATACCCAGGCAAAGAATATAATGAACCCGATAGCAAAGAGCATACCGTAATTCAAAGTCTTCGCTATATAGGAATACTTGACTGTGAGAGGTATCTCCATCGTCTTAGTTACATCCTCACCAGTTGTCACATCATTGTATGTGAATTCAACCTTTGCGAGGATTGTACGAGTTACCTTGCGGATAGAGAGACGCTCCCATGGATAGATGAACTGAGTTCACTCCTCTGTGAGTCGAGAATAATATGCTCCAGGGCCCTCAAATTGAATAACGTATTTTCCTGTTACAGGATCACGTTCTTCGTAGCCAAATCCAAGCCAATCAATCTGAAAAGTTCTCTCAGTATTTGGGAGGACACTTCAGCGCTCATCATTGATAGGAAGGTAATTGGTAATAGTTTCGCCCATGTATACGCCATTTTCATCAACAATAGATTCTTTACCAACCTTTTCAAGTTGTACTCCATTTTCATCGAAGAGATATACTTTTCCTGTTGGTCTGATATGGATATTCCCATCGTTTCTTACGGGAACCTTCATTGTGAGTGAGAAGTTATCTTTTTCGAGCATTGGCTTATCCCAGAGAGGATTGGCCTCCGTAAGTATCTCTTCCCACATTGGAGCATTGTTCCAGTTTTTCCTGATCTTGTCTAGGAAGTCAGGGGCACTATTGAATGTAAAAATTGAACCCTCTCAGTTCGCTGCTCCACCAGGACCATCTACGAGTATCGAGCCAAGACTTGGATCTACGATGATATTTCCAGGTATCTGCATCATGTAGAGCATACCAATACGACGTATCATACCGACAGTATTGGAACCGAATACAGGAGTATCTGGATTATTGAAAAATATAGCACCATAATGGCCTCATGGAGCTGCTCCATTGGGAGGATTGACTGTATAGGTAATCGTCTTGCTACTTCGGGCAGGCACAACAAAACTTGTTTCACTCACGGTAATCCAAGTTGATGAGAACTCAGCATTGACTCCTGAACCACTTGCAAGCTTGCATATAGGGGTACCATAGTTCCCACTTGGAGTACAGTCCTCAATTGTTATATATATATTGTATGGACCATCAGAATTGTTCGAGTATTGAATTGTCCGAGTTATCGGAGCTCCTCGTTCGACCGTGAACTCATCACGGATAGGGGAGACACTCATGTCTATCCTACTTCATTCACCTACTGCGTAGATACTTGTAGAAAATAAAAACGACAGAGTAGTAACAGTAAAAACTGAGAGAAGGAATGTGGATTTCATATGGGGTGGTGAATAATCCACTAAAATATACGTACCAATCCTTAAATTGCAAAAAGTCCTCTCAAAGTTGAGAAGACTTTTTTAGTTTTTCTTGTCCTATAGACTAGAAGTTTCCAGTTACAGTGAGAACTACAACGTCGTTGTACTCACCAGCTGGAGTCTGAGCATCAGGTTGAGCAGCAACAGTGAAGCTAAAATCATCTGTTCCAGCGAGGGCCTGTGGCTTGTTAGATGTATAGATAGGATGAGCAGTTGTATTATCATCAACTTCTACAGCAGCCATAGCACTCTGAGTAAATGTACCGAATGCAGAATCAACAGCACCAACGATAGCAGAAGAATACATGTAGCTATCAGCTACTGGGTCAGCACCAGTCGTAGCTGAATTGATGAATTGAGTTGCATCAGAAGCATTCTGAAGTCCACCATTGGTAGAACGTGCAGTTACAGATGCTCCATTGATTGCGTTGGTACCAACTTCGATATCAACTGAACCACTTGAGTAAGCAGTAGGATCAACCTCACCAAGATCGATAACACCACTACCTGTGATAACCATATTGAGAGATGGCTTTACCTTTGCTGTTACAACGATACCGTTAACAGTACCAGTTGCTGAATTTGATGTGTAAGTATCATTCCAATCAACATTAGAAGTAAGTGCGCCACTTCCGACAACTGAACCAGTACCAATAGTTGTTGCATAAGCACTTGTGCTTGCAAGAACCATTCCTGCGACGAGAGCTCCAGCGAGGAGCTTATTTGTATTTGTTTGCATATTTGTATGGGTTAAGTGATATATGCAAGAACACTTTAGCAGATATTTTTCATAGTGTCAAATATTTGACAAAAAAATACTTACTTTCTTCGTAAGTATTTTTTTGAGTACGTATTTCTCCTCTCAGAGACAGTACTAGATGATTGTATCTACAATTCTTCTTTTGAGGATTTCACCCATTTTTTTCATACTGAGAGTTCCATCTATCTCTATATATGGAGATTTCTCATTTTGAAATACATCCGTATATGTGTGTATTATCTGTGCTTGAGTCTTGTGAACGAATTCTTTTTTGTCATTGCGAGTCATCTTCTTCCCATCTGGGGCATAGACAACAGTATCGATGAAGTGAAGCGCCAGAAGTGTTCCTTCTCATTTTCTTTTCTTTCCAGATTGTTCCACTGCTTTTGCCTCACGTTTCTGGATGCGGTCGATAGACTCATCTTGAGTAACTGTAATATGGACAGTTACTGCCTTATCGAAGAGCTCTTTGTATATAGTGTTACGCCACCAGAGGAGTCCAGTACGTAGTTGAGTCTCTGTCATACCAATCATCATGCCACGTACAATAAGGGTATGTATACCACGATCGAGTATGACTATATGATTCTTCTTGAGTGCGGGTATCACTTCACGCTCGAGACGATAGAGGAGATCTGCTGATTGGAGGAATACTCCAGCCTCAGGGATAACGCGTTCGTCAATCTTCTTGAGTGCATCATTAGCCTTCATGAAGTCACCGAGAATAGGGGCTGTCTTCCATGAGCTTACAGTTACTTCGTGTCCTTCTTTTTCGAGGAGTTTCTTGAGTGCGACAATCTGAGTAGTTTTACCAGATCCATCAGCTCCTTCGAATACGATGAGAGTACCAGGGAGTGCATGACAATTACTTATATTTGGACGCATAATGTATAGAGCTTAGGGCTGTAAGAATATAGAGTTGAGGGACTATTCAGCATGATATCCACCCATGAGACTGACATCATATTTTTTCTTAAAATACTTGGCAATCTCCTTGATAAATATTGGTGTAGTTTTGTATACTGGGGCCTTGCCATCGATAACATGCATACCGTTCTGCTCGGCGAGTATATCATATCACTCGATTACCTTGGTCTGGAACTTCTTGAAACTCTCAATAATATTGTCAGAGTAACGTACATCCATACCTGCCTCATAGTGCTTGAGAGGATTGCGTCCGATAGCGCGTTGTGCAGCCACCTCTACAGGGATACGGAAGTAAAAGGCGAGATCTGGAACAGGGAAGTAGTTGTCGTAAAATGGCTTGAGGTGCTCCATCTTGATACCGCGGGCATATCCACGAGCGAGGGCCGTATACATGTAACGATCACAGAGAACAACCATACCGGCCCTGAGTGCGCCGCGCATCTCGAGGACATAGCGTTCGATAAAATCAGATGCGTAGACAGTGTCAAATACCGCAGCTGGCATATGGAGGTCTTTTTTCTTGAGTTGTTTCTGCATCTCATGAATCTTGGGAGATGAGTTCCAGATACTATGCACACAGAAAAACCCATTGGACTCAAGGAGATTCTTGGCGATGAGGAGCTGTGTAGACTTACCAGAACCATCAGAACCCTCAACGATGATGAGTGTTCCTGGTCTATCCTCCGTAGAGAAGAATATTTCTTTTTGAGTTACCTTCTGAGTATCGACAGTTCATTCAGATGCTGTTTTTACTGGAGTTTTTGGTTTTTTTGAGGTATTGGTTGTAGTCATATGTGTGTATTACCTGTCAAATATATGCAAGAACCGCTCTAGAGTCAACAGAATTCATATATTTCTATTGGCATTTTCTCTAAAAGATGTTGTTGATATAATATTGTATACAGGTTTTTTACTTATCTAGCCTCTACATAGAGCCAAAATGTATGATACCACAAGGGGTATAAAAATACCAAGGGGGTATATATGTTGTGTATGCGGATATTCGCGGAACGCTAGAGTCTCTCAATCATCTCTCCAATCTTCACTATATTCTCATCCAACTCCTTCATGAGTTCTGTTGCTCTGACAGATTGCAACTCTCTATTCTCTCGCTCTCATCAGACATTCACTCGCACTCGCGCGAGTTCATCTTGAGACACTCTCAGCTCCAGTCTTTTTGCTTCAAGAAAAGTCTTCAGAGAAAGTAGGGGAGTACGAATATCTTCTCTGAGAGAGTTGATGTATTTGGTACTATCAAAGAGATCTCACTTATTTGCCTTCTTTTCTACTTGTTCGAGCTTCACCACCAGATCCACAATCTGAGAAAATGTAGAAGCCAATGAATCAAAAGATTTACTGAGTACTTGAAAATCCATATCTCACCTGAACTCTGACTCTATCTGTTTACTTTGTTCACTGATACGAGGCGTGAGGGATTGAATTTTTTGTCAGATATTTCAGAAGACATAGAGTGGATGGATGTATTCGACGAGTTTATGTAAGATATATCAAGTAAGTATTACTACTAAGTTAGGAAGGATTGATAACAGAAAATAATAAAAGACTACTATATTGAACTGAGTAGTTGATTCTATAAAGTTACTTTCTAGTATTCATCATGCATACATAAATCATTGAATAGAAATTCAGATTAGCATTAATAATGGTATAGAAATTACAAATAGTATTGATAGGTCGGATCTTGGATTTTTTGTATATTTGTTTATTTTAATCAACAACACTCATGCTTTCTCTAAAATTCTATGAAAAAAAGTTAACTTTTGATTTATCCTTTTCAGGATGGTTATATTTTGCAGTTTTCAATATCATAATATTCCTGAATAAGAAAAAAATAAATCACTTGATATTACGTATTGAGCCATACTGAATATAATTCAAATAATTGATAAAAATACTATCATCCAAATATAGTAATTTGCAAAATTTTGATAAATATTCACATCAAATAGATGTGCTGATATATAAAAAACAAAGTGACTAAGAGCTACTATTAAACCAGTAAGTAAATTTATACTTACATTTTCTTTTAAAAAGTGTACAAATGTAAAATTTTTCTTTACAAAAAATCCTCTTTTTTGTAGAATCTTATATTCCTTAGATGTGAGCTCGATACTCTTTTCCATACAATAAAAAACTACGATACTTCTATCATAGCTTTTTCTCTCTTTTTGTGCAAATATTACCGTAAAAATACTATATCGAGGACGTTGCGTGGAGACTCATTGGTCGTGAAGAGGTGGATGAATCCTTGTTCTATGGACTCGAGGTATTCACTTGGTGCGTATTCGAGGGCGAGCGTGAGGATATCGAGTGCCTCCTCACGTGTTGACTTCATAGCGAAGAGCGTAACAATCCATGACTCTTGTTGGCCGCGGAAGAAGTCTCGTATGGACTCTCTGTGTGTATCGTCGATGATGCGTCGAGACTGACGGAAGAGGTCGATTGTGCGTGAGTGTATCGTATCGAGGAGTGACTCTCTATCAGCCACCACAAGGAGGATGACAGCATGTTCTGGAGTATCTTCGAGGACCTTGAGGAGTGCATTCATCGCCTCGAGTGATGCTGTGTCGACTCCAAGGAGGACGTAGAGGTGCTTTCACTCGTATGGCTTCTTGCTCGTATCAGTGATGAACTTGCGAACTTCGGATATCGGGAACTCGACCTTGTCCTCGGGAGTCTCGTAGATAAAAAGTCCAGGAACATAGTCTTTTTTTACCTTTTCTATAGTGCCGAAGTCTCTCTGTGCCCATTTTTCTATAATAAAAAGAGCATCGTCATGTGAGACAACTGCGGGTGTTGTGGTGTTTTCTGTAGAGAATGTTGAGATGTATTGGGCGAGGAGAGATTGCATATTTTCTCTTTTGTATATAATGCATTCAGACTTTTTTGCAAACTTTTCTATGCGTGCCAGGCTTTTCGCTCTCCTCATACTCGCTCTTGCTATCGGTATTCCTGCGGGTATATATTGGTATTTTTTTACTCAGAATACTGCATCTATCAGCTTGCAAGTGACGGGAGCGTCTCTCTATACTGCGCAACTCCAGTGAACTCTGGACAATGAGAATCTCCCACTTGCAGACAGACTTCTTCAGCTCCAGAGAGAATGTAGTGATTCTTGTACTTTTTCTCCTGTGGCGCCGATACGATACACACTGACACTCACGAGTCCATGAAAGTCATCCATCCGCGAAGATATAGTTGTGGCTGTGTGACAAGATATGGTACGCTCATATGAGTTCAAGGATGATGTAGAGATATACCCAATCGATGTCTCTATAACGGGCAATAAGTCTATTGCTGAGGCAGTTGTTGCCAATGCCAAGAGAAAAGACGTAGATTATACATATCAGCTCCTTGGGATCACTCCAGAGAATACCGTCTACGCAGAACGCCAAACCTCATCCACACGAGAAATCGGGATACTTACTCTCGAAAAATTTGCCCCACTTTTTACTGTTCCTCGTGGGGTTGGGAGTTTTGCTTTTGATATAACTGGGAAGTATCTGATTGCTCCACTTTTTACTGACAAGACACTCATCCTCTCGCTCGATATGAAGATAAGGAAAGAGCTACCAATCATAGATGTACTCTGATATCTCCCATGAGTTGAGGAAAAGATACTGACAATATCGGGTGTCGTTGCGGGAATCAAGTCATCCTACGGAAAGAATCCAAGATTCACGGATTGGCTCGATGTATCGGCAGGACAGAGATTGGGCTATATCGACAAGGATGATACGGAGCGACTGGCTCTCTCGAATCTCCCAACAGGAGAATCTGTATTGATGATGCTCGATAGGACAACGGGCGAGAGCTATGTGATCAAAAGAGGTACAGATATGCAATTTCTCTCTTTTCATGATGGTGCACCGGTGTTTTTTGATACTGAAGGAAAGATCTGGCAGATAGCACTTCTTGATTGAGAATAACCTAACCAATATTACTCGAGTCTATGATATTCGACACACATGCACATTGTTACTGGGATACGCTCCTTCCTCGTATCGATGAGATAGTAGCCAACATGCAACAAAACCACGTAACCAAAGCAACACAAATAGGATGTGATATAGAGACTTCAGAAAAAGCAATTGCACTTGCACGAGCATTTCCTGGGATATTTTATTCGACGGTCTGACTCCATCCTGAGACGGCACAAGATGAGTGAAAAACCGAACAGTCCAAGTGAAAAATACTGGAAACTTTTGAAAAACTGATACAAGATAATTCTGATGTTGTGGTTGCGATAGGGGAATGTGGATTCGACTTTCACTATCTCGATGGACTCACTCCAGAAACCTCAGAACAACTGAAACAAAATCCTCACCGCTACGCGGAGCTCCTTTCCAAAGGAGCTTTGGAACAGATAGAAAACCAAAAATACTGGTGGATAGAGCAATGGAAACTCGCACAAAAATACAATCGTCCACTGGTTATCCACACGCGCGATGCTCATGATGCAACTCTCGAATTCATGAGGTCCAACGGTATCGATAGATGTGTGATGCACTGCTATTCCGAAGATTGGGAATTTGCTCGCGAGTTACTGGAGTTCTCGGATGAGATATACTTCTCATTCTCAGGGATATTGACGTACAAAAAATCCGAAAAGATACAAGAAGCCGCAAAAAATATTCCGATAAATAGAATACTTGTTGAGACAGATGCGCCGTTCCTCGCACCACAGATTGTGCGTGGACAGGTCAACGAACCAGCATATACTCGATATACCTTCGAGAAACTCGCAGAGCTCAGATGAGTACAAGTCGAAGAGATAGAGGAAGTTATATATGAGAATTCGATGAGATTCTACGGATTAGTGTAGCAATAATTTCTCTTTTACTTTTGTAACCAAAAGTAACAAAAGTTCCGAGGGGAACAAAAACTCACTCAGAATTCGCTTTGCTCATCATGTTTCTGTTTTTCATCACCGCTCGAAAATTTTCTCTTGTTCCCAATATTTAGTGGTAAAATTTTTGGACAGTTTGTTCCCCTCCGTCTCCCGGTATTTGTAATTTAGCTTTTTCAGAAAGCAACAATATAGAATGAGTAATGAATTTCTTTAAAAATAAAAAACTCCAGGAATTCCTGGAGTTTTGCTATATACCTTCGTTCACGAAGAATCCTCGATAAGACTTCTCTTCGACGACTCACTTCTCACGCAGGAGTGCAGCGTAGTGTTTCATCGTGATCATGCCATCCTCTGAGCTTGTCTCGATGACGTTCGGTATCTGCATGAGATCTCACTTACTGACGAGATTGCGTATAGCACTATTGGTATACATAATCTCACGGATAGCAACGCGTCCCTCTGTATCGATACGTGGGATAAGTCGCTGAGAGAGTACGCCAAGGAGTGAATCGGCGATACGTGTACGAACTTGCATCTCTATCTCAGTAGGGAAGAACTGTACCATACGGCTGATGGTCTGGACACTTCCTGATGTATGGAGTGTGGAGAATACAAGATGCCCAGTCTCAGCAAGTGAGAGGGCAATTTCCATAGTCTCACTGTCACGTATCTCACCAATCATGATGATATCAGCATCTTCGCGCATCGCAGCACGGATAGCATGAGAGAACGAGAGAGTATCTCGTCCTATCTCACGTTGAGAGATGATGGATTTCTTGTTATGGAATATATATTCAATCGGGTCTTCGATAGTGAGTATATGCTCAGAGCGTACCTCGTTGATCGCATCGAGCATAGAGGCCATCGTAGTTGACTTACCAGAACCAGTTGGACCTGTCACGAGAAAGAGTCATTGTTTTGCCTGGAGGACTCTTCCGACACTCTTCGGAATACCGAGTTCGAGGAGATTGGGCATCTTGTCAGATATGCGACGAAGTGCTATACCAATCTTGTTCATATACATATAGGCATTGCCACGATATGATGTGCCATCTTTGTGGACATATCAGAAGTCGAGCTCCATATTGTTTTTGAAGTATGATATTCTCTCTTTTTTCTTGTTGAGAAACGTATAGAGAAAGTCAAACATAGCAATCTTGTCTGGTATAGTTTTGGTATCACTTGGAAGGAGAGATCATTGGATACGCATGATGATTGGGTCTCATTCTTTGATGTGGATGTCTGATGCGCCCTTTTGGCCGCACTCATTGAGGAGATCTTCGATAAGCATAGAGAAAAATTAGATATCATAATACTATCACTTTGTTTTCCTATATTCAAAAAAAATCTCTGTACAATATAAAAAAAAGAAGAATGGATATATATTCTTCTTTTTTTGAGGGATCTAATGATGTCAGCTATCATGTCCACCACCTCAACTAGAATCAAAGAGTCCAGTAAAAAGTCCCGCAAATATACCTGTTAATTGCATTGCAGGTCACTTGGCACCTCAAAATGCACTAAGAATGCCTCATCAGTTTCATCCTGATTCGTGTCCGTGATGTCCATGATCTTCGTGTCCGTGTCCGCCTGACATACTTAAGTGAGGTTAATTTTTATTATTATATATTAATTTATATAAAAGTAAATTTTATTTTTTATCTAGTGTAATAATTACTATCTCACTCTTAGTTCATATGCGCATCGGTGGTCACCATGTACCTACTCAGCTCGATGTGTAGAGTGTATAGTCTCCGATAACACTCTTCCCGTAATGGAATCTTCCAAATATCATGTAGGTTATGATGCTATCTGGCCAGAGTTGTCCCTTGTGCGTATGTCCACAGAGTTCGAGATTGACTCATGTTTTTGCTATATTCTCTATCTGCCATGGAGTGTGATAGAGGAGTATAGATGGATTTTCTTTTTTGTACTCTGGGAGTGAGAGGATTGCTTGTGCGACATCCTTGGTCTCGCCTGGTTCAGGATAGTCGATACCGATGATATCGAGTCCATCGAGTGTGACTATCTCATCACGGAGTATACGAGTCTGTGTGTGTCCAAGTGCGCGGAATGCTCGCTCAACTCCGAGATAGGTCTCATGGTTGCCATCTGCATAGACGATGCCATGCTTGGCAGTGACGAGATTGAGTGGATCGAGGAGATGTTCGAGACGTCCATCCATACCATCGAAGAGATCCCCAGCTATACAGAGGAGTTCTACATTTTCTGCGTTGATTTTTTTGACGACTTCTCTGAGGAACTTGGCTCTATTGATATGGCCGATATGCACATCAGATATCAGTGCTATAGTCTTTCATTGCCAACTCTTGGGAAGATCACGTATCTCTACATCAACCCGTGTTATCTGGAGCTTCTTGGCATGATATATACTATAGAGAGATACGAAGAGGGCCACTACGAAGCTCAGTTCAGCAATTAGTCCATAGGGAAGCATGACATCAAAAAAGGTGCTCACACCCACAACTATCCATACGAAAAAACATGCAAAAGAAAGAAAGTGTACGATACCGAGCCAGATGGATGATATATAATATGCATATCGAGTCTTGCGATTGTCCCATCGACTCGCTGCAAGTGTACTCGCGAAGAACGTAAGGGATAATACTCACATAAATATCCCAAAATCGAGTATCCAATCCTCTGGAATACGAACAAACTGAATAATCGAGAAGTATATAAAAAAGTGTATAAATGACAGTGTCCCCTGAAGGAGAATGACAAATATACTCATGGCGATAATATTGCGAGGACGATGCATAAAAAACAGGACAGATAGATGTTCCGCATTATAGGAAAAAGTTTCGAATCACGAAAAGAATTTTAGACTTTTACAAGTACTCTCTGTAATTCCTCAAATTGCTCTATCTGCTTGTCGAGGCGAGCTTGTTGGAGGGTGAATATTGGTACGCTTTCTCATTTTGTCGAATCTAATATTTTCTTTCATGCATTTAGTTTCTCCACGTGTTCTTTTATTTCTCTATCTAGAATTCTCGATGTGTCTTTTAGGATCAAGTAAATAAACTGTTGTTCCTGGTACAGCACATTTTCTCATATTCAACTTTCTTTCATTTCTTCAAAAAGAGATATTATAGTACTAATGAAGTTTATAATATCGCCTATGGAATTAATGTCTTCAAGTGAAGATACGAGATTGTAGTGTTTATCAACGAAATCGTGGTAGGCAATATTCCTTTTATCTACTGTAGCACTACTTGACTGCTTTATTAGTGGTACTATTATTAATCCAATTCATATCAATATAATGAGGATGCCATAAAAGATGTCTCCTCATAGGAGAATTTCTATTCATACCATTAATATTATTGGCAAAGATATGAGTAGTATAAATAATATAACAATTCTAGTTATAGAAATCTTAGTTTTTGATTGTCTTCTCTTTTCTTCAATTTCCATTGTATCTTCCTCTAGTGCAATAATTAGTTTTCCTATATACTCAGGATATGCTGTTATGTATTGATTATCCATAAAGAACTGTAATTACTTTACTTGTTCCAACCAGCTCTCGTAGATACTCATATCGACCATCTTGAGTGAGGATGTCATATCGATGATAGTCTGCCGGACATCATCCATGGTTATAGAGTGTCACTCGAGGTGAGCTTCTGTGAGTGTTCCTGATTCTGCCTCGTCGATGAGTTCGAGGAGATCACGACTCGCATCACGAGCAACCTCATCAGAGATTGCCTCGATATCTGCAGAGACATATCACTCAGTGAGCTTGGCGAGTTCGTCGTAGTCGAGAGTCTCATGCGGGCGACCAGCCTTTTCGATATACATCTTGAAGAGTTCACGGCGTGCAGTCTCATCTGGAGGTCCAATGTAGATTTTTTTATCGAGTCGTCCTGAACGGAGGATGGCAGGGTCGAGATGATCTGGACGATTGGTTGCTGCGATGACGATGAGGTTCGGTGCGTCTTCGAGGGCGTTGAACTCCTGGAGGAATTGTGATACTTCCTCTGCTTTGTTGGCGTCGACATTGCTCGTACGCTTGGATACGAGTGAATCTATCTCATCGAGGAAGAGGATTATTGGTTCATTTTCTGCAGCCTTTTTTGCTCACTGGAAAAAGTCCTTGATGTTCTTGGTTGTCTGATGGAGGTATGATGAACCGAATTCTCCCATATTCTTGGAGATAAATCCACATCCGAGTTCTTCCGCAAGCTTCTTAGTAATGAATGTCTTACCAGTTCCAGGAGGTCAGTAAAAGAGCATGCCAGTTGGTATGGAGATTTTGTATTTTTCGTATTCGTTGTAGAGCTTGAGAATGAGTTCTTTGTTTTTTTGTGACTCTTTGCTTCATTCCTCCCTTGATAAGGGGAGGTTAGGAGGGGTTCCATTATGAGGAATTCCTTTTTGTGTAACCCCCTCTGACTCCCCCTTTTCAGGGGGAGGAATTATTGAACTCTCTCTTTTTAACCGTTCCACCATGAATTTGAAGCGAAGCGGCTTGATGAAGCTATCTTGGAGTTCTGCCTTGAGTGTATCCATACCTGCTACAGCTTCGAATCCCCATGGTTTTCACTCTTTGCGAACGAAGTGTTGCACTTCTACAGCTGGTGGAGTTTTAGTCTCATCCTGGGGGTTACCAGTCTTCGGTGGAGTTACTCTAGATGTTCCTCAGGTAGGAGGAAGCGGTGCACTGAACTTTTCATCGAAGCCCTTCATGATATCTGCAGCTTTTTCTACTCATGACTCCATCTGTCTCAGTGATGCCTCGAGCCCATCGAGACCATCTCACTTCCAGTCTTTTGTCATGGCTGTTTTGAATTCGGGAGATGTAGTGATTGCATCGAAGAATGCATCGAAACCTGGTTGTTTTTGTGTCATGATAGAAGATTATTAAAATTGTTAATTTTTCATTGTAAGTTTTTCCTTGTATCCCTCAAGCATCTGCATAATCCTTTTCATACTTTCGAGCTGTACGACTATGCGTTCGCGCTGGAGGATGAGTGGCTTCTGGAGTGATGACTCAGGAGTCATAGTTATCTGTGTATCGAGTGATGACACAGTGTTCTCCAGTGTAGCATGATGCGACGATAGAAGCAAATATATCTCATCTATCGGTGCCAGTATCTGTGTGCGTATCCAGTTTCCATATTTTACGAAGTTAAATATATCCTTGTATCGTGAAGATTCGAGGAGTTTCCTGAGTTCGACGGCATCATCGGTTGCGAGTCTGGCACGCTCGTTCATGAGTTCAAAAGATTCTTCAAGTCGACTCGAAAGACTCTTCGCCCATTCGTTGGCTCCTGCCTCTGTGAGGAGAGTTATGGAGGATTTCTTTGCTGCCTTGAGATCGAGAGACGACTCATATATCTCTGTAAAAAGTGTCTGAATCCTATGTTCGATATTGTTGGTTGCTAGGAGTACTCGATGTGCTATCCAGGCGAATACTCGAGCCATGAGAGCGACAAAAAATACTCCAATAAAGTATACTCCCGCCATCATGATACCATAGAGAACTCAGGCAATCATGAGTACCATGATGATACCTCCTGCATCGCGTGATCGACCGAGATGCTGAACTACTTTTCCTCATCAAGTTGCTATATCTTTGAGTTGCTCCATGAGTCACTTCTTCTCCATCGAGATATGCTCTGCGAGTCCAGATGGCTCGAGGAGTGGCTCACGGAAGACCTTCTCGAGAGTTGAGAATACTTCCTTCTGTCTGGCGAAGTTCTCACGCTCGACAACCTGACCGAGAGATACATAGTGATTGTCTGTGATGACGACATTGGCTCCACGTGTGTAGAGATATGACTTACGAAGCATCTTGAGGATGAGGATGATACCGACAATCAGGTAAAAAACCCCGAGTACCCCGAGTACTGCGAGTATTACGCCGATTGGTCATGCAGCGAGTCATATGAGTCAGAATATAAGTGTCACCACTGCAAGTGGCATACTCGCCGCGCGGATGATAGAGAGGTAGTCTGCCTGTACACTCATGCGGAGCTCATCAGGAGATATCCACTCATAGAGATAAAATCCCCGTTCATCGACTTTTTCTTCGATGAATTCTGGAGATTCTGTATTTTCTACTGGTATGGTCTCAGGAGAGGGAAGGGTGCGAGTGAGCATGAATGAAGAACTTAGTACTTAGATTTTAGAACTTAGAAAAATTATAGAGAAAGAGGGAATGAAAGCAAGATGAAACTACCCATTAAGAGGTATGCCTTAAGAAATTTTTTTAGATTTCCTGAAGGAAATCTAATTGGTTTTGGAAGGGAAAATACAAAAAATCCCCCAATTAAATTTGAGGGATTTTATTGCATGGATTCTACTTATTGAGTTCCTTCGCGAATTCTTCTTGGTCCTGAGCACCGAGGATCTTGATATCCTTGAGTTTGGCTGATGCCTCGTCGAAGAGCTTGTTCTGTGCATCTGCTTGGGTCTTGACCTCAGCACGGTATGACTCGATTGTATCGAAGTGGTTCTTGAGCTTGGTAACATTTTCTACGAATACTGCAGCAGAGAGAACTGGCTTGGATGAGAGTTCTTCACTCTTGCGTGCTGACTCGATAGACTTGTCTGTGAGTTCGGATGACATCTTGTCGATGGTCTCTCCCATAATTGAGATAGCTGCCATAGATGCATCGAGTGCCTTCTGACTGCTTGTCTCGATGAGTGCTGTCGAGAGAAGTGTCTTGAATATAGGACGAGATGAGCTCATTGCGAGTGAGAGCTTGGATGCTGCATCGAGGCGCATGAGGAGCCGCTTACGAGCCATATCGAGGTTGCCGATGAGGACGACGAGATTGGACTGAAAATACTCTACATGACGGATGAACATATCATACTTCATCTTAGTTGCTTCGTCTGTTGCGTCTGTTCCCTTGGTACGGAATTCTTCGATCTTCTCGTTGAGGTATTCCTTGTACGCGACAACCTTACCGATGTTCTCATCGATACCTGTGAGGAACTTCTTCTGGAGTTCGATAGAGGTATTGAGTGAGCTATATGCTTGGTCAAAACCAGAGAAAATCATCTCGATCTTTCCTTCGAGGTTTTTCATGTTGAACGCTGCTTCGTCCCACTTGGAGTCGATCTTTTTCATGAGACTACCGAGGATAGGCATGCTCTTGGCAATACGCATAACTGTCCCATCGTTGTTGATGATCTCCTTGTAGACTTCTTGTACCTGTCAGTTCACTTCGGAGAGGGTACTCGATACTTGCATGATAGGATCAGAGTCGACGATGCTCGCAGTTTCAGAGATGATAGAGTCGATAGGGGCAGTGATCTTCTCACCGAGACCACGGAAATCCTTGGCTTCAGCAAAAGTCTGCTCTACCTCTGCGCGCTCTGCGGCTGAGAGTGGACGAGCTGCGATATCTGCAACGATAGCCTGAGCCTGCTTGTCGTCTGTAACTGGATCCTGAGTTTGAGTCTGAGTAGACATAGAGTGAGGGATTAGATATTAGGAATTAGGTATTAGTGACACCAGAATTGACTGTACTAAGAACTGCTCTATATTCTATGGTAATTGCTGTATTTTTGCAAAAGATTTTCCTATACTTTTTCGAATGATTGTCTCTGATTCACGAGTCGTGTGTGGACGAGTTCGAGGACTGCTTTTTCTGAGCTTTTTTCACTTTCTGTCCCTTGTATCTCGCTCTCTATTGTCTCAAGTTCGTCAGTATGTCTATCTATCCACATACGCAATTGTGTGTTGAATTCTCCTATGATATCTGTGAGCCACTTCTGATTCTCGGGAGATTCCTTTTTGATATACTTCGCTGTATCCTCTATCTCATTTGCGAGATTCTGGATGCTTCTTGATATCTCATGGATATTGGTTGCATGAACCTGACCGTCACGAAAATCAATATTCATATCCGAGAGGACAGAAGAATAGAGATTCATGATGTGGGATTTTTGGTCACCAAAAGTTCGTCGAGTCCCGATGAATATCATGATTGCAACGATACTGAGTATGATTATGAAGATGAGTATTGGCATATAAAAAAGTTAGTCTCCGTATCCACCACCATTGGATGAGCCACCACCTCCACCGAACGAGCTCGAAGATGATGATCCACCATTGTGACTGCTACTTGATGAGCTTGACGAGCTTCATCCGATTCACATAGTGTAGTGATATTCGTATCAGAACACGTTTCTCTCGCAGGAGTAGTTTTTTCTCCCATCGCTTCAGATACTGGTCAGCGTGCAATCTGCAGGAGTGAGGAATGCTACGATACTTATGAGGACGATAAGTCCTGGACCGAATAGAGCATATGGATAGATATGAGGCCTGATAGATCACTTGTTCCTAAGATATCGTATGATATAATAGAGTCATACCCCTATAAGTATGCCAATAGTTCATGATATATAGCCATTAATCATGAATATAGAGAGGATTCCTCCTATGCCGCCAACGAAGGTATATCATTTTTCATTCTGGTCTATGAGCTTCTCACTCATGTAGTTTGCTCGTGCTATCCCATCCGTTTCTGAGAGCGATGCTTCCTCTATCCATGCAGAGACGAGTTCTTCGTAGTTCTCATTGTCGAGGAGTGGGCGGAGCTTATTTTCGATGATATGTCTACAACGCATCTCGCTATATTTTATCTCCATTCATTTTCCTGTGATGATACGGATTTTCCTCTCCTCTGTGGCGATGACGAGGAGGAGTCAGTTGTTCAGGTTCTTCTGACCGATACCGTTGTCGTCAAAAATCTGCATCCCGATATCAAGGAGCTCATGTCACTCTCTGTGAGGGAAAAATACAACCACAACTTCTTCGGAAGTAGTACGCTCGTGTGCTGCGAGCTTCTCTGAAAAAGACTCTATCTGAGCAGGGGAGAGGACTCATGAAAAGTCTGTAACGTGCTTGGTGAGTTTTGGGAGTTCGAGAGGATTCATAAGAAGAATTTATTTCTCTAGATTATAAGCGTTTCCCTTATTTTTTGCAAACAAAAATCCCCTCGAATATACGAGAGGATAATTGCGTTTCTTTATTCATTTTCTTAGAGTACTACTGTGCAGTTGTTGCATCAGTTGTCGATGGAGTATTCTTCATCATACCACGTCCACCCATCTTGCCACCTCGACCTGCACCCATCTTATCATGACTAGCTTCGAGTGTATCGAGTTTGGTTTTGAGCTCTGGATACTTCGCTATGATAGCATCGATCTTTGCTCGCTCTTCAGTGTGGAGAGTTTCCATCTTGGTACGATATTCAGTACGGATAGCCTCGATTGCCGTCTTGTCAGCGTCGGATACTCCAGTAAGAATCTCATCCATTGGACCTGTCCCATCTCGTCCACCCTTGCCACCCATCTTACCACCTTGTGGCATAACAGTACTCAGTTCTGGATACTTGACGAGGAGTGCCTCCATCTCAGTTTTGAATGCTTCACGTTGAGCCTGCATCGTTGCCTTGTCAGTTGTGGTACTTGATGCAGTCATCTCTGACTTATGTTTTGCCATGAGTGTCTCGAGGGCTGTATATGCTTCCGCAGATACCTGAGACTTAATCGTCGCGAGCATCGCTGTTGGATCCCGATTTTCCATGCGAGACATATTGCCTGTTGTTCATGAGTTCGTGAATGTAGTTGCAGCGTACATGCCAGTTCCGAGGATGGCAGCACCAGCGACAGAGAGTGTCGCAAGTCCGATAATAAGTTGCTTTGTCATAGATAGTATAGGTTAGAAGTTAAAGCAATGTAACGAATGTTACGAGAACGAGTATGCTCTCGGGAAGTAAGTGAACCGTAAGAATAAAATCTGATTCCTTCCGTCAGGGAGTGTTCGTATAACAGAGGTTACATGGACGATTATAGAGTATCTATGTAAGGGGAGAGTAAGTATAAAAATTCCCCCACTTTCGTAGGGGATTTTTTATTCACTTCTCAGTGCGTCTATAGGCTTCATCTTCGCTGCCTTGTACGCTGGGAATATACCGAAGAAGAGTCATGTACCGACCGAGAATGAGAGTGCGAGGAGTATCTGATCCATCGTGATGACAGGCGTGATAGCAGTCGTGATGGATGTGATCGTCTTCACTATGGCGAACGAGAGTGCGATACCAATAGCTCATCATGCGACTGTGAGAAGGACAGACTCGACGAGGAATTGTTCGATGATGTCTCGACTCTTGGCGCCGATAGCCTTACGGATACCGATCTCTTTGGTTCTCTCGGATACTGTTACGAGGAGGATATTCATCACGCCGATACCTCAGACGAGGAGCGATATAGCAGCGATACCTCAGAGGAATATCTTCATCGTCGCAGTGATGCTCGAGAGTGTCTCGAGGGCTTCTTCTTGGCTCGTGACGGTGAATGTTGCCTTGGTTGCATCAGTTATCTCGAACACTTCAAGGAGCTTGTTTGTGAGGGACTCCTTGGTTGTAGTCATGTTCTCTTCCTCGTCCACCATAACCGAGATACTTGAAAGATACTTGGTTCACATGAGAGATATCTGTGCTGTTGTGAGAGGGATATAGACAGCATTGTCAGGATTGTTGCGCCCTGTACTCGCTCACTTGGTCTTGGTGACTCATGCGACAGTATAGATGCTACTCCCGATGCGGATATCCTTGCCAATAGGATCTAGGGTGCCGAAGAGATTGGTGACAACAGTTGGCCCGATGATTGCAATCTTGGATCTCGCGTCTATATGACCCTCCGTAACGAATACACCTGCAGTTACGGGAGTATTGTTCACGATCTCATAGTCAGGGGTGACCCCATATATAGTCGCGCTCGTATTTTTGTCTCCATAGATGAGCTGCTTGGTAGCACTGACGAGAGGAGACACCTGGGCTACATGTTCGACAGTTCCCATGATGTCGACATGATCCATGGTAAATATCTTGGTATTGGTCCCTCATGTCTGTCTCACATCTCCAGAGTTCTGATTGCCTGGGGTGACTGTAAGGAGGTTGGTTCCGAGAGATGATACTCGACTTACGATGCTCGCTGTTGCTCACTCTCATACTGCTAGGAGTACTACTACAGATAAGACCCCTATGATGATACCGAGGGAAGAGAGTCATGCGCGCATCTTGTTAGCGAGCATATTTCGAGATGCGATTTTCAGGGTTCTATAGAGATTCATGTATCAGGATTCAGGGTAGGGAATATGTATCGCTTTCGATATTTTTTTCTAAAAACTCTATACTCAATGCTCACTACTAATTTACTATATTTCCATCGAGGATTTTTATCATGCGTTTGGCTTGGGAACCTATATGTGCATCGTGGGTGATGAGGATGATGGTTCGTCACTCAGCGTTGAGTGCATGGAATATGGCGAGGACTTCGGCACCAGTTTTTGAATCAAGTGCACCAGTGGGCTCATCAGCAAGGAGGACAGAAGGGGAGCCGACGATAGCTCGAGCTATGGCAACACGTTGTTGTTGTCATCCTGACATCTCGGTAGGCCTACTATCATACTTATTCGCGAGTCATACCTTGTTCAGGGCTTCTTTTGCGAGTTTTTCCTTCTCACTCTGAGAGTATCCCTGATAGTCGAGCGGGAGCATGACTTGTTCGAGTGCCGTGAGTCGTGGGATGAGATTGTATCCTTGGAATATGAAACCAATCTTTTTCCCTCGGAACTCTGCTTCTTCGTTGTCTGTGAGTGTGAGCGTATCGTTTTCATCGAGGAAATACGTACCGCTCGTTGGCTTGTCGAGGAGTCAGATAATATTCATAAGAGTGGACTTACCACTTCCTGATGGTCACATGATAGCCACGAATTCACCATCTTCGATAGATATATTGACTCACTTGAGGACCTGGATAGTCTCAGTTCCGACGGTATAGCTTTTTGTGATGTTTGAGAGTTTGAGCATATTTTTCTTTTTTTTAAAATCCTGGTGGTGGTCAACTCGTACCTCATCACATTCCTCCTTGCATCATCTGATTATTGCCTCTTGTGGTACTACCACTTACTGTTGTTCACTGTATGGATACTGGAGTATAGAGTATTTTCTCACCGAGAGTAACTCATGAGAGTATCTCTATCCTCCCGTTGGAGGTTGCTCAGAGGATAACTTCGCGCTCTTCTGTTGTTCCAGGTATCCCACGTCCTCAAGTTGTTATTGTTATATAGCTTTTTCCATTTTTTGCTGTTATGGCACCTGATGGTATCAGAAGTGCATTGTCCTTGTCTGAGACGATGATAGAGACACTTGCACTCATGTTGGACATAACCTCTACATCATCTATGGAGACTCATACCGTCGCGGTGTATGATACTACACCAGATGTGATGGTTGGAGTAGCAGATATAGATATCACAGAACCTGAGAATTCTTTACCAGCATATGCATCAAGTGTTACAATTGCACGCATTCATTCTTTTACTTTTACTATATCTATCTGATCGAGTGAGAGGGCTATTTTGTATGCATTTTTGTTGGCTATGAGGACTCACTCTGAGGTCTCTGCTGATTCACCTATAGTCCAAGGGATATCTTCCACCGTCCCATCGAAGCTGGCAGTTATCTGGTAGTCTTTCATCCCTTCTTCCGCCTTCGCGAGGGATATACGTGCAGATGCAAGCTTGCTCTCTGCACTACGACGCTCACTTGCATCAGGTCCGTCAGTGAGATCAGTGTAGGCGTATCGATTTTGTTCGATAGTATTTTTCTGTTTTTGGAGGTTGTTTTGTGCTGATATTTTCTTGAGTTCTTGGTCTTTTTTGAGTGCGATGAGGTCTCTCTCTGCTTTTGTTACTGCATTCTGTGCACTCCTCATAGATTGTTCCTTGCTTGTGAGACTGTTCTTGTCTGCGAGATCCTGGAGATCATCTGAACCATATTCCTTGAGGATAATCAGGTTAGAATTGATAGTATTTTGTTTGCTTGCAAGGGTGGAGAGGATTGCTTGTATATCTTCTTTTGTTGTAGTTATCTTGTCTGATGACCATGAAGAGTTGCTTGGTGTGGCGTCTAGTTCTTGTAGTATGAGGTTAAAAAGATTCGTCATGTCTGTTACCATCTTTTTGGTATCTTGGAGAGCAGCATATACCGTGTCAAATTCCTCTTGTTTCTCGGAATTACGGATATCGACGATCCCAGTTTGATAGAGATTATTTCCAGTGAGTATCTCCGCGTAGAGTTGATCGGTTTTTGTTTTGAGGGCAGAATTGCGTGATCCGAGATCTCCGTAGAGGTCACTTGCCTTGTAGTCCATCCCTGTTATCTCTTCTGCATCATCAATAGTGTTCTCGAAACTCCGTGCACTGTCCTCTACAAGATTCCATGCACTTTCTATATCTTTTTCGAGATTATCAGTTTCATCGTCAGGAGTGAGATTTTTCTGTGTATATTCATATTCAGATTCTGCGAGTTTTGCTTTTTCTCTAAGTAGCTGGAGATTTTCTTCTGTTTCCATGATAGTATTTTTCTGATCTATGAGGAGTGCCTCATATTCTCACTCCATCAGTTTGAGTGAAGACTCAGACTCTTCGAGAGAAGCTTGGGTTTTTGCTATATCTGCTGTATCTGCCGATTCAAAGAGCTCGTTGTACGAAGCTTGTGCATCACTGAGATTCCTCTGGGCACTCTCCATATCGAGTTCTGCCGTTCCTGCTGATACCTCAGCAATAAGTTCTCATGACTTCACTGTATCTCATTCTTTTTTGTATATGAGAGCAACGATGCCTTCCCGACCAAAAGAAAGAGTGGATTCTTCTATAGCCGATATATTTCCCGTGGCTTTGATAGTTGAAGACAGTGATCCAGTACTCACAGTGATAATCCTTGGGGTACTGACTGTGTTAGGTGTGGATGACTTATTATAAAAATAATACCCGCCTCCAGCACTGAGAATAAGTCAGATTCAGCCGATAAGGAGTTTTCGTGAGATCATATGAGGGGGGAGAAATAATATTTTCCTGTAGTATAGTTCTTCTATAGTAAGACATGAGTAAGAGTTTCTACAATAATTTTACTGTATAAAACATATAGTATAATCTATCGAAAATATATAGCTTGACTTTGCTTTGTATTTCATATAATCGACATATATGGAATTACACAAAATCGTCAAAAAGCTGGAGAAAAAAATGTGAAAAATCATCACAGTCCAGGACATCAGGGATCTCGTTGACCCGGGCGCCCGGGATATCGTCCGAGAGGATGCTCGTGTCGCACAGACAGTCTATGCTCTCAAGGGGCAGGGGGTTATACAGTCTCTCCGTAATGGTCTCTACTACGTCTCAGATGGGGAACTCGACGATGTTGAGTCTATCATCGATACGCACTATTGGGAGATAATTCGTACAATCATCTCAGCAGAAGTAGGGAAGGACTACATCATTGGTGGGGAGAAAGCTCTCGAACTCCTTATGATGGACTTTTCCATACCATATCAACTCATCATCTATACTCGTGATATATCGAAGAAGGTTGCCATATCTCCACGACATGAGATACTCTTTCGTACTATGATAACAGGGGAGAAGACCTCTCGAGTCAACGCGTTCGGTATACTGAAGAAGCAATCGACGCAGATCGATATGAAGATAAATATGAAGCGAGAGATATTCTCCTGTCTGGGCTATGAAGCAGCACTCCTGGATACCCTCACGATACACGACCATGAAGAGGGGATTGCAGAGGCTCTTGCGCTCAAGTTCCTTAAGCGTTATGAATCCAAGCTTGAACGTGGGAATTTTGGTATACTGGTCTCTATACGCTATATCAGAGCTATCAATCGCCTTCGTCAGATTACCAAGGAACATGGCTATACTCGACTCTATGAGAACTGTCTCGACGTCATAAAAAAAGAGTGAGGATGATGTTTCCTTACTCTATAGTAATACTCTCAATTTTTCCATTCCACGCATTGTGTCGAAAGACATTTTCGACTCATTTCTGAATTTTTTTCGTTACGTCTACTCATTTGATATAGACAGCTCAGCCATTGATATGGATATTAAGTCAATCCCTAGGTATTAGATATTCTTTTCCATTATGTTTGAGTTTGACAGGCCAATGACTTCAGCAGTTACTTTCCGTTTTTATGAGGGTTATGATTTCCCTAGGATTACTGCGTCATCATTCTGGTTCGGGATATGACTTTTCCATTGCTTTTATTGTTTAAAAGCAGGAATATAGGTAAAAATATTTTGATGTCAAAAGTTTTTTATATTTTTTACTTAATGATGATATTTTTATTTTCTCTTGGGATACGCTCATTGATGATCTGGCAGAGTTTGTGCGGAGATGGGACATAGTGTACTTTGCGTATCTCATTGCGTTGCTCGAGTATGAGATGTCCATAGTTGAGTATATTTGCAAAGAATCCATGACGTTCGACGTCGACCTTTAGCACACTCTGAATATTCATGAATTCTATATCGTCCTTGAGGAGTATCGTTGTATGGATAAGAATTATTGTAGTTCCACCAAGCAAGATAAAACGCCCGTAAAAATCAATAATACTTATAATTACACGTATGAAGATATAGTTGATACCAAGTAGAAGTGCTGGGAGGAGTACGAAGTGAACAACATCCGATGAAAAAAATCCCCTATATGCATAGTAAAACCATAGAATTACACCTATAGGGATGAGATAAAAGAAATACCTCGCCGTCATCAGCAATAGGAGGATGCCGTGTCGTTTGATGATGATATAGCTTGCAGACATAGTATGAGGGGATTACAAAATATTATCCGCCGTCATCTTATACGCTTAAGAGTGTGATGATGAGAAATATGGATATTGCATACATAATCACTCAAAGTACTACTGAAAGGATCCATGGTCTTCGAAAATTGGGAAGCATGTACTCTGCATCGTAGTCGTGTATCCTATGTACAGTTCGCTCTCGTATAATATAAAGTCTCTTGAGTATGAAGTACATACCAGCAAGCCAGGTAATCGAATAGATGATAACTGCAATAGGAAGTATCATAATCTTATTCTTATGGGTAGCTTGATTTTACTGATATCTTGTCTCAATTCAATCATTTTTTTGATTTTTCTCTATTTTTCCGTATTGTACCGACGAATTCTACTCATAATATACCTCACGTGAAACTCCAAAAATATCTCGCACATGCATGACTCTGCTCTCGTCGAAAAGCAGAAGAATATATCGAACAATGACTCGTCAGTGTGAATGGCGTAACGGCACATATCGGACAGGTTGTTGATCCAGAAGTTGATGAGATAAAATTCTCAGATAAAATCATCGCAGATCAAGAAAATCTCGTCTACTATGTATTTAACAAGCCTCGTGATGTTGTGACAACGTGTCTCTCAGGAAAAGATGATGAAAAATGAATCCTCGATGTTGTTGATATACCTGAGCGAGTATTCCCGGTAGGACGACTAGATAAGGAAACTACATGACTTATCATCCTTACTAATGATGGTCGATTATCGAACTATCTCATGCATCCTCGCTATGAGCACGAGAAGGAATATGTCGTCGAAGTCTATGGAAAGATCGAAGATGAAGCACTCGAAAAGATGAGAGGGGGAGTGCGAATAGAGCTCAAGGACAATGGTTCTCGTACACGTATCATCCGTCGTGTCGGAGGCAAGGATACGGTTATCACACGCAAGTATACAACCAAGCCATGTGAGATCACACGACTCTCGTCATCCAAGTTCGCTATCACGATAAAAGAATGAAAAAACCGACAGATTCGCCGTATGGTAGAAGTTGTCGGAAGTGATGTGAAGAAGCTCAAGCGTATCCGTGTCGAGAATATCATGCTTGGAGACCTGAAGGAAGGGGAGTGGAGGAGGTTCACCCCGAGTGAGCGGAAGGGTGTACTTGAGAGGATTACTGAAGAGTAGAGCTAGGCTCAGGAGACTGAACCTGTAACATGAGAACCCTCATTCTTTCATTGACCTTTTCAGTCAGAATATGACTGCTTTTTCTGTGCTCTAATATCTCTTTTTTGCTCATTTCAAGTTTCTGAACCTTTCTCTGTACTTGCATCTCATATCCCTCAAGAGACATGTGTTCATAGTCAGAGTCTCATCAAGCGGCTAGTATATCCCCACTCATGAGTCTCTGTGGTTCTGTACTGAGGAATGTATCTCTTTCTTTTTTGCAGCCTAGACAAGTGCCATCACATACCGTAGGTGTGAGTTTTCGTGTTTTGCATGCAATCCTCGCAAAGGGATTATCAGAAGATTCTCATAAGATAAAATCTCCTCCATCAAGTGTATGAATGTTTTCTCCTATTTTTAGTGTGTTCATTCTTGTATGAGAAGCTTAATGGATCAGGGCATATAATCAGTGGTCACTCAGTCGTCGTGTTGGATTAATTTTATAATTCTTTGTGCCAATAGTGGCACTTTCTCTATAATATGTCACTCTACGAGTACATATACTTCATATGGTGTTCTTCTCTGGATCTGTAGGATTCTTCAACTACGAAGACCGGATTCCATCAACACTGCATGATAGTTGGTTCTGTCGAGTCAGAGGAGTTCTGCTTCGGATGGGGAAATTATGGTTTTCATCTTTATGTATTTCTTGATAAGAAGTAATCACTCAATTTTCTATTGATTCCTAATTTCTCATCTTGACCTAATTCCTCAAACAGAGTAAATGCCTTTTGAAATTCTTCTGAATTGATTCCGAGATGGTCAAGTTGTTCTCGTGTAATATCTACAATAGTTGAGCTGGTTCAGAGCAGTGCAATTGTAAAAGCAACTTTTTGACCAATCTCCCTCTGTATATCACTAGAAAGTGATTGCCAAAAAATTGTAAGGTTTTCTTTGATTTGTTCTTGTTGATGCTTCATAATTGGTAGTTAGTAAGATACAATGGGAGACATAACGGAGTCGGGATACGCATCTAGTTCTCATGTCCATACTCTACGAGCCACATCATCTTGTACTTCTTTGTGGACTTGTCTCCATAGAGTATAGAGAACAGGAGGATTCTTGGTATGTATATCTTGTGCGAATTGGATGAGTCCTGGTGAGTAGGCACTGAAGTCGATATTATGCAGGAGCTCCTTTTTTGCAAGCTTACTGAGTCTTCCGTGAGACACTCAGTTGAGCTTCTCTTTCAGTTCGTTATTTCATAATTGTACCTCCATGATTGCTGTAAAATAGGCATCGAGCATATCGGCGAGCTTGATGAGATCATGTTCTATCTTTCACATAGATTCATATTCGGCGTAGATTCATGTTTCTAATCCGAGTATTTCCTCAGTCTTTCTTGCAATTATATCTTCAATCAATCTATATGTTTCCAGATTTTCTCATTTTAGTGCATGTTTTACTGGAGTTATCACATCTCAGAATGGAGATATGAACTCAGGATCATCATGATGCGCTCCTAATCTTGCTATATATTTGAGATTAAGATTTGGTAATTTTAAGAATCTTCAGAGTACCTGTGCGAATATACTTACTCTCGATTGGTGGAGCCTCAACATGTCTGGGTGCTTCATTGGTTTTCATGCCCAACGGCGAATATCATTTTGTGGGTGAGGACTGACTAGTATGTGTGCCTTTGTTTCTACATGTCTTTGTAAAGCCTCCATTGTTTCTACTTTATCCAGTGCACTTGGTGAATCTAATGCTGTGCAAAGTTGCGCGATGGATGTCTCGTGAGGATAGTACATTAGCTTATTACTTATGAAACTTCTTGTGAGCTTCTTTGAGCTTGGGATTGGTCACATGCGTGTAGACTTGCGTTGTCGTGATTGATGCATGACCGAGAAGTTCTTGGATTATACGTATATCAGCTCAGTTTGTCAATAGAGTTGTTGCAAAACTATGTCGGAGTGTATGTGCGTGCATATTTTTGAGTATGCCTGCACGGAGTCCGTAACTTTTTACCATATTGGTGATAAAGAATCGGGTAAGACGTACAGCATCGTCGGAGAGCTCCGAAGAGTTGATATCAGCTTCACTGTAGTTGTGTCTGATGAAGAGAGGGGAGAAGTGGTCTGTACGCGCGCTGAGGTAGTCTTGTATGGCATCGCGAGCACTCTCGGTGAGGTAGACGACACGGAGCTTGCCTCACTTACCTCGTACAGCGAATTCGAGTGTCTCGAAGTTCACATCTCATCTATCGAGTGCCGTGAGCTCAGAGATACGTAGGCCAGTCGAGTATATACATTCAGATATGGCATAGTCGCGTTTTCACTGGATAGTCTCACGTGGTATCGCAGCGAAGTACCTCTCTATCTCTTCACCAGTGAGGAATGTCACTTCTCGGTCCTGTACCTTCATGAGGTCGAGAACAGTTGGATCGAGACAACCTATCTCTTCCTTCTTCAGATACTTGAGCCAAGATCTGATGGTGATGATATGTGCATTGACCGTCTTCACAGAGAGTCATGAGTCTGCGAGTGAGAGTCTCCACTCGTCGAAGTCTTCTTTTTTGATACTTTCGATAGTTGGTGTATTTTCGACGGTTTTCGCAAGTTCAATAAGTGGGGACTTCCAGGTTTTCATGAGTTCCTTATCTGTCGGAGGGAGGAAGTCGAGAGGGGAGTATGGGTGAGTTTTGTGGAGTTCCGACATCATATAAGAGATGAATCTCCATATATGAAATACATATTGCTCCTGCGTACGACGACTGCGACCCTTGTGGAGGCGGAGATAGACGAGGAAGTTCTGTAGGGCAGTGAAGAGCGACATAGGGTGATAGTATTATGAAAATATTTTGACAGGTGTGAATATTTGCTTATATAGATACAATGAACTCACCGAAGTATTTCGATCATTCGTGTAATCTCTTTAGACTTTCTCTAGCAACGAGAGTTAGCATGCTTATCATAAGACATGTAACGCTTATATTGGAGGAAGCTCCTATAGAGAAGGGGTATTTATTTTATCCAGTTTGCTTTTGACAATATTCGCTGATACTGCGTGATGAGGATACCGTAGAAAATAGAGAGTTGATTATTAGAGAATGTTCGGAATACTTTTCTTGAAAGTGATATCAGGTTGATGTTACTGACGGGGGATTTAGAGTATATTTTTATAAATAACTTTATTCCCAATATTAAACGCTTCACATAATGTAACTTATGTGAATGGATTATAGTGTTTTTGATGGTTATTGCAAGTTTTTGTGAATAATTCTCATTTTCCATCTTTTCATACTTATCTGAGCAATTTTCTATAATTGTTTTCTTAAATCTATCTTTTTGCTAGATTTATAGGATCTGATATAGTGAATCTTTATTCGCATGTGAGGTATCTCTCTGATATTCCTCTTTTATAAGTTATTATTTTTTTGCGCTCAGACGATACAATGTTCGGAAAAGATAAAAAAACGCGTTAAATCGCAAATTTTTATGTATTTGTTTATGACATTGGATTACTGGTGTATCTATTCTCACTCTATGGATGGTGAGTGATAGAAACTCTTAAAATCTCTGTATTTCTTATTTTTCTGCAAATATTTATATATTTAATGAGAATTATTCTCATTAAATATATTTGCCTTTTAAAATCTTTGCATACACTCTCTGTAATCATTTTGTAACTATTTTCTATGAATCTCCTCGAACAAGCATGTTATGACATCATCATGAAGAATATGAATCGTACGAATGAGAAGATGTATCTTCTCTATGATACAGAATCACCTCTTGCGAAGATTGTATCTAGTGCGTACATCAGTGTGTTGGAGTCAATGGATACAGATAATATTGTGATCAGAGAATTCAAAAACCCACCTCAGCCCCTCTATCGCGGTGGTTTTATCAATCAAGAAAATCCTCATGCAGCAACTCAGACTCGCGTTATCACTGCACATAATATCGATGAAAATAAGCGTGTTGGACTCGATCATCATGAGGTTCTCACTGTAACGACCACAACAGATACTTCCCTTGAGCAAAAAACACAATCAGAACAGATCCTTCCCTCGTCGGAAGGACAGACACAGGAAATACAGGAACAACTCATTGATCTTGAGATTGAATCCATCAAAAACGAGCTCATATCTCTTCCAAAAGACTCTATAGTGATACTTGTTCAGTCGACGAACTTCCGTCTCTCGACGTTCCGTATCCGTCTTGAGCTCTTCCATCGAGGTATCCATGTGGTTGAACACAATCATCTCTCATATATTCCAGAGACACAATTTGATACATTCATAGATTGTCTCCAGTATCGCACTCCAGAGTATGTTCGTCTTGAGCGGACTTTTAGAGAACTTGCAGAAAGTGCTGAAACTACGCGAGTACAATCTGTGAACGGAGAATTTCTTACCTTTTGACCTGTTGAGAAGATTCGCGGTAATACAGGAGAATATACTGGAGTGCTCAATAAGGGTTGAACATTTCCTATTGGAGAGACATTTACTGAAGCGAAGATTCTCGATAATGTAAATTGACGTTGTCTCGTGGATACATATCCTCGCGAGGACTTTTCTATCGAGATATGTGAACCATTCGAACTCGTTATCGAGCATGGTCGAGTACTTCCCTCTCCACACTTCCCTCCCGGATTCCAGAAGCTCTATGACTGGGTCATACAGTATGAGTGAGAGATGTTGGTGCGTGAACTCGGATTCGGACTCAATCCAGCACCATCTACCACTACTCCCCTACGGGATATCAACTACCATGAACGCAAGGTGGGAGTACATCTCTCGCTCGGGAAGAAGCATGGAATCTATGGCAAAAAACTTCCAAAAACAGAAGTTCAGAGATTTCATATTGATGTATTTATTGCTCTCGATGCCGTCTATATCGGTGAAACCAAAGTATTTGAAGATGGGAGATGGTGTGTATAGATAAAAACTCAGGAATTCCTGAGTTTTTATCTCTCTATCGATATATTTTTCTCTACCCTCACTGCGAGTCATCACTTGATGCTCTCAGAGAACGAGAGTCTGTCTACGAGCTTTTCTGTGATATAAAATAGTCCCCTGCCCCGCTTTTCCATGTGTATTCATTCTTCATTGTGTTCTTCGAGTTTTTTGTTTTTGATATCTTCCATGTGGGTTGCATCCTTGGAGTCCTTGCCTCGTCCAGTATCGTGCACTTCCAGAGTTATAGAGAAGTCTTTTTTGTCGTCTTCACTTGCTCGTATAATGCAAGAATCTAGGTCTCAATCCGCACTTCCATGCTCGATAGCATTGTTGATGAGTTCATCAGTTATGAGTACGAACCTCCCACGCCAGA
Source organism: Patescibacteria group bacterium (assembly GCA_049293675.1). Lineage (GTDB taxonomy): Bacteria > Patescibacteriota > Gracilibacteria > BD1-5 > UBA2023 > JABFSX01. Next base: position 9,564 of record JBAQBR010000001.1, on the reverse strand, counting down.
GCTTATCTACGTTGTACTTGTCGAATATATAGCCAATAAAATCACGAATAAGCTTAGATTGTGCATGATCTGTCCCAAAATCAATCTGACACTCAATAACCGCATTGTTGTCTGCGAGAGCCCGTAATTCATGTACTGCTTGTTCTGTATCGAGATGGGAGATATCGAGTATGATCATGGAGGAAATAGTTGATTCTAGTATATCGAATAGAGATAAAAAAAGCAAAAATGTTACACTATTTCTCACGAATTGATATGATTATTTCCAAAAAATAAAAAACCCCACGTATGTGGAGTTTTTTAGGGGGGTTCGACTAGCGAACTGCTTCCTTAAGAGTCTTACCAGCACGGAAGACAGGAGTCTTCATAGCGGCGATCTTGATCTTAGCACCTGTCTTAGGGTTAACACCATTGCGAGCTGCACGGTTAGAAACCTTGTATGCACCAAAACCAGTGATGTTAACTTCCTCACCCTTCTTGAGTGACTTAGTAATAACTTCGATCTGAGCTGCGAGAGCCTTTGAAACTGCATCCTGAGAGAGACCTGCCTTAGCGGCAACAGCCTTGATAAAGTCCTGCTTCTTCATAGTGGAAAAAGTTAAGAAATAAAGGACAGAACTGATTATAGACAGACGAAAAGGAAATGCAATATTTTTTTCGCTTTTTCTTCTGTAAATCTCTTGTCAATAGTAATTTTTTCCTCTCTAGTAAAGGAAAAGGTGGCATTTTTGAGTTTTGGCTCTGCAATGCGGAAATGGCTCTGCAATGCGGAAACTTCATGTCTCTTGTGAACACAATATGTAGTCAGATACAATATATAGATGAATTCGTGTTTTTGCTCTTTTTTTGGACTTATTGAACCATGATAATCATCGTTCCTGCAACAGCGAGTACCATACCGACGAGCCAGAGACGCATAACGATAGTCTCTTCTTGCCATCCTATGGCTTCAAGATGGTGGTGAAATGGAGCAATACGAAATATTTTTTTACCGTTACGGAACTTTTTACTCAGCATCTGTACGATAACAGAGAGTGTCTCTAAGATAAATATGCCACTCATCACAACGAATCCAAGAAGTGTATCTGTCATCATGGCAATCACCGCAAGAGTGGCGCCAAGAGAGAGAGAACCAATATCCCCCATAAAAACCCTTGCAGGATGGATATTGAACCAGAGAAAGGCCATAAGTGCTCATGTGATGATGAGGCAGAAAGCAGAGAGGATAAAAAGTCACATACTATACGTGATGAATCCATACGCTGCATATTGGAACATAAGGAGTCCTCCAGCAAGTCCATCGAGTCCATCGGTAATGTTGACACTATTAGCTCAAGAATAGAGTATGAGTACAAAGAGTGGAATATACATATATCAGAGATCCATCTCTCCAAAAAATGGAATCTGTACAGTGGAATATCAGAGTTTTGCGTAGAACCAATATGCTCCTATAAGTCAGAATATCGTGAGGAGTATGGTCTTGACGCGAGCAGAGAGTCACTTGGTCTTGCCGACTCATCTGATGTTGAGATAGTCGTCTATCATACCGATAGCACCGACACTCAAGAGAGTGAATATCACAATATATGTCTCGTTACGGTTCCAGAGACTATGACTGATACTCTCTCCAAAATTGGCATCGAGCCAAGGAGAAAGAAGATTAACCCCGATGGAGAATATCGTAAGGATGATGACAGTAACGAGGATAAAAACACCACCCATAGTTGGTGTTCCTGCTTTTCCTCCATGGAGCTTAGAAAACTCTATTGCCTTTCCAATGAGTCACTCTTCACGTATCTGCTTTCCCATCTTGAGTCTCTGAAGGAGTCGTATGCCAGGTGGCATCAGTATGAGAGTCAGGATAAAGGCTGCAATAAGGGATGCAAGGATAAAAAAGAGATTGGACACAGGTAATATGGGTGAAAAAATAAAAGTGGAAAATGAGATAGATACAACATCTATCATCTTTTCTAGAGGATATTCTGAGTATAGAAAAAACCATAAAAAAGGCAAAGAAAAACCACTTCAAGAGAAGTGGTCTCTTTTTTATCCTCGGAATATATGTTCTGTGAGATACATACGGATATCTCGATCGATTGCATCATTTTCTTCGGGGAATTGTACATCGATTATATATGTAAAATCTCAGGCATTCGTATTCTCTGTACGCCATTCCATCAGAAGAGGATTATACTCAGCAATCTTTCACTCTATGATTTTTAATCGCTCCTTTATATCTTTTCATACTGAGGTTGATTTAGAAAAAGGTACTATGTATGTGTATGTGATATAGCGTTCACGGCTTATGTTTTCTATCACTTCAGCATATATAGTCCTATTGGGGATGAACATGACTTCTCCTGTTTTTTTGGTGATTTTGGTGTAGTTCAAGGTAATCTCCTCTACAACACCTTCATATAAAACATTGAAGCCTTTTCTTATACGTATCTCCTCGCCTATATCGAATATTCTTCACAGAAGTATCGACAAGCTTCAGAGAAAGTTGGTCATAACATCCTTGGCGGCAAATGCTAAAATGGCTCATCAGATTCATGCTCATGTGAGGATACTGCGTGTATCGATATTGAGCTTCTCGAGTATATAGAATATACCTACAATCCAGATTCAAGCAGTAACTAAGAATCGAATAATCGGTAAAAAACGACGTACAATAATATTCTCTATGGCGCCACTATGTCGTATCTCTCGGAATATCCAAGATACTACACTTCCTATGAGAGCAGTGATACAGAGATGTACGATGATTATCCTGATATTATCGATTCTTGCGAGTCATCTCGGGGTCCAGTTTCATATATTTTCTATCTGATCAAAAAATATCACAGCCGACGCAAGAATAATATTCCAAGCAATAATCGTAAATATATATGATAGTCGAGATGGAGACGGTTTTTTGTACATGTTTTTATGCTATCATATTTTTCTTTTTTCTGCAAATATTACCGACAAAATGATTGCTTTTCACCTGAAAATCTGTATATTCTGCGGGTAAAATTTCGCTTTTCAGTAACGAATACTTGGATACTTTCACATTTCTACTCTTTTTCATGGCTTTCCATCTCTCACATATACATGATTATGAACGATTTCTTGCAGTAGATATAGGGTCATATCGAGTACGAACATGAGTCTATAGTATCGAATCATTGGATCCAGTATTACTCGGATTCTCTTCCATACGACAGAACCGCAAAAATATGATTGCTTGAGCTATCGCGGATATGAGATGAGTTTCTCTCTCTATCGAACGTTCGATGATCCAAGCCTCTCAAAAAGTAGATACAATTCCGAAAGATGTTATTCTCGGATTTTCTTCAAGTCAATTCGTCTCAGATCATATCACAACACAATACATCCGGAAATCTGGCGATCCAATAACAATGAGTGAGGTAGATACCATGGTAAAAAAGGTAGAAAAGAACTCTTTTGATCGTGTACGTAGTCGTGCTCGCAATATATTCGGTATTGTCCATGATGACCTCAAACTCGTATCATCTACGATTACGGCTATCGAGATCGACGGCAAATCTGTCACGAATCCTATCTGATTCACGGGTTCCAAGATACGACTCTCTATCCTCAATCTCTTTGCTCCTGCAAGCGAATTCAACGTAATACGCTCTATCGCTTCTCATATCGGAAAGAATATCATCTCTCTCATCCCTACACCGCTCGTATTCCCGAAGATTCTCGAGAAAAATGACTATATCGGAACCAATGCCTGTATCATCGATATCGGACTCCTCCATACCACGATGATATGTATGCAAGACAATAGCGTCGTTGCACTTGAGACGTTTCCATTTTGAGCTGATATGCTGATGGGGATGATTGCTCGTGAGCACGGAGAGCTCACTTCCCTACAGATTGAACATATGCTCTCCAATGATGAATACAGAGAAGTTCGTGCTGAGATTGTTCGTGATTTTTTTGAGTATACGATAGACACCCTCCGAGCTTTTGTCTCAGAAAATGTTTCAGATTTTTCTGTTGATTATATATTCTGTCATGGTGGTATATTCGAATCTGAGGACATATATCGGACTTTTTCCACGGCCCTCATAGAGGAGTACGCCACCAAGATCCGTATCCAGAGATTCTCAGATATCCTTGATTGTGATGCTGACCAGGTTGTCACTCACTGACTCTCAGATATAGCCACAGAGCTCCTCATGGTAAAAAAAGATCCACTTGTTCGCATCCTTCGTTATGTTCTCTACAGTTATGAATAGCAACAAACACATCCTCAAGATTCCCAAGAATACTCCTCAAGTATCTGTACTTTCTCTGATAAAAGAAGAAAAGAAAAAACATACATGAGTTTTTTATGTTGATCTTACAGAGACTGTATTTCCCTTGTCTCGTGATTTTTTCTTCGTCCTCTCTCGCCGATTCCACTCTGATGAGATCATCCTTATTGTATCAGAAGAGTCAGAACTCCAGATGGCCAAATCCATAGGAATTCAAGGCGAACTCAAGTGAGCATTTGCTGAGTTCGAGCGCGAATATGAGAAAAAAAACCTCCTCGCACATAACATGACAATGTGGCAATATTTTCTCTACGAGATCAAGCGTGGAGGATCATATCTGTATTTTATTCTTTTTAAGAAGTTCTTTCAGAAGAAAAAAGAGCGTATGCTCCACTTTCGGGAGTCATCACCGAATATGGTACTCATGGTGAGCGGACTTGTGGTCTCTATTACACTCCTTCTTTTTATATTTCACTTTGCTGTATCCAAGACCTATGTTTCAATAGCACCACAGATCACTATCAAGCCTGTAAGTGCCAATATCATCTACGCACTCAATGCCACTAGTGGCTCTGAACTGCAATCAGCACGCAATGTCATCACTCAGAAGGTCATGTCTATACCAGTAGTACATGAGATGCAATTCACACTCGATACCATCGATCCCAACTCTACTGCGAGTGCAGGTTGAGTTATCACTATCTACAATGAGCTCACAACAGAACAAGCACTCAAGCCACAGACTCGTCTCGTAACTGAGACGGGCGAAGTTTTCCGTACTCGTAACTGGGTCAATGTACCACCATCACGCACTATCAACGATATTACTGAGATTGGTCGTGTTGAGGTCAGTGTAACTGCAGACCCCAATGACGAAGCTGGGAAAGTCATCTGAATCCGTGGGAATATAAAAGCCTGAACAGATCTCACAATCCCATGACTCAAGTTCAACCGAGATAAGGTCTATGCAAAAACTAAAGAAGACTTCACGGGTGGACAAGATCCGAAGGTACATATCGTCACAGAAGTAGAGGTCAAGAAGTTCGAATGAATACTCAGAGAACAACTCCTACGTATTGCAAGAGACGAGCTCCAGAATAAGCTCGATGATAACAAAAAAACTTCAGGTGAAGACTATGCACTCCTCATGGGCGAAGGAATCGTCTTCACGGGTGAGACCATCACACTCGTATCAGGACAGAAGTATGGTGATATCGCCAATGATATCATGCTCCGCGGTACTGTCACAGTTCAGGCAATTGTCTATGATAGACGAGCAACTGTCGAGTATCTCACTGCTATCTTCCGTGAGTGACTCCTTCAGTGAACTGACAAGGAACTCGCGATACATACAGATACACTCCGCATGAACAATATCGTCTCTAAGGCCGAGGACAATAGTCGTATCAAGGCAACTATGGAGATGACAGCAAGTGTAACATATGACTTCGAAAATACCGCCAATGAGCTCACTCGACATATGAAGCTCCTCATAGCATGACTCGGAGAAGAAGATGCCATGAAGCGACTCAAGGAAGATGGTTATGTCAAAGATGTAGATATATCATTCTCTCCTTTTTGGATATCAACAGTCTCATCCAATACTGATAACATAGAGTTCGTGATACGACAGGAGGAGAAGTAGAATAATAGTCTAAGGATAAGTAAAAAGTCTAAGTCAGGAATTATTTTTCTTTTGTCATTCCGTAGGAATCTGCCCAATACTTCCTGAAAAGTAATTATTTAGTTTAGTATGAAAAGTTCAACTCTGACATTTTGGTGAAAAACAAAGAGGTTCCTCGCACCACTCTTGCAAGACAAGAAGTATCTCATGCTCTCATGTCTCAAGTTCGTACTCTGGGCAATGTATAGTATCTTGATAGTCAACCTCATAAAAGATACAACCAATGCAATTGTAAAAGATGATATTGAAGCATTTGAGAGCGTATCTTATCTTTTCATAGTAGCAATTATTTCATATTTCATCCTTAACTTTCTTGGAAGAAAGTGGGAGTGGCCTCGTCTCTACTACTCCACCGAAAAGTACATATCAGATACATATGTTCGCAAGATGATGCTGATAGATAACAACTATATCGAGGTGCTCGGTACATGAAAACTTGTATCAATCATGCAAAATGGTATCAAACGATGGAATGAGCTTCTTTCATTTTGACTTCGAGATTTTACAAGAACATTTGTTATATTCGCTGCTACAATATATATACTCTACTCTATGGATAATTTCTATGGGTGAGTATTTATTATCTGTGTATTTATCGTACATGTTCTCGTTGTCTGGATTGACGGATTCGCTCGGAGCTACCGCAGGATCCGTACTGAGAAACGTCATGAATACGCAAGAAAACTCGTTCAGATAATCATGTCCAAGATAGAGATACTCCAAAATAATCAGATGGATATTCGAGCAAAAGAACTCTATAATATCCATGAAGAGATAGAAGAGGCTGATGGTAAGGTTGCTCATTCACTCTTTTTTATATTCAATATTCCACGTGTTTTCCTTGCCTTCGCAAGAATCTGAATCTTATATTTTGTAGGATACAAGACATTTACAGGTGAATTTACACTCGTGGATTTTACACTTGCGATGACAATCCTTCTCATGTTCGAGACGTTTCTCCTTGAATCAATTGAGTTTTACAAGAACTTTACCAAAGAATTCTCAACAATAGAGAGTCTCTGGGATGCTATAGATAACTGACCACCCATCCATGGTTACTCCACATGACTCCCCTTCTCTCCAGAGTCTCAGGATATAGAGATACAAGATATCACTTACGGCTACAACGACACAAAAGTATTCGAGAATTTCTCACTCACTCTCGAGAAGTGAAAGAAGACAGCACTGGTTGGTGCATCAGGTGGAGGTAAGACGACTCTTATGAAGCTCATAGCAGGATACCTCCATCCAGAGAGTGGAAGTATATCTGTTATGGGAAATCGTCTGGATGAGACAGCACTCAAGACATACTATCCACACATAGGATACCTCACTCAAGAACCATGAGTATTCGATGCGACTATCAGAGAAAATCTCGTATCTGCTATTGCAGGAAAAGGAAACATAAACACCCGTACAGATACTGATGAAATACTCGAAAAAGCTCTTCGTCTTGCTCAGTGTGACTTTGTCTTCGAGATGGAGAAGTGACTGGATACTGAGATAGGAGAACGAGGTGTGAGACTCTCTGGAGGACAGAAACAGAGACTCGCTATAGCTAAGATATTTCTCAAGGATCCTGAGATCATACTCCTCGATGAGCCTACATCTGCACTTGACTCGTTCAGCGAAGAGAAGATTACAGAAGCACTCAATATACTTTTCGAATGACGTACTGTTATCATCGTCGCTCATAGACTCCAGACAGTGAAACGAGCAGATGATATCATAGTGATAGAGTGATGAGAGGTAGTTGAACGAGGCAATCATGACGAGCTTGTCATGAAGTGAGGTATCTACAATAAGATGTTGGAACTACAGAGTGGGTTTTAGTCAGAAAATAAGGAATAGATAATAACTAATAAATTTTTTATGAAAGCTATCAATCTTACATTAAAAGAAAAGAAAGAACTCGAAAAGAGAGGGTTTTTTGTGAAAAATACTATAAATATTTATAGATTCTTGAAAGATATCCCAACACTATTTCTTTTATTCATTATTTCAATTTCATTTTGATTCTTGGCTTGGCTATTCTCTATGGACTTATGATTCAATACGGATTTATTACTTATTAGATTTATCTTGTTTAGCTCAGTACCTGTAGTTTTTATGACTATTAGAACAGCAATATTGTATATATTCTATTGAAGTGTCTTCTATAACTCTTCTTGAGTTATTGTTGCAAAATGAAAAGTAGGAGATAAATGAATCCTAAAGGCCGTTGAGTTACTTACAAGAAAGATATTATGGATAAATATAACCACTCAAGATAGCAAACCTAATATTCTTTCAGATAGATTCTGAATGGCTATTTGGAGTATCTTATTGGTTGCAAGTTCAATGAGTCTATTTTTTATGTTATTCAAATTATACGTTCTTGTAAATTATTTTATAGGAATTATCGGGATATATATATTGGCTATTATTGGAAATAAGCTCTTCAACACGACCCATCCCCTCTACGCCTTTGGTAATCTCTGACAAAAAATCCAATCCCTCACTCCTCGTATCAGTGAACAGAGTAAGCAGATAGAGTCAGAGTTCCGATGAGATATGGACTTTCGAGTTTTGAGTAAGTCATTTGATTCACTGGCTTCTACTTTTTCTCAGATTGTGAATCTAGTAGTGAAACTCGAACAGGTAGAACAGCGAGCAAATAAGTGAGATCTCTTTGACAGCACCAAGTATATCAATTCCCTCAGAGATGATATCCATACTCCCCTACTTTCTCTGAAGACTTTTCTTGAGAGTAAAAAGGTAGAATTAGAGAATTCTCAAGAGGAACTCATGAAAGTACGAGTCAGTGTATGATGAGAGTGAGAGAACAGAGAGTTGCAATCTATCAGAGCAACAGAACTCATGAAAGAACTGGATGAGAATATTGGGAAACTTGATATGATGTTAGGAAAACTCGTATAACCATCTAATTTATACTTTAGTATGAACAATATGAATCTCACATCTGAGGAAAAGAAAGAACTTCAAAAGAGGGGATTTTTGGTAAGAGACTGATTTTGAATGAAAAATCTCATAGATATTTTCATACATTTTCTAGGATTATCTACCCTGTACATGGCTTGATTTGGATTTATTCTTATGGGTATATTTTTCGAAACTCAGATTTCATGGATTTTATATTTCATATTTACTCCTATTGTATTTACTTGATTTAGTTTTCTCAGAGCAGTATTTTATTATATAGGTATGTGAAAGTTCTTCTATACAAAAGATTATGAGATAATTTTCTGAAGAAATATAGAAAACAATTCCTATAAAGAGAAAATAGATAAATTATATGAGTCTTATGGTAAGGTTCACTCAATAAAAAATATAAATTGAGACGATGTAGTAACAAAAGTATTACTAAAGATATTAATGATACTTACTTGCATTATGTGAGTGATTGTACTTATACAACTAAAATGACTTGCTCTTCTATTGATAACACCAATAGTCGGGATTCCTCTTATTATACCAGTTATTGCGAAAATATATCAATCCTTTAATCCACTCTACGCCTTTGGTAATCTCTGACAAAAAATCCAATCCCTCACTCCTCGTATCAGTGAACAGAGTAAGCAGATAGAGTCAGAGTTCCGATGAGATATG